>NZ_JBHYJB010000041.1:0-107254 GCF_042740175.1 Streptomyces sp. NPDC059009 | reverse complement strand
CGGCCGTGAGGGTCAGGGCGGCGGCCGCGATCGGGGCGGCGATCAGACGTGAGCGCTTGCGAAGCATGTACGTACTCCCAAAGTCGTTACTGACGGCCCACGTTGAGAACCACTCAGAACCGTTCAGAGCGGTCCGGCTCCCGGTGGGCACGGTCCGAGCCTGCGGGGTGCTCTGCCCAAGAGGCCAGCACATCCGGGCAGTTGGGGACGCTGGAACACGTAAAGGCCCTCTGGCCAGGGGATATGTGGGGTGCCTGGAACGCGGGAGTGGGACGCGGTGGACCCCGCGACGGCCTGCACCGTGCCGTCCATGTCCCGGCCACTGACTGGCCCGCCGTTGTTCACGATCGAGGGTGCAACTCCCGTGCGGGGCCCCATGTCTCACTCAATGACCACAAGAACCACCGCAACCAGACATACCAAAGGAACACTTCCGCATGCGCACTTACAGCACTCTCGCCGCCACCGCAGCCCTGGGCCTCGGTGCCCTCGCCTTAGCGGTTCCGGCCGCCCAGGCCGCCCCCGCGGCGGCAGCGACGGCCTCCATGGTCATCGCCGACGGCGAGCTCTGGTACAAGGCGGCCCCCGGCCAGCAGAACCGGCTGACCGTCGACGAAAAGATCGAGCAGCGCGGCGAGTTCGAGTCGTACTACGTCCTCACGTTCCACGACCGCAACGAGATCGCGATCTCCGCGGATGCGGCGCAGTCGGACGAGTGCGCGTACCCGGCGCAGGGCGACCGCACCACCGTGCGCTGCGCCGTCCTGATCCCGCAGGGCTCGGACGACTCGGACAACTACGACATCGACCTGGGTGACAAGGACGACACTCTGACGCTCGCCCCGGACAGCGAAGCGTGGGCCGGGGTCTACGCCGGCGCGGGCAACGACGTGATCAAGGGCTCCGTGGGGTCGATGCTGCACGGCGGCGACGGCGACGACAAGCTGGACGGCGGCGGCGGCCCGTTCGGCTTCGGCTCCTACGGCGGCCCGGGCAACGACACCCTGACCCACTGCGGCCAGGACTGCTTCGGCGAGGCCGGGAACGACACCCTGACCGGCACCGCCGAAGCGAACAACCTGCACGGCGACGACGGCAACGACATCCTGCGCGGCGGGGGCGGCGCCGACGTCCTGTACGGCGGCAAGAACAACGACAAGCTGTACGGCGAGGCGGGCAACGACACGCTGTGGGGCAACAGTGGTGACGACGTCCTGTGGGGCGGCGCGGGCACCGACAAGCTCTCCGGTGGCGCGGGCCGTAACGAGGTGCACCAGGACTGACCACCCCTCAGGGGTCGGAGCGCCGGGCCTGCGAAGACCCGGCGCTCCGATCTCGCGCGAGAGGGCGGGTCACCGTTTTCTCCGGGCGCCGGTCTCTCCAGGCCGCACGGATGCGAGGCTGTGCTGGTCCGCGTCCACTTGATCGCCAAGGGAAGAGAGCCGCCGACATGGCCGTCATCCACCGCACCGTCCTGAAGCCGACCAAGCTCGAGCTGCTCACCTCCTGGCTGCCGACCCGCTCCTGGTATCGCGGTGGTGAGGGCGCGCCGGTCCTGGAGAAGGCCGGGGGCTTCCGCCTCGACGACCCGCAGGGCGAGGTCGGCATGGAGTTCATGGTCGTCACCGACGCGGCCCCCGGCCGTGAACCGGTCACCTACCTGGTGCCCCTCACCTACCGCGGTGCCCCGCTCGACGGCGCGGAGCACGCCCTCGTCGGCACCATGGAGCACGGTGTGCTGGGACGCCGCTGGGCCTACGACGGCCGCCACGACCCGGTCCTGGTCGCCCAGTTGCTGGCCCTGTTCGAGGGCCGGGTGCAGGCCCAGGACCAGAACGCCAGCGACGTCCCCGACCTGGACGTCGTCGGCTCCTACTCCGGCGAGGGCCCCCTGTCCGTCGACGGCGACATCGCCGCCACCCTCCGCCTGTGCCGGGTCCTGCAGCCTGCCCCGGACGGCGAGGTGTCCGCTCCGCGAGGAACGGTCGGTCATGTCGGCGGAGGCTGGCGGCTGCTGGACGGGAACCGAGCCCGAGGAGTGTTCGCCACCCTAGGGGGCTGATCGGGGTAAACCCCCATCCACAGTGGTCAGTTGGGAGGATGTGGCGGCAGGGGTGCCTCGGTAAAGATCGTCGGTATGACGAAGCAGACGACGAAGAAGATGATGACGCCCACGACGCACGGCGTGACGACGAAGACGAAGACGAAGACGAAGATGAAACGCAACGCCACCCTGCTCGCCGCATCCGCCGTCGCCCTCGGCCTCACCGCACCCCTCGCCGCCACCGCGGCGGCCGCCGCACCCGCCCCCGCACCCACCCATGACCGGCAGGCGAACCTCGACTGGAAGAAGTGCACCGGCTCCGGCGTCGACCCCCGCCAGCAGTGCGCGACCGTCGAGGTGCCGCTCGACTACAAGGACCCCGAAGGAAGGCAGACCACCGTCGCCATCTCCCGCATCCCCAGCGAGAAGCCCGAGGCACGGCGCGGCGCGCTGTTCCTCATCCCCGGCGGGCCCGGCGGATCCGCGCTCGACGACCCCTCCGGCAAGGGACAGAAGCTGCCTCAAGAGGTGCGGGACGCCTACGACTTGATCGGCTTCGACCCGCGGGGACTCGGCGCCTCGAACCCCGTCAGCTGCGGCCTCGACCACGCCGACCTCGCCACGTCCCGGCTGCGGCCCTGGCCCGCCGCCGACGGGTCGGTGACGGAGAACATGGCCACCGCCCGCCGCATGTCCCGGGCGTGCGAGCGCAACGGGGGCGAGCTGCTGCGCCACATCAGCACCGCCAACGAGGCCCGTGACATCGACCGCATACGGGCTGCGCTCGGCGAGGAGAGACTCTCCGCCTGGGCCGTCTCGTACGGTACTTACGTCGGCGCCGTGTACAGCCAGCTGTTCCCCGGGCGGACCGACCGCATCGTGCTCGACAGCAACGACAACCCCGACCCCAAGCAGGGCAACCGCGCCTGGGTCGCCAGCCATGAACAAGGCGTCGAGGACACCTTCCCCGACTTCGCCGCGTGGGCGGCCGAGCCCGGCAACCCGTACCGCCTCGCCAAGAGCGCCAAGGACGTGCGGCCGCTGTTCCTGAAGCTCGCCGCCCGGCTCGACCGCGACCCGATCCCGTGGCCGGGCGCCAACCCGGAGGAGCTCAGCGGCAACGTCCTGCGCCAGACGATGCTCGAGACCCTCGCCGAGCCCGACGCCTACCCCACCCTGGCTGAGCTGATCCTCGCCGCTCAGAAGGGCACCGTGCCGCCCGCGCCCGTCGGCCCCCCGGAGGAGGCGCTGCAGAACGTCATCGGGGTCGGCCTGGCCACCCTCTGCAACGACGTCGCCTGGCCCTCGTCAACGGCCGCCTACCAGACGGCCGTTGCCAAGAGCCGCGCCAAGTACCCGCTGACCGCGGGCATGCCCCGGAGCGCGATGCCCTGCGCCGCCTGGCCGTACAAGCCGCAGGAGCCCCCGGTGCGGATCACCGACGAAGGCCCCGCCAACATCCTCCTCATCCAGAACGAGCGCGACCCCAACACCCCGCTGAGCGGCGCCCGCAAGCTCCGCGACGCCCTCGGCCGGCGCGCCACCATGGTCACCGTGGACTCCTCCGGCCACGACGTCTACCTCGCCAACGGCAACGCCTGCGGCGACCGGACCGTCTCCCGCTACCTGGCGACGGGCGTGCGGCCGGACAAGGACACCGCCTGCTGATCCACCTGCTGATCCGCCTGCTGATCCGACCGGTCCGAGGGGGCACGTAATGTTCGTCCAATGGGTCTCTTCGAGCGACTGACCGGAACCAGACGGCCGGGCGACGGCGTGCCGCCGCGCCCGGCCGCGGACGTGCGCGCGGCGCTGCTCGCGCTGGGCGGGCCGGACGTGCCGTGGCTCGTGCGCGCCGCCACCCCCGACGAGAACGCCGACCTGGTGGCGGAGTGGCGGGTCCAGGAGCCCGCCTGGCGCACCTTCTTCGTCCGCACCCAGCTGGACCGGACCCTGAAGACCCGCATGCGCCTGGACGCCGCCGAGCACGAGGTCCGCGCCCTCGACGAACAGTGGGAGGTCGCGTGGGTGGGCGACACCCCGCGGCTGTCCCGCTCGCGCGAGTACTCCCGGGGCCGGGTGAAGACGGTGACCCGGGAATGGACGTACGAGCGGAACGAGGACGGCCACAGGGAGAAGCGCGAGGTGTTCCGCTTCGACCCCGCCGAGATGAAGGACCCCCTGCAGGAGGCGGTCCTGGGCGCGGGCTGGACCTGGCGCGGGGTGGTGTTCACGCTGTGACCCGCTTCGAAGTCGTCACCCGCATCGCCGCGCCCCCGCAGCTCGTCTTCGACATCTCACTGGACGTCGACGTGCACACCGCGTCGATGGCCGACTCCGGCGAGCGCGTCGTCGGCGGCGTCACGGCGGGCCGCATGGCGCTGGGCGAGACCGTGACCTGGCAGGCCCGGCACTTCGGCGTGCCCTGGCGGATGACCTCGCGGATCACCGCCCACGACCCACCCGGCCACTTCGTGGACGAACAGGTCTCCGGCCCCTTCCGACGCTGGTACCACGCCCACTACTTCGAGCCCGACGGCGAGGGCGGCACGCGCATGCGCGACGTCATCGAGTTCACGGCCCCGCTGGGCCCGCTCGGCCGCCTGGCGGAGTGGCTCGCCCTCAACCGGTACATGCCGCACCTCATCCGCTCGCGCAACGCGCACGTCAAGTCGACGGCGGAGGCGGCCCGTTGAGGGAGCGCGGGACGGAGGAGGAAGTGATGGAGGAGGGAGCGGTGGAGAAGGGAACGATGGAGCGCTTCACGGTCCACCACGACGGCGTCACGCTCCCGGTCACCCGCGGCGGCCGCGGACGCCCCCTGGTCCTGTGCCCCGGCCTCAGCTCCACCCAGGCGGACCTGCACGACCTGGCCGCAGAGCTGCGCCACGACTTCGACGTGACTACCTTCGACCTCCGAGGCCACGGACTGGCCTCGGCCGCCGGCTCGTACTCCTTCGAGGCGTTCGGCAGCGACCTCGCGGCCGTGCTGGCGGAGCTCGCCCGCCGCGGCCTCCCGGCCGCGACCCCGCCGCTGCTCGTGGGCTACTCCCTGGGCGCGGACCTCGTCCTCCAGTACGCCGCCGAGCACCCCGACACCGTCCCCCTCGCCGGACTGGTCCTCATCGACGGGGCGAACCCGGTGCCCGACCCCTTCCTCACCCCCACCGACCTGCCGCTCTTCCGCACCATGTGGGAGGAACAGGCGAACAGCGAAGAGGTCGCCCGGGCGAAGGGAACCCCGCGCCAAGTGCTGCTCACCGGCCAGGAGATCCTTGACCTGAACCTCGAAGTCGACGCCGTGCGGACGCAGCAGACCCTCGACCGCCACGGGAAGATCCGCTACCCCATCCGCATGATCATGTCGACCTCGATGGCGGGGGACAGCGCCGAAGACCCCGTCCCGCGCTTCAACCAGCTCTGGCGCGACGGCATCGACCGCCTCCTGCGCGCACGGCCACAGACCCCGGTGACCCGGCTCGACACCGACCACGGACTGGTTTTCACCCACGCGCGGGAGATCGCAGACATCATCCGCACGTCGACGCCATGACCGCCCTCGGCCCGAAGGGCTGCCGTTCCTCGTCCATTCCCTGGCCGAGCAGGCAGCCCCGTGGAGAGCCGGGAGGCCGGAACGTCGTACGCGCCCTAGCGTGAGGCCATGGCACTCGACTGGAACCCGCTCCTCGCCGACCAGCTCGACTGGCACTGGCAGAACCAGCTGCGCCCGCGCCTGGACGGCCTCACCGACGACGAGTACTTCTGGCAGCCCGTGCCCGACTGCTGGACCGTGCGCCCCGACCCCGAACGCGGCGGCCTCACCATCGACTGGGCCTACCCCGCGCCCGACCCGGCCCCGGTCACGACCATCGCCTGGCGCATCGGCCACATCCTCGTCGGCGTGCTCGGCATGCGCACCGCCGCGCACTTCGGCGGGCCGCCCATGGACTACATGACCTATCCGTGGCCGGGCACGGCGGCCGAGGCCCTCGACCGGCTCGACGAGGCGTACGAGAGGTGGATCACCGGCGTGCGGGGCCTGGGCGAGGAAGGGCTCGCGCGGCCGTGCGGCCCGGCCGAGGGCGCGTACGCCGAGGAGCCGCTCGCGACGCTCGTGCTGCACATCAACCGCGAGACGATCCACCACGGAGCGGAGATCTCCCTGCTCAGGGACTTGTACGTGCACCGCTTCGGGGGTTAGGGGGCGCGCCCGCCCCACGCCGCCCGACCCCGTCACCACCGTGTGAAGCACGTCACCCGAGCGCGATGTCACGGATCGCCGACCTGTCTTGTCTCCACTGCGTCGGACGAAAACACGCGACTGCACAGGAGAGCTAGCCATGGAGACGATGACCGTCGAGCGCACCATCGCCGCCCCGATCGACGAAGTGTTCGCCTGGCTCACCACGACCACCAACTACACCCGCTCACCCCTCGTCCTGCGCTGCCGCCTGGCCCGGCGCGGCGAGGGCGCCCCCTACGGCGTCGGCGCCGTGCGCAACCACACCTGGCTCATCGGCTGGTTCCGGGAGCGCATCACGCAGTACGAGCCGCCGTACGCCACCGAGTACGTCGTCGAGCGGAGCCTGCCGCCCTCGCGGCACGAGCTCGGGCGCATGACGTTCACGGAGGTCGACGGGGGCACCCACGTCGTGTGGGTCACCCGCGCCGAGATCCCCGTCCCGCTGGTCGGCCCCTTCCTCACCCGCCGCCTCGCCAAGCCGATCATCACCGGCACCTTCGCCAACATCCTCGCCGCGGCCGACACGGCGCTCGCCCGGGAGACGCACGGTGCGCGCGCCTCCCGGAAGGAGAGCTGATCTCCTACGGGCAGTCGGCCCGCTCCCGCCTCAGGTCCCCGACCAGCCGGTCGAGCAGCGCCCGGTCGCCCGGCAGGTCGAAGTGGCCCACCCCGGGGTGGTCGGTCAGGGAGAAGCGGTGGCAGGGCATCGAACGCCAGGCCAGGACCGCCTCGTTGGTGATGTCCTCCTGGTTGCTGTCGCCGTCCCGGTTGAGGAACTGGTCCGTGGAGATCACCTGGCCCACCTTCAGGTTCCTGAGCCGCGCGCCCACGGGCGTCGCGAGGCCCGAGCCCTTCTCCGCCGACACGTCGACGTTCGGGAACCACCGGGGACCGGTGAACTTCACGAAGCCGATGTAGTGGTCGGCGAGCTCCTTCGCCGCCGGGAGACCCGCGTCGGCGAAGAGCTCCGGGTAGTCGCGCGGGGTGTAACTCCGGCCGGTGGACCCGGCCTTGACGACCGTCTCGCGGTCGCCGAAGACCCGCGGGTCGGCGGCGCTCATGTACGTGGACGGGGCGCTCAGGTACATGCGGGCGCTGCTCCGCGCGTTCGCCCGCGTCGTCGGATAGCCGAAGTCCTGGATGTTGAGCCCCGAGAACATCACCGGGTACAGCAGGCCCTGCCCGGGGAAGTTCCCGGCGATCGGCGTGAAGCCCTGGATGTACTTGTCGCGCCACGCCTGGGACGTGTGGGTGAGCAGGTACTGGGCGTACAGCGGACCGTTCGAGTGCCCGACCAGGCGCACCGGGCGGTCGCCGTTGGCGCGGTACGTCGCCTCGATGAGCCTGCGGGTGCGCGGGACGAAGCCCGCCAGGTCCGGGGTGAGCCGGGAGTCGTAGCCCGCGACCCGGACATCGGTGTCCCGCCGGTACCCGTGCCGCTCCAGCGTCCGGTACAGCGGCTCGTAGAAGGGGGCGCTGCGCGTGCTGCCGTAGTCGACGACGGAGACCCGCACGCCGGGCTGCTCGCTGAAGCGGGCCGCCATCGGCTTCGTACGCCCGGCCGGGGACGAGTCGTGGCGGAGCGTGAGCAGGCGGTCCTGGCAGACCTGGCTGAACTTCTTGCTCGGGTGGTCGTTGAGATACCAGTCCTCGAAGCTGCCCCGGCGCGGACAGCCGGGCGCCGTGGACTGCCCGTCGACGTCCACGCGCAGCTTGGTGAGGTGGAAGGCGGGGAAGAGGACGACGGGCGTACGGCCTGTGGTGGCGGGGGCGGGCGGCGTGGACGCCTCGGCCGCGGGCGGCAGGACCGCCGCCACGACCAGGGGCGCGAGCAGCACCCGGAACCAGGACGTGACGCGCATGCGGGATCACTCTCCTCGATCAGAAGGGCACTCACCGTAGCGGCCGGTCCCGCATGCTGGTCGGCGGCGAGCCGTGTGATGGCCGAGATCCGGCCGTCGCGCCTGGTGGGGCGAGGTGCCCGCCCCCGGCCGGTGGCACGTGGCCCGCGCCCGGCTTTGTATTCTCGGCAGGCACCATCCATCGACGCCCCTCGATGACGGCACACCGGGAGAGGAACCACCATGACCACCGAGCTGAGCCCCGACGCGCTGACGGGACTCCTTGAGTCGGCCCGCAAGGACTACGAGGAGCTGGCCGGGCGCGGCCTCTCCCTCGACCTCACCCGGGGCAAGCCCGCGCCCGAGCAGCTCGACCTCTCCGAGGACCTGCTGAGCCTGCCCGGCGGGCGGCACACCGCCGCCGACGGCACCGACGTGCGCAACTACGGCGGCCTCCAGGGGCTGCCCGAGCTCCGCGACATCTTCACCGGGGTGCTCCAGGTCCCCGCCGACCAGCTGTTCGCGGCCGGCAACTCCAGCCTGGAGCTCATGCACGACTGCATCGTGCACGCCCTGCTGAGCGAGCTGCCGGGCGCCGAGTCGCGCTGGGTGGACCAGGAGCGCATCGCCTTCCTGTGCCCGGTGCCCGGCTACGACCGGCACTTCGGGCTCTGCGAGCGGTTCGGCATCGACATGATCCAGGTGCCCATGACCGCCGACGGCCCGGACATGGACGTCGTGGAGCGGCTCGTCGCCGAGGACCCGGCGATCAAGGGCATCTGGTGCGTCCCGAAGTACAGCAACCCCGACGGCGTCACCTACAGCGACGCGACCGTGGCCCGCCTCGCCGCCATGGAGACCGCCGCCCCCGACTTCCGGATCTTCTGGGACAACGCCTACGCCGCCCACCACCTGACCGACGAGCCCGCCTCGATCGCCGACCTGCTCGGCGCCTGCGCCGAGGCCGGCAACCCGGACCGCGCGTTCGTCTTCGGCTCCACCTCGAAGATCACCGCGGCGGGCGCGGGCGTCGCCTTCTTCGGCTCCTCCCACGCCAACCTGAAGTGGCTGCTCGCCAAGAACGCCAAGCGGTCCATCGGCCCCGACAAGGTCAACCAGCTGCGCCACGTCATGTTCCTGCGCGACGCCGACGGCGTGCGCGCCCACATGGAGCGCCAGCGCGCCCTGCTGCAGCCCAAGTTCGAGGCCGTCGCCCGCATCCTCGAGGCGGAGCTCGGCGGCACCGGTCTGGCGAGCTGGACCTCGCCCAAGGGCGGCTACTTCGTGACCCTCCAGGTGCCGGACGGCTGCGCCAAGGAGGTCGTGCGCCGCGCCGCCGACGCCGGCATCGTCCTGACCCCGGCGGGCGCGACGCACCCCTACGGTGACGACCCGCGCGACGCCGTCATCCGCATCGCCCCGAGCTACCCGGGCCTGGCCGAGCTGGAGCAGGCCATCCACGGACTCGCGGTGTGCGTGCGCCTGGTGGGCTACGAGCAGCAGACCGGCTGAGCCACCCCGGCCGACCGGCGGCCTGGCCCGATCGGGCCAGGCCGAACGGGGTGATCGCACCGTCGGGCGACCGATCCCGCGCGCACGGGTGAACGCGGGGCGACAATCCCGCGCGCGGCACCGGCTCCATGGCGGGATGGGCGAGGCCACCGTCCCGCCCCACGCCAGGAGCCTGCATGCGATCCCGCACGTCGCGCACGTCCCGCCGCCTCACGCGCACCGTCGCCGCCACGGTCGGCGCCCTCCTCGCCACCACGCTGCCCGCCCACGCCGCACCCCAGGACGGCGGTTCGAAGAAGTACGCGGACCACCAGCAGTACAAGGAGTACGTCGCCCTCGGCGACTCCTGGTCCGCTGACGTCGCGCTGCTCGGCAACGTCTCGACCGAGCACGCCCCGTACGCCTGCTTCCAGTCCACGTGGAACTACCCGAAGAAGGTCGCGAAGGCGCTCGGCGCCCGCACCTTCCGCGACGCCACCTGCGGCAGCGCCACCACCAGGGAGTTCGACCGGGCCCAGGAGATCAACTACCTGGGACTCGTCCGGGGCTCCAACCCCCGCCAGTTCTCCCGGCTCTCCCGCACCACCGACCTGGTCACCCTCGGCATCGGCGGCAACGACGCCGGACTGGCGAGCGCCGCCGGATCCTGCTTCAACCTGCTGCCCTCCCTGGAGCTGCTCCCCGGCGTCGGCCTGCCCGCGCCCCTGGGCGGCCAGTGCAAGAAGGGCTGGGTCAAGAACGGCGTGGACGAGATGTCCCAGCGCATCAAGGCGGTCGAGACCAAGGTGTACGACGCCCTGAAGCGCACCCACGACCTCGCGCCCGACGCCACCGTCCTGGTCGTCGACTACCTCGCGGCCGTCCCCCTGGACCACGGCTGCTACCCGTACGTCCAGGTCAACGACGGCGACCTGATGTGGCTCGGTGAGAAGTTGAAGGAGATCAACGGCATGCTCGCCCGGGCCGTGCGCCGCGCCCAGCACGACGTACGGGGCTTCGACGTACGCCTCGTGGACACGTACAGCGGCAGCGTCGGCCACGACGTCTGCCAACTGCCCCGCACCAAATGGGTCGAGGGCTTCGTCCCGCTCACCAGCAACCCGCCCGGCCTCGCGGTCCCGCTCCACCCCAACGAGCTGGGCGCGGACCATCAGGCGGCAACGGTCCTGAAGACGCTCAAGAACTGACGTACAGGAGAGCGGCAGGAGAGGGTGTCGGTCGCCGGTACGGGGGCAGTCGGAAGGAGCCAGCGGGCCGACCGGCCCGCGGAACGGACTCCCCATGCTCGCGGACCGCGTCGACCCGCCCGACGGCTCCAGCATCGTGACCCTCCTGCTGGACACCGAGACGCTCACCGACTTCCTCTGCGTCCTGGCCGAACAGGCCATGAGCTACGCCCCCAAGGCCGACGGGTGCGGCGTCACGCTCCAGCGAACCGGCCGCTTCCTGACCGTCACCAGCGCGGGAACCAGCGCCCCCGCCCTGGACGAGAAGCAGTACGGCCTGGACGACGGTCCCTGTCTCCAGGCCCTGCGCACGGGCCAGGAGGTCCACGTCGCCGACCTCATGGACGAGCCGCGCTGGGGCGCCTACTCCGCCCACGCGGTGGCCGCGGGAACCCGCTCCTCCATGTCGTTCCCCATCGCCCCGCACACGGACACCGCCGGCGCCCTGAACCTCTACTCGCCGCACCCGCACGGCTTCGACGACAGCCACCTCGACTCCCTGCGCACCCTCGCCTCCCAGGCCACGGGCGCCATCGAACTGGCCCAACGCATGGCGCGCTCCCGCCAGTTCACCGCCGACGTGCAGCAGGCCCTGCGCTACCGGGGCGCCATCGACCAGGCCATCGGCATCATCATGGCCCAGCAACGCTGCCCCGGCGCCGAGGCGTTCGCGATCCTGCGCAGCGCCTCACAGAACCGCAACGTCAAACTCCGCGATCTGTGCGTCGACCTGATCACTCGCCTCACCGGCCGGCCCCCGCACGACCCACCCGCGTTCAAGCCACCCGTCTTCTGACCGTGCTGCGTCAGTGTGACGTGGGCGTGGTCACACGGGGTCAGGCCCACCGGCATGGTTACGTGGGGGCTCGTCGAGTGGTGGGAGTGCTCATGTCCGATCAGGAGCAAGAGCGGGCGCAGGAGCTGGAACTGGACCTGGGCTTGGAGCTGGAACAGGACCAGGAGCAGGGAGAGCGGCCCGCGCTGTTGGGCGTGGAGATGCGGCGGGTGTCGCTGGACGACGGCAGCCAGGTGACGATCGTGTGCGACGTCGGCCTGCCCGAGGCGGAGGCCCGCTCCCGGGCGGCGCGAGTGGCGGAGGAGAACCGCCGCTGAACCGGGAGTTCGAGATGGTGGCAGCTCGCAGGAGTGCGAAGAGCCTCTGTCGGTGAGAACCGACGGAGGCTCTTCTGCGCGCGCTACGGGCGGGACGGTGCTACAGCTTGCTCATCTTCGCGTAGGGACTCAGGATCCGCTCCTGCGTCGAGCCGAAGTCCACGAGCGCCGCGACCCCCTCCTCGATGCTGATCACCGAACCGAGACCGTACATGTCGTGGGTGACCTGATCTCCGACGGCGAAGTGTTTGAGAGGCGGTGCGACGGGGGCCTTGAAGGGGCTCGTGGGCAGATGACGCTTCGGTGCTAGTGGCTTTGTCATTGCCGTCAGTATGCGCCGACAGGCGCCCGTTCCGTCCACGCTCCCGGCAGAAATACGCACCCATGTGCATTGACGCCCCACAGCCGCCAGTTCAGGGTGTTGCCCCTGCCTGGTCCGGGACCGGCCAGGCACCACTGACCCTTTGAGGAAGGGCTTCCCTTCATGCGAAGACGTGACTTCGTACGTGGACTGACGGCCGCCGGTGCCGGATTGGCTCTGCCCTTGTCGCTGCCCGACGGGGCCTCGGCCGCCGAGGCGTCCGGCACCGCCGCCGGGGCCTGGCAGCAGGTGCCCGCGCCCGGCGGGGTGCCCGCCACCCGGCTGCTCGGGGTGGCCGCCACGGCGCCCGACCGCGCCTGGGCCGTGGGCATCCAGAACCTGGACCAGGGCCCCGACCACTACGGCACCCCGATCGCCCTCACCTGGAACGGCTCCGTCTGGTCGGTCACCGACGTCTCCCACCTCACCTACACCGGCGGCCTGCGCGCGGTCGCCGCCACAACGCGCGGCGGGGCATGGGCACTTGGGACCGACACCGCGGGCCACGACCAGCTGCTCGCCTGGGACGGCGCGACCTGGCGTGAGGCGCGCTTCCCCGGCCGGGGCGCGCCGGGGACGCAGCTGACCGACATCGCGGCCGGGCCCGGTGGCCGGTTCTGGGTCGCGGGCAGCCATGGCGGCCGCGCCGGGATGATGCACGGCGACGGCAAGACCTGGCGCTGGTGCGAGCCCCTGCCCGACGAGGCCGCCCCGGTCCCGTACGGAATCCATGTCACCCACCGGGGCGAGGTGTGGGTGTACGGCGACATCATCGCCCGCTGGGACGGCGCCTGGACGGTTGTTCCCCATGTGAACGGCATCCGGAGCTCGTTGACGGGGCTCCTCGCCGTCGCCCCCGACGACGTGTGGCTGACCGGACTCTCGTACGGGATCGGCGGCCCGGCCGGAAAGCCGCCCGCCGCCACCCTGGAGCACTGGGACGGCACCCAGTGGAGCAGCGTCCAAAAGCCCTTCAACGTCGGCATCTTGAGTTCCGTCATGGGCGACGAGCAGGGCCGTCCCGACCTGATCTCCGGCTGGGACTTCTGGGACGAGAAGCGAGCCCACTACTTGCGCTGGAACGGAACGGCCTGGATCAGTGAACGCGGCCCGGAGAGCCCCCGCGCCGCATTCCCCCTGGCCCTGGCACGCATCCCGGGGACCGACGGCGGCTACTGGTCGGTGGGCGCGGACTCCTTCTACCCGATCCCACCGACCCAGCTCCGCATCGAACGCTTCACCTGAGGCGCGGCGGCGCCCCCTCGACGGGTCCCCTCGCTCGCCCTACTCGTCGATGGCGGCGCCGAACGCCGCCGCCGTGCCCGGTGCGCCCAGCGTCTGCGCGCCGTACGACCACGCCCCGGACGAGGTGATGCCGCCGGAACCGGCGGACAGCACCCACACGAATCCGTCCCCGGCGTTCTCGCCGGGCGCGGAGGCGAGCAGCCCGAAGCGGCCGTCGCGGTTCGGGTCGGTCAGGCGCACCTGGGCGCCCCACTTGTCGCCCTTCTCGGGGACCCCGGGGATGTCCGCGGAGTCCTGGTCCCAGGACTTGGCGCCCTTGGACGTCAGCCCGCTGCCCGAGCCGCGCAGCACCCAGACGGCGCCCGCGTCCGCGACCGTGCCGATGTCCTCGCCCGGGGCGCCGATCGCGACGTCCGCGTAGCCGTCGCCGTCCGTGTCCGCGACGGAGAGGTCGCTGCCCCAGCCGTCGCCCTGCTCGGCGGTGCCGGGCACTCCGTCGGTGTCCTGCGTCCACCAGCCGACGTCCTCCGACGGGCCGCCTGCGCCGCCGTACCGCACGCCGACCACGCCGCCGGTCTTGAACTCCCCGCCGTCGTCGGGGGAGTTGGGCTCGCCGGTCACCAGGTCGTCGTAGCCGTCGTGGTTGATGTCGCCGGACGCGGCCACGGGCCCGCCACGCAGATCCCGCTCGTACTTCAGCCCGTCCTCGTGCCCCGAGAAGTATGTGGACCAGCCGTTGCCGGGCTCGTCGCCCACGGTCACTCCGCCCACCACGAGGTCGGCGTAGCCGTTGTCGTCGTAGTCCCCGGTGGTGAGGGACTTGGACAGGATGCTTTGGATCCCGACGTCCCCGGCGAGGCGCTGGGTGGCCTGGTGCTTCAGCGGGGCCGCGCCCCTGGCCTGCGGCACGGGGGTGTACACGAAGAGCTCCAGGCTGTCGCGGTCGAGGACGCCGAGTTCGTCGCCCGGCGTCTTGCCGGTGAAGTGCGCGGCGGCGAGCCCGACGCCGAACTGCGCGCCCGCGGTGGGTTCTTGGGTCTGCAGCCAGTCGCTGTCGGCCCCGCTGAGCCCGTTCTTCGAACCCCACAGGATGGCCACCCCGCCGGCGTCGGCCTTGTCGGCGAGGTCCTCGCCGGGGATGCCGACGACGGCGTCGTCGTACCCGTCCCCGTCCAGGTCACCCGTGGCGACGGCCTTCCCGAACCCGTCCCCGGCCTCGGCGGCACCCGCGACCCCCGCCGTCGACTGGCTGAACCGGGCGACATCGCTGGTCCCGATGCCTCTGGAGGAGCCGTACTGCACGGTGACGAGCCCGGCCCCCTTCTCCCCGCTGACCGTCGCCCCGGGGGCTCCGACCAGCACGTCCTCGTAACCGTCGCCGTTGAAGTCGCTGTTGCGGTCGTCGGCGTGGGTGCCCCCAGGGGTGCCGGCGAACGCGGACGGCGCGGCGGCGATCCCCGCACCCGTCATCAGGAGGAACGAAGCCGCGGCGATGGCGGCAGAACGATTCTTGCGCACGAGTGTCTCCTGTAAAGGAAGGCAGCCGGGCGTACGCGGGGGGAGTCCGGAAAGGGCCCGTTCCTTGTCCGGCGCCCAGTTCGACACGGGATGGGGCGGGAGGGTTGTACGGGACGTTGAATTCCGCATGAACGGCAGTGGTCTCCCCCTTCAACGCCGCGCTGACCTAGTGGTGGGCGCGCGCTTCGGCGGCCGTCTTCAGGTCGCCGAGCCACGCCTCGAGGCCCTGGCGGAGGACGTCCGTCGCGTACGGCACGTTCGCGTCCACCTGCGGCCCCCTGTGCGTCTCCTCGGTGCGCACGAGAACGCCGCCCTTCACCTTTGTGAAGGTCCACACGTGGACGCCGTCGATGCGCAGCCCCTCCGCGACCGCGGGGCCGGTCCAGCGGATGCAGGAGTGGTGCTTGAGCTGCTGGACGGTGGAGGTGATGTCCAGGCGGGTGGCGGGAGTTGCGGGGTTGGGGGGAAGCGGGGTCGTCCAGTGGAACGCCGAGCCCTTCCGGAAGGGGCCGCCGTCGAGGCGGTCCACGGACGTGACGGGGGCCTGCCAGGACGGCCAGCGCTCCACGTCGGTCTGCAGCTTCCAGATGGTGCGCAGCGGTGCGTGGATGAACTTCTGCGTGCGGTGGCGGACTTGGGCGTCGGGGTCGACGCCTTCCCCTCGGCAGGTGAGGGATGTGGTGGAGGGGGCGGCGGGGTTGGCGGGGACGGCCCCTGCGGGTGCGGCGGCCGTGCCGAGGACGCCGAGGGCCAGGGGGAGTGCGCAGAGGGCCGCGGCGCCGCGGATGCCGGTGGTGCGGGTGCGGGACATGGTGTTCATCTCGTGCTCCTCAGTGGTCAATGGGTGTGCGGGGCTTGCCTGTTGAGGCGCGCAGCCCCTTGCTTTGCTAGAAGCTCCTGCTTGCGTTAGAAGTTGTAACTCACTTCGGAATGGGCGGTCAATGGGTTGCGTGATAACTTCTAACGAAATCTTGCAGGTGTAGCCCGGGGCTCCTGGGTGAGAGGGGCGGCAGGTCATGGCGAAGTCGGATGCAAAGCCGAGTGCAAAGCCCGCCGCGAAGTCGGGCGCCAGGCCCGACGCCCAGACCCCCCGCGAGCGCTACCGCGCCCAAGTGCGCGCCGAGATCAAGGAACACGCCTGGGAGCAGATCGCCTCGGCGGGCGCCTCCGCGCTCTCCCTCAACGCGATCGCCAAGCGGATGGGCATGAGCGGCCCCGCCCTCTACCGCTACTTCGCCAACCGCGACGAGCTCATCACCGAACTCATCCGGGAGGCGTACCAGAGCCTCGCCGGGACCATCGGCGCGGCCGCCGCCGACGGTGCCGACCTCGCCGGGCTCGCCCACGCCCTGCGCGGCTGGGCCCTGGCGGACCCTCAGCGGTACTTCCTCATCTTCGGCACCCCTGTCCCCGGCTATCACGCGCCCGACGACATCACCGACATCTCCTCCGGGATCATGGCGAACCTGCTCGACGCGTGCGCGGAGCTGGAGCCGGAGGGGTCGGACAAGAAGAAGGGGAAGAAGGAGGGGGTGGAGGGACCGGCGGCGTCGTTCCGCGCCAACCTGGAAAGCCACCGGAGTTGGGCCGGCAGCCACCCCGCCCCCGAGCCCGCCCTCCACCGGGCCCTGGCCTTCTGGACCCGTATGCACGGACTCCTGTCCCTCGAACTCGCCGGGCACTTCACCGGCATGGGCTTCGACCCGGCCCTCTTCTTCGAGGCCGAACTCGACGACTTGCTGGCGCGCTGAGCCGCGCGCTCCTCGCGCCGGGTGCTCCCTTCCGGAACCGGTCCCTCTCGTCCCTCCCGCTCCCCTCCGGAAGCAATTCATGCGCGCTGACTAGGCGTACCGACTAGTCGGTACTACCGTCTGGCCAACGTCGCGGAGCCGGCCCGCGTCGCGTGATCCGCCATGCCCATGGCGTGATCCGTCCTGCCCGTGATCCGTCATGGGCACGTCGCCCCCGGTATCCGGACGTTGATCAAGGAGCCGTATGCCCGCCGTCCCCGCTGCATCCGACACCGCGTCACAGCGCCCCGCCGGCGCAGACCGTGACGCCGTACGGCCGCTTGCCCGGCTCTACCGGCGTGAGCTCGCCGAGTATCCGGCCACCGGTCGGCGCATGATCTATCTGGCGATCGTCGTCGTCACCACCGTCGTCCTGTACTACATGCTCTACATCCAGTACGCGGTGGCGACGTCGATCATCACGCACTTCGACATGACGTACCGGTACTTCATCTGGGTCTCGGTGATCGGCAACGCGATCGGGGCGTTCGCCTCGCTCGTGGCCGGGCTCGCCGACCGGTGGGGGCGGGCCAACCTCGTGGTCTACGGGCTGCTCGCCGCCGCGCTCCTGGTCTTCTTCGGGTTGCCGGGCGCCGGTGACAAGACGACGTACTTGGTGCTCTTCGCGCTGCTGAGCTTCATCGAGGGCATCGTTCTCGTCGCCACCCCCGCCCTCATCCGGGACTTCTCGCCCCAGCTCGGCCGGGCCACCGCCATGGGCTACTGGACGATGGGCCCGATCATCGGGAGCCTCGTCGTCACCCTGGTCACCAGCCACACCCTCGACCACGCCAGTTGGCAGGACGAGCTGCGCTACTCGGCCGCGGCGGGGCTCGTCGTGTTCGTCGCCGCGCTGTTCCTCCTGCGTGAACTCGCCCCCGCCCTGCGGGACCAGATCATGGTGAGCCTGCGGGACCGGGCGCTCGTCGAGGCCCGGGCGCAGGGCATCGACCCGGAGGCGGCCCGGCGCGGTGAGTGGCGGCAGATGATGCACCTCGACATCGTCGGCTCGGCGTTCGCCGTCGCCGCCTTCCTGCTCCTCTACTACGCGGCGGTCGGCAACCTCGTCGTCTACTTCGCCACCACCTTCGGCTACACCGAGCAGCGCACCAAC
Organism: Streptomyces sp. NPDC059009; assembly: GCF_042740175.1. Lineage (NCBI taxonomy): Bacteria > Bacillati > Actinomycetota > Actinomycetes > Kitasatosporales > Streptomycetaceae > Streptomyces > Streptomyces sp. NPDC059009. Next base: position 89,247 of record NZ_JBHYJB010000041.1, on the reverse strand, counting down.
GCCCTGGCCAACTGGTACTGGGCGGCCAACGCCATCGCCCTCGTCGTCGTGGGGCTCCTCTCCGACCGGCTGAAGGTCCGCAAGCCCTTCATGATCGTGGGGGCCGTCGGCACCATCGCCATGACGGCCGTCTTCGCCAGCCGCGCCACCCATGCCGGCACCGACTACTACACGTTCGCCTGGCTCTTCGTCGGCATCGGCGTCTTCAGCGGCGTCACCTACGCCCCATGGATGGCGAGCTTCACCGAGACCGTGGAGAAGCGGAACCCCGCCGCGACGGCCGCCGGGCTCGCCGTCTGGGGCTGGATCGTGCGCATCGTGGTCGCCGTCTCCGCGGCCTTCATCCCCGTCGTCGTCACCTCCGTCACCCCGCTCGTCGAGCACGGCGACGAGGTCAAGGCCGCCCAGGCGAAGGCCGCGCCCGCCCTCGCCGTCATCGACGAACACCCAAAGATCTTCGCCGAGTTGAAGAAGTACACCCCCGCCACCACGCCGCCCGCCCTGGCCGCCCGCGCCGCCAAGGAGGTCGGGCCCGCGGACCTCGCCGTCGTCCGGAAGGCCGAGCCCGAGCTCGCCGTACTGGAAGAGCACGGAGCCCGCGTGCAGAAGGCCGCGCACGACGGGCCGGGGGAGTGGCGCACCTGGTGGTGGGTGTGCGTCGGCGGCCAGGTCCTCTTCCTGCCGTTCGTGTTCGTGATGGCGGGCCGCTGGAGCCCCAGGCGGGCCCGCGAGGACGCCGAGGCCCATCAGGCCGCGGTGCGGCGGGAGATGGACGCGCTGGCGGGGACGTAACCCTCGACACCGTGTCCCCGAAGCCGTGCCCGCACGCCCCTGGGAACCTCGCGAGGTCGGCGCTACCCTCCGCGCATGTTTGCCACGGTGGTCTGGGGAACGGGCAATGTCGGCCGCGCGGCCATCCGCGCCGTCGAGGCCCACCCGCTCTTGAACCTCTCGGCTGTGCTCGTCCACGACCCGCGGAAGGTCGGCCGCGACGCAGCCCAACTCGCAGGAATGGAGGGTGAGTTGGGCGTCGCGGCCAGTGACGACATCGAAGCGGTGCTCGCCGCCCGGCCGCGCGCCGTCGTCTACGCGGCCTCCGGCGACCTCCGCCCCGACGACGCCCTCGTCGACATCACCCGCGCCCTGCGCGCCGGTGCCGTCGTCGTCACGCCCGCCCTGTATCCGCTCTACGACCAGCGCAGCGCCCCGCCCGAGTTCCGGGACCCCGTCCTCGCCGCCATCGCCGACGGCGGCGGTTCCCTCTTCGTCTCCGGCGTCGACCCCGGCTGGGGCAACGACGTCCTGCCGCTGCTCATGAGCGGCCTCGGCTCCACGATCGACGCCATCCGCTGCCAGGAGATCTTCGACTACTCCACGTACGAACAGGAGACAGCCGTACGGGACTTGATCGGCATGGGCCACCCCATGGAGTACGAGCCGCTCATGCTCGCCCCCACCATCCCCACCATGGTCTGGGGCGGACAGCTGCGGCTCATGGCCCGGGCCCTCGGCGTCGAACTCGACGACATCCGCGAGACGATGGACCGGCGCGCCCTCGACACCACGGTCACCACCCGCCTGATGGGCGTCTTCAAGTCCGGTACACAGGGCGCGGTGCGGTTCGAGGTGCAGGGCATCGTCGACGGCGAACCCCGCATCGTCATCGAGCACATCACCCGCATCCACCCCTCCGCCGCCCCCGACTGGCCCTCGCCGCCCGACGGCAGCGGCGCCCACCGCGTGATCATCGAGGGGCGGCCGCGCATCGAAGTCACGGTCGAGGCGGCCGACGAGGGCGACAACCGCTCCGCGGGCGGCAACGCCACCGCGGTCGGCCGCCTGGTCAACGCCATCGACTGGCTCGTCGACGCGGAACCCGGCCTCTACGACGCCCTCGACGTCCCGCTGCGCCCCGCAGTCGGCCGACTCGGAAGGAAACACTCATGATCATCGACGTTCCCGAGGGGAAGGACGCCATCGGCTACGTCTGGGGCGAGATGGTTCCCGGCATCGGGCCCGCCGCCGCGAACTTCTCGATGGCGGTGTACGAGCACACGACGCTGGGCCTGCGGGAGTTCGAGGCTGCGCGGCTGCGCGTCGCGCAGATCAACGGCTGCCTCTTCTGCCTGGACTGGCGCACCGACCGCGACGGCGAGAAGGTCGAGGACGGCTTCGCCGACGCCGTCACCGCGTGGCGCACCACGGACGCCTTCGACGACCGCACCCGCCTGGCCGCCGAGTACGCCGAGCGGTACGCCCTCGACCACCACGGCCTGGACGAGGAGTTCTGGCACCGCATGACCACCCACTACACCCAGACCGAGATCGTGGAGCTGACCATGGGCATCGGCTCCTGGCTGGCCTTCGGCCGCCTCAACCATGTGCTCGGCATCGACGCGGTCTGCGTGCTGCCCGGCCACTGAGGTCGCCTGCGTCACGTGCGTTGCACGCCGACACGGGTCACGGTCGGCCGCTGGGGACGGCTCGACGGCTCGACGTCCTCGTCTGCCCAGTGGAACCGGCCCACCCGCAGCGGATCGGCTTGCAGCGGTGCCGAGTTGGGGGTGGGGGCCAGGCCGGCGGATCACCGACATAATGCCGGGGTGGCACACCCCGAGGCGTCGACCGTCCCCACCTCTTCCACCCTTTCCAGCCTTTCCGCCCCTTCTCCCTCTTCCCCTGTTCCGGAACGCACCCACATCGTCATCGTGGGGGCGGGCCCCGCCGGACTCACCCTCGCCAACATCCTGCGCACCGCCGCGGTCGACTGCGTCGTGCTGGAGACCGAGAGCAGGGACTTCATCGAACAGCGGCCCCGCGCCGGGTTCATCGAGGAGTGGGCGGTCCGTGGCCTCGACCGACACGGCCTCGCCGACCGGCTCCTGGCCCGCGCTCCCGTCCACAGCGAGTGCGAGTTCCGGTACGGGGGCGCCCGCCACACCTTCCGCTACGCCGAGCTGACGGGCCATCACCACTACGTGTACCCACAGCAGTTCCTGGTCACGGATCTGGTCCGGCAGTACGCGGACGAGGCGGACGGCGACATCCGCTTCCAGGTCCGCGACGTCACGCTCCAGGACATCGACAGCGAGGAACCCTCGGTCACGTACACGGACCCGGAGACGGGACGGCGCCGACGCCTCGCCTGCACGGCGATCGCCGGATGCGACGGAGCCCGCGGTGTCACGCGCACCTGTCTGCCGGCGCAGGACACCACGCTCGCCCGGCACGACTACGGCATCGGCTGGCTCGCGCTCCTCGCCGAGGCCCCGCCCTCCAGCGACTGCGTCGTCTTCGGCATCCACCCGCGCGGACTCGCCGCCCACATGGCCCGTACGCCCGAGATCACCCGCTACTACCTCCAGTGCCCGCCCGGCGACACCCCGGACGACTGGCCCGACGCCCGCGTCTGGTCCGAGCTCCACACCCGCCTCGCGGGCGCAGGGGCCCGCCCCCTCACCGAAGGGCGGCTGATCGAGAAGCGCATGCTCGACATGCACAACTACGTGGTCGCCCCCATGACCCATGGCCGCCTCCATCTCGCGGGCGACGCGGCCCACTTGACGGCGCCGATCGCGGCCAAGGGCATGAACCTCGCTCTCAATGACGCGTTCCTGCTCGCCGACGCCCTCATCGCGCACTGCACCCGGGGCGACGACAGCGGCCTCATCGGCTACTCGGCGGCGAGCCTGCGCCGCGTATGGCACGACCAGGAGTTCTCCGAGTGGTTCGCGCACTTGCTGCACGGCCCCTCGTCCGGCGACCCCTTCCAGGCGGGCACGGCGGTGGCCCGCCTGGACCGGATTCTCCACTCACGTGGCGCGGCGGTGGCGTTCGCGGAGTCGTACATCGGGAAGGACGCCGACGGCTAGAACGCGATGGTGGACAGAGCCTGTTCGCCCGTACTTGATCACGGGGCCTGGGCCGCACCAGGGCCGAGCGGTCCGACATCGACAGCATCGAGCACCAGGCGTGCGGCCACCGTCGCGCCGTCGGTGCGGATCGTGCGGGACACGTCCTTCGCCCGGGCCCGGGTCTCGGGGGACAGGGCGGTGCCGAGCGCGGCCGACAGGGAGGCGAAGGTGGGGGTCGGGCCGTCGTGGGCCACGCCGATGCCCAGGTCGGCGACGCGGGCGGCCCAGTGCGGCTGGTCCGCGATCTGGGGGACCACCACCTGGGGCGCGCCCGCCCGGGCGGCCGTCGTCGTGGTGCCCGCGCCGCCGTGGTGCACCACGGCGGCGACCCGGGGGAAGAGGGCCTGCTGGTTGACCTCGCCGACGACGAAGCAGTCGTCCTTGTCGTCGATCCGGGACAGTCCGGCCCAGCCGCGGGCCAGCAGGACGCGGCGGCCCTGCGCGCGGAGCACCTCGATGGCGACCTGGGCGACGTCCTTCGGCGCGTACGCCGCCATGCTGCCGAAGCCCACGTAGACGGGAGGTTCGCCGGATGCCAGGAACGCCTGGAGGTCGGACGGGAGTGGGCGTTCGTCCGGCAGGATCCACGCCCCGGTCTGCACGAGGTCGAGCTCCGTCAGCTCCTGCCACGGGCCCAGGACCGGGTCGGCCGCCAGCAGGGCGCGGCCGGTGAGGACGTGGTCGCGGACGTTGTCCACGGGCGGGAGGCCGAGCGCCGCCCGGTGGCGGTTGAGTGCCTCCCCGTACAAGCAGTTCACGCGCTGGGCGTCCTGCTCCCACAGCACCTTGAGGTCGGTCTCGTCCTGCGGGGACGGTGTGCCGGGCCGCCGCCCCGGACGGAAGTGTCGCGAGGGCAGCCCGAACGGATGGAAGCACGCGAACACGTAGGGGATGCCGAGCACCTCGGCCACGTCCCGGGCGCCCGCAGGCATCAGGCCCGTCGCAAGGATCGCGTCGCACCCCTCGGCCGCCGCGGAGAGCGTCTCGAACCGCGCGGCGACCAGCTCGGGCGCCAGCCGGAACGCGTCCTGCGCGGTCGGCGGCCGCTCACCGGCCACCACCGAGCGCACCGTCGGGCCGAGCGGCACCAGCTCCACGCCGACACCGGACAGCAGCTCCGCGAACTCCTCGTCCGGCGGCGCGCACACCCGCGCCTCGGCGCCGAGTTCCCGCAACCCCACCGCGAGGGCGGCCAGCGGCTCGACATCCCCGCGCGACCCCCACGTCGACAACACCACACGCACCGCACCCACTGGTCGGCCCCCTTCTTCTTCCGCAGGTCCCGTTCTTCTTCCGCAGGTCCTGGCTTCGGCCGGTCATCTTGCGGCATGGCCTGGGGCTTGTCGCAAGCCCCCCGGTGGGCTATACGTTGAAAAGGGCAGGGAGGGAGACGACCTCCGTGCCCTTCTCGCGTCCGGCCTCAACCGGCTCCGATGGCTTCGTCGCCTCAACTGGCCTGCGGCGCGGCGCTGTTCATGGTCGGCCTGATGCGTCGCGCCAGCACGATCCCGGCCGCGGCCAGCGCCCCCGTCAGCGTGAACGTGACCGTCAGGGCGAGTGTCACCGAACCCCCGTACGCATCGGAGAGCGTGATCGCCGCGCCGCCGAGGCCGCTGAGGACCGCGACCGCGAGGGTCTGGGCGAGCTGCATGCCGCCGCTGGCCTCGCCCTGGCGGTCGGCGGGGGCCTGTTCCATCGCATCGGTCGTGGCGGCGTTGAAGGCCACGCCCATCCCGGCGCCGCCGACCGCCCACCCCACGACGGCGAAGAGCGCGGGCACCGAGTCGACGAGGACGCCCACCCCCATCACCACGATGCCTGCCAGCAGCACCACGAAGCCCAGCGCGATGGGCACCGCACGGGAGCGGCCGCTCCAGCGTCCGTCGGCCCGGCCCTGCCAGGCGGCCCCGAGCACCCAGGTGATCGCACCGGCCGACAGGCCGAGCCCCGCCTGCGCCGCGCTCAGCCCGCGCAGCTCCACCAGTCCGAGCGGCAGGAACGCCTCACTGCCGAAGTACGCCCCGCACAGCAGGAACCGCAGCACCACACCGGCCGCCACCCCGTGGCGCGCCGAGAGCGTCCCGGCCGGGGTGACCGAGCGCAGCGCGTACCCGGCGACTGCCGTGCCCAGCAGGGCCAGCGGGACGAGGAGAGCGAGCCGGCGCAGTTGAAGTCCCGCCAGGAGTACGGCTGTTGCGGCGGCGAGGAGCACGCTGCGGGCGATGGGGCCGGTCCACCACCGGGGGGTGGAGGGATGCGCGGTGTCGTCCGCGGTGCTGCTCAGGCGCCGTAGTTGAGGCAGGGCCAGGGCGGCGGCCATCGCGATGAGCGGCAGGAGCAGCACGAACACGCCACGCCATGAGACGTGGTCGGCGATGAGCGCGGCGACCGTGGGGCCGATCAGCGACGGCACCGTCCAGCCGCCGGACACGAGCGCGAACATCCGGGCCCGCAGGCGCTCCGGGTAGGCGAGGGCGATCGCCGTGTACGCGAGGGCCATCACCGCGCCTACGCCCAGCCCTTGGAGGAATCGTCCGGCGAGGAAGAGCGGCCAGTTGCCCGCCGATCCGGCCACCGCGCAGCCCACCGCGAACACGACGAGGCCCACCCCCAACGGCCGGGCGGGGCCCCGTCGGTCGGCGGCGAGTCCGGCGGCGACGGTGCCGATGAGGTTGGCCAGCATCAGCGCGGACAGGCCCCAGCCGTAGGCGTTGAGCCCGCCGAGCTTCCCCGCGATCTCGGGGAGCACCGTGGCCACGCCCATCGACTCGAAGGCGACGAGCCCGACGGACAGGACGATGCCCCAGGTCAGGGCGGTGTACGGGGCGCGGAACACGCTGTCGCGGGCGGCTTCGCGGGCCGCCTCGACGGTCGGCGACGCGGATGTGGACGTGGGCGTGGATGTGGGTGTGGACGTGGGTGATCCGCCGTCGACGGCGGTTTCCTGGTCGGGCACGGGTGTGGACCCCCTCCAATGCAGGCACTCATACATTCCGTTCCGGATCGGAACGAAATTGAATGCTACCTATACTGGTCCCCATGGCAACCCCCGACGCCGCCCGCACCGCCGGCCGCCCCCGCGACACCCGCCTCGACGCGGCCATCCTCACGGCGACGCTGGAGCTCTTGGAGGAGAGCGGCTATCCGCACCTGACGATGGAGGCGGTCGCGCGGCGCGCGGGGACCACCAAGCCCGCCATCCGCCGCCGTTGGGCCTCGCGCCAGCACCTCGTCGTCGCGGCGCTCGCCCAGTCGCTCGGCACCGCGCCCACCCCGGACACCGGCTGCACCCACTGCGACCTGATCCTCGGCATCGAGACCCTCACCAACGCCTTCGGCGGCACCCTCGGCCGGCGCACCCTGCCCGCGCTGATCGCCGAGCTCGCCGACGACCCGGAGCTGGACCGGCTCTTCGCCGAGACGATCCTCCACCCCCGGCGGGCCACCACCGAGGCGGCCCTGCGCCGCGGCATCGAGCGCGGCGACCTCGCGCCGGACGCGGACATCGGCCTGCTCCTGGACATGGTGGCCGCGACGACGTACCACCGCGTCCTGTTCGGCCATCTGCCGGTCACCGACACCCTCGCCCACGACGTCGTCATGACGGTCATGGGCGGCGCGGCGACCCCGAAGTGGCGCAAGCACTATCAGAGCCACCACGAACACGGCCCGTTCTAGCGGCAGTTGGGGTCACTCGATGTCGTGGCAGTGCTCCGTCGCCGTGCTGCGCCGAAGTTCCTCTCGAAAGTTCCGCCGCGAGCGATGAGTTCCGTACGGAGTCCCGGTCTACCTCTATGACAGCGACGCCACAGGGCAGTTCGCCCGAGTCACTCCCCGGAGGCACACCATGACCGCGACCACCGCTCTCTCCGCCGCCCGCACCACCCGCATCTCGGGCCGCATCCGTTCCTTCCTCGTCGCCCAGCCCGTGTGGCGGGCGGGCGTCCTCGCCGCTCTCGCCGGTGCCCTGGTCACCGAGGGCTACGCGCAGGTCATGCGCGCCCTGGGCGTCCCGATGAAGGCCGCGAGCCCCGGCGCGGACTCCGCCGAGCCGATCCCGAACTTCGGCTTCGCGAGCGGCGTGCTGTTCTGGGCGGTCGTCGGCGTCGTCCTCGCGGTGGCCCTGGCCCGCTGGGCCAAGCGCCCGGCCCGCACCTTCACGGTCACGACGGTCGTGCTCACGACGGTCTCCCTGGCGCCCCCGTTCATGGCTCCGCACACCGCGGTCTCCACCCAAATCGTGCTGGCCGTCGCGCACTTGGTGGCCGCAGCGGTGATCGTCCCGGCGATCGCCGTACGACTGGCCGGGCGGCCCACCCGCTGAGCTGCGGCTTCATCGCCACCACCGCACGAACCGAGAGGGCAGCCTCCCCGAGCGACGGGGACGCTGCCCTCGGTCGCGTGTGCGGCCGGGACCTCAGGTCGCCGCAGTCGCAGCCCCAGCCGCAGCCGCAGCCGCAGCCGTCGATGTCGCGGGCCCGGCGATGCGGTGCGCCAGGCGTGCGAGCGCCGGAGGCATCCGGTACTCGACCGCGATGTGGCCGCCCTCGAACAGCTCGAAGTGCACGCGTTCGTCGGCCACTTCGGCCTCGGTCAGCGCGTCGCGGAAGGCCAGTGCGCCCAGGTCGAGGAACCACTCGTCGCGGGTGAGTGCGGTTGCGCCACATCGACAGCGTCCCCGCGTAGCCGAGCAGCAGATACGGAGCGAAGTGCCCGGCCTCGTACCAGAGTTGGAGGGTGCCGTCACCCGCATGCAGATGCTGGTGCGGCACCTGCAGCGGCAGAAGGAGGCCGCGCTGGCGCGCCAGGGCCTGAAGCTGTGGGAGTACGAGATCCTCTGGCGCCTGCGCTCGGCCAAGGAGCCCTACCGGATGACCCCGACACGCCTCGCGCAGGGACTCGGCGTCCACCCCGCCACGCTCACCAACCGCCTCGACCGCCTCCAGGCGTCCGGGCTGATCGCGCGCGAGCACGCGGAGGGCGACCGGCGCAGCCTGCTCGTGGCCCTGACGCCCGCGGGCGCCGATGCCTGGGCGGCGGTGATCGACGACCAGCGGAAGGCCGAGGCCGCGTTGCTCGCACCGCTCACCGAAGGGGAGTCGGGGCAGCCGCCCGCCCTGCTGCGGACGGTGGCACTCGCGGTGGAGAAGGACGGCCCGCCGCTCATGCCGGATGTCGACTGAAGCGGTCTGCGGCGGGCCGGGCGGAGCTACGGACGGGTGACGTTCTTGACCGGCAGGGTCTTGTCCGCGCCCGCGACGTAGTAGTCCTTGGGCGTGGAGAAGACCACGAACTGGTTGTCGTAGTCGCGGATCTTGGCGCGGACGGCGAAGTTGCCGTGCGCGTCGGTGGTGGCCTGGGCGTTGTACGCGGACTCGTAGTACGTCCGCAGCAGCACCCGGGTGCCCGCGACCGGGCCGTGCCCGTCGGGCCAGGTGACCTTGCCGGTGACGAGGAGGGTGTCCCCGGCGCGCACCTTGGTGCGGTTCACGTGGTAACTGATGCTGCTGGCAACGGGTTTGACGGTGACCGTGGTGTCGGCGAGGTAGACCTCGTTGTCGTCGGGGTCGCCCGGGTCGTAGCTGGCCGTGAAGTCCACCTCGTGCTGGGGGAACAGGAACGTGCTGGCCTTGTCCTGCCAGCGGTCCGCCCGCACGTCGTCGAGTGCGAACCGGCCCTGGGCGTCCGTGCGGACGGTCCCCAGGCGGAGGGATTCCCGCTCGGTCGGGTCGATGGGGTCGCCCCACGGGTTCCAGCTGTAGTAGCGGACGGTCTTGAGCAGCGTGACCGGCGCGTCCGCCAGCGGGGTGCCGTCGGCGCGGGTCACGGTGCCGCTGAGATCAGTGGACCGGTGGTCGTAGTCGGTCGTCGTGACGCTGCTGGAGAGCGTCACGGTGAACTCCTGCGCGGGCGGCCCGTCCTGCGCGGGCGCGGCCTGCACGCCGTGGGCGGGGGCGGCGGCCACGACGGTCGCGAGCGCGAGAGCGGCGGCCGCGGTCAGCCGGGCGGCGACCGGTAAGCGAAGGTGCACGGGAACTCCGTAGTCCGTGAGTGGTGTCGTCGGTCTCGCCTGATCCGGTGTGACCAGGCGCAGAGTTCGACACGCACGGGACCGGACGAGGTTGTAGAGGTCCGTGCGGTGCGCCGAGAGTGCATCGGCCGTACACGCCACGTTCGCCCTGTCATCGCCCGCCTGTCGGCGGAGCCCATGGACGGGAGAGGGCGTTCAGCGGCTGTCCCGGGCCGTCTCGTCGACGAGGATCCGTGCCAGTTCGCGGGGCCGGGAGAACATCGGCCAGTGGCCCGTGTCCATCTCCACGAGGCGCCACCGGTCACTGGTGGCCAGCAGCTCGGCCACGTCCCCGTGCGGATCGGCGCCGTCCAGCAGGCACTTGATGTAGGTCGCCGGGAGCTCGCCGAGCGGCCGCTCGAGTACGGCGGCCTCGGCCAGGGAGGCGCCGGGGTGCGGCGTGGCCCCGCCCGTGAGGCGGGCGATCTGCTCGCCGGTGAGCTCCTGGCCCGCGCAGTCGGCCGCGGTGAGCGGCTCCCACAGGCCGCCGCCTGCGTCGAGCGTCTCCTGGAGCCGGTCGGGGCCCTGCCACCAGGTGGAGACGAACGACTCGCCGTCGACGGGGACGTTGGCGTCGACGAAGACCACCCGCTTCAGGCGGTCCCCGATGCGCTCGGCGGCCTGCCCCACCGGGATGCCGGAGTAGCTGTGCCCGACGAGGACGACGTCGCGCAGGTCGAGCCGCTCCACCTCGCCGACGATGTCCTGCACATGGGTCTTCTGTCCGGCGGCGCCCCCGGCCGGCTCGTCCTGCCTCTCGGCGAGGCCGGACAGCGTCAGCGGATGGACGTCGTGGCCGGCCTCCCGAAGCCCCGGCACCACCTCGTCCCACGCCCACGATCCGAGCCATGCCCCTGCGACCAGTACGAAGTTCGACATCCTCGCACCGTAGTGGAGAGGGCGGACACAGGGGCATGTGCGTGCGGTCCGACGTGCGTGCTAGGCCACCCTCCGGCGCCTCCCCAGCCACGTCTGCGCGATGATCACGAGGACCAGGAACGCCCCGCTGACCACCTGCTGGTAGGCCGAGTCGAGGGTGCCGATCTGGTTGATGATGTTCTGGATCACCTTCAGGAGCAGCACGCCCACCAGTGAGCCGCTGACATAGCCGAGGCCGCCGCTGAGGAGGGTGCCGCCGATGACGACCGCGGCGATCGCGTCCAGTTCCATGCCGAAGCCGAGGATGGTCACCCCGGAGGCGAGCCAGGCCGCGTTGAGGATGCCCGCGAGCCCGGCGGTCAGGGAGGAGATGACGTAGACCGTGGCCTTGGTGCGGGCCACGGGGGCGCCCATGAGGGCCGCCGCGTCCTCGTTGCCGCCGACCGCGTAGACGCGCTGTCCGAAGCGGGTGCGGCGCAGCACCACGGCGCCGAGGACGAAGAGGGCCACCGTGATCCACACCGGGACGCCGATGCCCAGCAGTTCGCCCTGGCCCAGCTGCCGGGAGAGGACGGAGTTCTTGCCGATCAGATAGGTCGTGGCGCCCTCGTCCGTGATGTTGAGCATGAGGCCGCGCGCCGCCAGCATCGTCGCCAGTGTCACGATGAAGGGCGCCAGTCCCGTGCGGGCCACGAGCAGGCCGTTGACCAGGCCGATGAGGCCGCACACGGCCAGGGGCACCAACAGGCCCACCAGCGCGCCGTGTTGAGAGCCCCAGGCCGCGAGGACGCCGCCCAGCACGAACACCGAGCCGACCGACAGGTCGATGCCGCCGGTGATGATGACGAAGGTCATGCCGAGCGCGATGAGCGCCGGGAACGCCGACGTCAGCGCCATGTTCTTGAGGTTGCCTTCGGTGGCGAACGAGTCGAAGGAGAACGAGGCGACCGTCGCGATGACGATCAACGCGACCAGGGCGCCGTGCTGTTGGGCCAGGGCGCTGAGGCGCTCGCCCCGGCGCACCGCGGGGGTCTCCTCGGGGGCCGTGACCGTCATGACGGGGGTGTCGGGCGTCTTCATCGTGTTCACCGTGGAGTTGGTGGTCGTCACCGCTTGCCTCTCTCCCGTGCCGCGTACACGGCGAGGACGATCACCGCGGCCTGGGCCATCTGCGTCCAGGACGGCGGCAGGTCGTGCTTGATGAGGGTGGCCGTCAACAGCTGGATGAGGACGGCCCCGGCCACGGTGCCGCCGATGCGGATCCGGCCGCCGGTCAGGGGGGTGCCGCCGACGACCACGGCGGTGATCGCGGACAGTTCCATGAGGTTGCCGAGCGACGTGGGGTCGCTGGCCGACAGGCGGGCGGTGGCCAGGAAGCCCGCGATGGCAGCGAGGACGCCGGAGCACACGTACACGATGATCAGGACCCGGCGCACGGGCAGACCGGCGAGCTGGGCGGCCGGCCGGCTGTCGCCGATCGCGAGGAGCCGGCGGCCGAAGGTGGTGCGGCGGACGGCGAAGGCCACCACTGCCGCGAGGGCGACGGCGATGAGCGCCAGATAGGGGATGCCGAGCAGGTCGCCGGAGCCGAGGGACGCCATGCTCGGTTCGTTGACGTCCTTGAGCTGGGGCAGGAAGACCAGGGCCAGGCCGCGCACACCGACCATCAACGCCAGGGTGGCGACGATGGGTTGGACCCCGATGAAGGCGATGAGCGAGCCGCCCGCCAGGCCCACGACGGCGCCGCCGACGATGACGACCAGAAGCGCGAGCCAGGGCCCGTATCCCAGGTAGAGGGAGACCAGCGACGTCGACAGGGCCATGACCGAGCCCACCGAAAGGTCGATGCCCTCCGTGCCGATCGCCAGGGCCATGCCCAGGGCGACGATCAGCACGGGCGCGACCTGGACGGCCTGGGTGCGGAAGTTCTCCGCCGACAGGAAGTGGTCGGTGAAGGCGGCGTTGAACAGCAGCAGGGCGGCGACGCCCGCGTAGACGCCGTAGTCCTGCAGCCAGCGCAGTACGGCCGTACGGTCGGTCGCCGCCGTCCTGCGCAGGGCGAGGTCAGCCATGGGTGGTCCCCTCTGCGGTGGCGGGTGCGTCGGCGACGGGCTCGGCCGGCGGGGGAGCGGCGGCGTGCTGCTGCGCCGCCGCGGCGATGGCCTGCATCAGGCGGTCCTCGGTGACGTCGTCGCCGGTGAGCTCGGAGACGACGGCGCCGTCGCGCAGGACCACCACGCGGTCGGAGCCCTCGACGAGTTCCTCCACGTCGGAGGAGATGAGCAGCACGCCCAGGCCGTCGTCGGCGAGCTCGTCGATGAGCTTCTGGACCTCGGCCTTGGCGCCGACGTCGATGCCGCGCGTCGGCTCGTCCAGGAGCAGCACCTTGGGCTGCATGGCCAGCCAGCGCGCCAGCAGGACCTTCTGCTGGTTGCCGCCGGAGAGTTCGCCGACCTTCTGCCGGGGGCTGGACGCCTTGATGCTCAGGCGCTTCATGAAGGTGTCCACGATCGCGTCGACGCGGGACTCGGAGACCAGGCCGAAGCGGGACATGCGCGGCATGGCGGCGAGCGCGATGTTCTCGCGCACCGACAGTCCCGGCAGGATGCCCTCGGCCTTGCGGTCCTCGGGCAGCAGGCTGATCCCGGCACGGATGGCGGCCGGGGTCGACCCCGTGCGCACGGGCACGCCCGCGACGGTCACGCGCCCCGCGCCGACCGGCAGCGCCCCCGCGATCGCCTTCGCGGTCTCGCTGCGCCCGGAGCCGAGCAGCCCGCCGAGCCCGACGACCTCGCCCGGGCGGATGCGCACGGAGACGTCGTGCAGCTGGTGCGGGCGGGTCAACCCCTCGGCGCTGAGCACGGGTTCCTGCCCGGCCGCGTGCTCGCCGGTGAACTTGGTGACGCCCTCGGCGCGCACCTGGCCCAGGTCGCGGCCGAGCATGAGCGCGACCAGGCCGAGGCGGTCGGTCTCGGCCAGGGGCCCGGTGTGCACCAGGCGCCCGTCGCGCAGCACGGTGACGGTGTCGCACACCTCGTACAGCTCGTCCATGCGGTGACTGACGTAGATCACCGCGATGCCGCTCTCGCGCAGTCCGCGGATGACGCCGAACAGCGTCTCCACCTCGCGCGGTTCGAGCGAGGACGTGGGTTCGTCCATGATGACCACGCGCGCGTCGACCTGGACGGCGCGGGCCAGAGCGACCATCTGCTGGGCGCCGACGCCGAGTTCGCGCAGCGGGCGGCGCACGTCGACGTCCACGCCGTACTCGCGCAGCACGCGCGCCGTCTCGCGGTGCATGCGGCCGAAGTCGATCAGTCCCCAGCGGCTGCGCGGCTCGCGGCCCAGGAAGAGGTTGCGGGCCACGCTCATCAGGGGGATGAGGTTGACCTCTTGGTAGATGGTCGAGATCCCGGCGTGCTGCGCGGCGAGCGGCGTGCCGAAGGAGACGGGCTCGCCCTGGTAGGAGATCTCGCCCTCGTCCGGCTTGTACACGCCGGTCAGGACCTTGATGAGGGTGGACTTCCCGGCCCCGTTCTCGCCGACGAGGGCGTGCACCTCGCCGGCGCGGGCCGTGAAGGTCAGATCGTCCAGGGCCAGGACGCCGGGGAACCGTTTGGTCAGCCCGCGCACGGCCAGGACGTCGGCGGGTGCGCTCACGTCAGTACGCCTTGTCGATGTCGGACTTGGCGTTGTCCTTCGTGTACGCGCTGTCCTTGATGACGATGTCCTCGCTGACCTTCTCGCCCTTGGTGAAGGAGTCGAGGGTCTTAAAGGCGAGCGGTCCGAAGCGCGGGTTGGACTCGATGACGCCGCTGATCCAGCCGTTCACGATGCCCTGGACGGCGTTGCGGGTGCCGTCGATGGTCACGATCTTGACGTCGCCGGGCTTCTTGCCCGCGCCCTTGAGGGCGTTGACCGCGCCGAGGCCCATCTCGTCGTTCTCGGCGTAGATGGCCTTGATGCCGGGCTTGGACTGGATGAGGTTCTCGGTGACCGACTGGCCCTTCTCGCGGGCGAATTCGCCGGTCTGCTGGGAGACGACCTTCAGGCCGGGCGCCTTCGCCTTGATGCGTTCCTCGAAGCCCTTGGTGCGCTCGGTGGTGACGTTGTTGCCCGCGGTGCCGAGGAGGATCGCGACCTCGCCCTTGCCGCCGGTGGCCTCGATCATCTGGTCGGCGGCGCGGCGGCCCTGCTCGGTGAAGTCGGAGCCGATGAAGCTCACATAGTCCTTGCAGGCCGCGCCGTTGATCTTGCGGTCGACGGTGACGATCGGGATGTGCTTGGCCTGGGCCGAGCGCAGCACCGGCTCCCAGCCGTCGGAGTTGAGCGGGGCGATGACGAGCAGGTCGGCGCCCTTGGCGATGAGGTCCTGCACGTCGCTGATCTGCTTGGAGAACTGCGACTGGGCGTTGGCGGTGAGCAGCTTGACTCCGCGCTGTTTGGCCTCGGCCTTGATGGAGGCGGTCTCGGCGATGCGGAACGGGTTGGCCTCCTTCTCCGACTGGGAGAAGCCGACGGTGGCGTTCTTCAGATCCAGCTTCTTGCCGCCGAACTGGCCGATGGTGCAGGTCTTTCCGCCGCTGTTCTCCTTCACCGACTGGCCCGCCCCGCCCTTGGCGGAGGAGGAGCCGGAGCCGCCGTCGTCCTCGGACTTGGTGCAGCCGGTGGCGAGCGCGAGGCCCGCGGCGAGGCCGGCGACGAGGAGGGTCCGGGCGGGGGTACGGCGAACTGATGCGATCGGCTTCATGGAGTCCCCATTACGGCACGGCCCCGGCGCCCGGGGGGCGCTCACGGGGAGGATTGGTACCTGCGCACATCGCGAGCGGTTCCGGTGCGCGGCTCGGCGTTAGGGAGGGTTTTACATCGTTGGAGAGACGCTGTAAACCCTCCTCGCACGGCCACTTGGGCGCCCGCGGACCTGCCGGGTCCGCCCTGTCCTCGGTCCCGCACGGGGGCCGGCTCAGCGCCGCCCGAGGGTGCTCTCGCGCTCCACCAGGCGGTATTCCGCGGTGAGTTCACGACCGCCGGGCTCGCCGGGGCGCTCCAGGCTGCGCAGCAGCGACTGGACCGCGAGACGCGCGATGGCCTGCTTGTCCGGCGCGATCGTGGTCAGCGTGACCGCCCCGTACCGGCCCTCGGCGATGTCGTCGAAGCCGACCACCGCCACGTCCCAGGGCACCCGCAGCCCCCGCTCGTGCAGCACCCGCATGGCGCCGATGGCCACCAGGTCGTTATAGGCGAACACCGCGTCGGGCCGGACCCCGGCGTCCAGCATCCGCGCCATGGCCTCGGCGCCGTCGCCCCGGTCCCAGCCGCCGGTCGGGCCCACCAGACTGTCGGGCGCGGCTATCCCGGCCTCGGTCAACTCCTCGCGCCAGCCGAGGAGTCGCAGGTGGGCGGGGCGGTTCGCGGAGTCGGTGCGGGCGCCGAGGTAGGCGATGCGGGTGCGGCCGCGGCCGAGCAGATGGCGCACCGCGGTGCGCGCGGCGGCGATGTTGTCGATGGCGATGTGGTCGTGGGGCAGGTCGTACTCGCGCTCGCCGAGCAGCACCAGGGGGACGTCGTCGGTGCGGCCGCGCAGGTCCTCGGCCTCCAGCTCCAGCGGGCTGAGGATCAGCCCGTCGATGACCCCGGCCCTGAAGCCCTGGCTGACCAGGACCTCGCGCTCGCGCTCGCCGCGGGTGTGGTCGAGCAGGATGGTGACGTCGTGCTCGGCGGCGGCGTCGATGACGGCCGCGGCCAGCTCGGCGAAGTAGGGGTTGCCGAGCTCGGGCACGGCGAGCGCGATGATGCCCGTACGGCCCTTCCGCAGGTGACGTGCCGTCAAGTTGGGGCGGTAGCCCAGTTCGTCGATGGCCGTCTGCACCCGCGTCCGCATCGCGGGGGTGACGTGCTGGTAGTTGTTCACCACGTTCGAGACGGTCTTGATGGAGACGCCCGCGCGCTCGGCGACGTCCTTGAGGCTTACTCGCACCGGTTCTCCTTGCATCGATAGCGCGCCCGGCGCCGGAGGGCTCGTGCCGCCCCCTGGACAGCGCACCGGGGCGCATGCTGTCATGCGACTCGTCGCCTTCCAACGTTGTACAGACAGACTCGTTGTACCGACTGCAGCGACGAGCCGCCACCCTTCCTCACCAAAGGAGGATCCGTGCGCACACTGAAATCCGGCGAACGGGGCAGACCCCGACGCCTGCGCAACCCCCTGGTCTTACTCGCCGCCCTCACGCTCGGCGCCGCCGGATTCGCGGTCGCGCCTGGAGCCGGAGCCGCCGCCGACACCGCCGCCGAAGCCGCGGTTCGGCCCGCTCCCGGGCACGGAGCCGGGCCCACTGCCGGACGCGCCGCCCAACCCGGCGAGATCCAGGGCCTCAAGGGCGAGTACTACACCCAATCCGCCCCCGGCGCCTTCGACTTCGACAAGCTCAAGGCCACCGTCCTCGACCCCCAGGTCGACTTCGGCAACCTGGAACCGCGCCTGAGCGCCGCCACCGGACAGGGCGACGACGTGAGCGTCCGCTGGACCGGCCGCCTCGTCCCCGGGAAGACGGGTCCGACCACGTTCTCCCTCACCGGCGACAACGGCTTCCGCCTCTGGGTCGACGGCAAGCTCGCCATCGACCACTGGGTCGACGACTGGGACAAGGAACAGACCTCCCAGCCCGTCGAGTTGACCGCCGGAAAGTCCTACGACATCAAGCTCGAGTACTTCGAGCACTACGGCGGCTCCAACCTCCACCTGCGCTGGACCCCGCCCGGCGGCGAGAAGACCGCCGTGCCCCGCTCGGCGCTGCGCACCCCCGAGGGCTGGGACTACGACGGGGCCACCGACGCGACCGTCGAGAAGGACGGCCGCACCCTCAGGCTCGCCTTCCCGCAGCAGCTGGCCGCCCCGTCCGCCGGCCTCACCGACCACGTCGAAGCCATCATCGGCGGCGCCAAGTGGCCCCTCGACAGAGCCGCGTCGGACCCCGCCGACCCCACCGCTCTCCTCATCTCCCTCAAGGAGCCGGTCGTCGGCAACAAGCAGGGCAACGCCCCCGGCATGGCCGACCTGCGCTACGACGGCAAGGGCGGCCTGGCCGCCGCGGACGGCGGCAAGAATGTCGGCGCCTTCTGGTCCAGCGGCGCCAACCACTCCACGTACGAACTGCGCACCCCCTGGGCCGACGACGCGGAGTCCGGCAAGGGCCTGCGCGAGTACCCGCGCCCCCAGCTGACCCGCGCCAAGTGGCAGAACCTCAACGGGAAATGGCAGTTCGCCGCCGCCAAGGCCGGGGAACAGCCGCCCGTCGGCAAGGACCTCGCCGAGAAGATCCGCGTGCCCTACCCCGTCGAGTCGCAGCTCTCCGGCCTCGAACGGCACGAGGACCGCATGTGGTACCGGCGCACCTTCACCGTCCCCAAGGCCTGGCCCATCGGCTCCGGACAGCGCCTGAACCTCAACTTCGGCGCCGTCGACTGGCAGGCCGAGGTGTACGTCAACGGCAAGAAGGTCACCGAACACAAGGGCGGCTACGACAAGTTCAGCGCCGACGTCACCGACGCCCTCAAGCCCGGCACCACCCAGGAGCTGATCGTCGGCGTCTACGACCCGACCGACGCCAAGAACGGGGAGAACCCGCCCGTCGGCAAGCAGCGCCTGGACCCGAGCGGCATCTGGTACACCCCGTCGTCCGGGATCTGGCAGACCGTGTGGATGGAGCCGGTCGCCACCGACCACGCCGATTCCCTCAAGATCACACCGGATGTCGACAAGCGCCAAGTGGCCGTTTCTGCCAGGGGAGTCGGCGACGGCGTGCCCGTCACCGCCACCGCGTACGAGAACGGCAAGAAGGTCGCCACCGCCTCCGGCAAGGGCAGCGGACCGCTGACCCTCACGATCGCCGAGCCGCACCTGTGGTCGCCCGACGACCCGTTCCTCTACGACCTGAAGGTCACCGTGGGCAGCGGTTCCGGCGCCGACCAGGCCGGCAGCTACTTCGGCATGCGCTCGGTCTCCGTCCAGAAGGTCGACGGCACCCCGCGCACGATGCTCAACGGCAAACCGGTCTACCTGATGGCCACCCTCGACCAGGGCTTCTGGCCCGACGGCCTGCACACCGCGCCGACCGACGAGGCCCTCGCGTACGACCTCAAGGCCCACAAGAAGCTCGGCTACAACTCCGTCCGCAAACACATCAAGGTCGAGCCCGACCGCTGGTTCTACTGGGCGGACAAGCTGGGCCTGCTGGTGTGGCAGGACATGCCCGCGATGACCGCCGGGGTCGACCCGAACGCCGCCTCCCGCGCCGAGTACGAGCGCGAGATGAAGCAGATCATGGACGAGCACGGCAACAGCCCGGCCGTGGTCATGTGGGTCACCTTCAACGAGGGCTGGGGCCAGTACGACGTCGCCCGCATCGCCGAGCAGGCCAAGTCCTGGGACCCGACCCGCCTCGTCAACAACCAGTCCGGCATCAACCTCGGTGCCGACGGCAAGGCGGGCGACATCATCGACGAACACGGCTACCCCAGTCCCGCCCTGCCCGCCCCCGACGGCAGACGGGCCCTGATCAGCGGCGAGTACGGCGGCCTCGGCCTCGGGGTGCCAGGACACGCCTGGTCGGTGCAGATGTCGTACGTGAACGTCGACCCGGAGACGTACACGGACGACTACCTCGAGCGCCTCGACGAGGTCCGCGCCCTGGCCTGCAAGGGCGGCAACGGCGCCGTCTACACGCAGATCACGGACGTCGAGGGCGAGTTGAACGGCCTGATGACGTACGACCGCAAGGTGCTCAAGGGCGATGCGCAGCGCATCAAGGCCGCCCATGAAGCGCTGATCAAGGGGGCGCAGGACGGCACGCTGCCCTGCTCCTCCCGCTAGCCACGCTGTGCGGGACGCCCGCCCCGGCCGCTCGCAGGAGCGGCCGGGCGGGCGCCACCTCAAGCTTCGTGCCCTCTGGACCTCCCACCTCGTCTGGAGCCCCCTCATGCCCCTGAACCGACGCGACTTCCTGCACGCCGGTGCGCTCGGTCTCACCGCGCTCACCTGCTCCCCGCTCCTGGCTGCCCCTGCCGATGCCGCCTCCGCGCCTGCCGCAGCACGCGGTCGCAGCGCCCTCACCCCCGAAGCCTTCACCCGTCTGAAGACCGGCAGCATCCGGGCGCGCGGCTGGCTCGCGGGGCAGCTGGAGCTGCAACTCGCCGGTCTCTGCGGAAAGTTCGCGGACATCTCGCCGTATCTGGACTTCGCCACCACCGGCTGGGTCCACCCCGAGAACGACGGCTGGGAGGAACTCCCGTACTGGCTGCGCGGCTACCTCCCCCTCGCCGTCGCCACCCGCGACGCCGCCGCCCTCGCCACCAGCCGCACGTGGGTCGACGCGATCCTCGCCACCCAGCAGGACGACGGCTTCTTCGGCCCGCGCCGCCTGCGCACCGCGCTCAACGGCGGCCCCGACTTCTGGCCGTTCCTTCCGCTGCTCATGGCGCTGCGCACCTGGCAGGAGTACGCGGACGACGACCGCATCGTCCCCTTCCTGACCCGCTTCCTGCGCTACATGAACGCCCAGCGCCCCGAGGTGTTCAAGGAGAGCTGGATCTCCTACCGGCTCGGCGACGCCCAGGACATCGCTCAATGGCTGTACGAGCGGACCGGCGACGGCTTCCTGCTCGACCTGTGCGACACCATGCACGCCCAGGGCGCCGACTGGTCCGACAACATCGCATCGCCGCACAACGTCAACATCTCCCAGGGCTTCCGCGAACCCGCCCAGTACGCGCGCCGCTCCGGCGACGACGAGCTGACCCGCGCCACGTACCGCACCTACGCCAAGGCCCGCTCCGGACAAGGGCAGTTCCCCGGCGGCGGGCTCGCGGGCGACGAGAACTTCCGGCCCGGCTTCGGCGACCCCCGCCAGGGCTTCGAGACCTGCGGCATCGTCGAGTTCATGGCCAGCCACGAGCTGCTCACCCGGCTCACCGGCGACCCGCTGTGGGCCGACCGCTGCGAGGACCTGGCCTTCAACATGCTGCCCGCCGCGCTCGACCCCGAGGGCAAGGGCGTCCACTACATCACCAGCGCCAACAGCGTCGACCTGGACGACAAGGTCAAGACGCAGGGGCAGTTCCAGAACGGCTTCGCCATGCAGGCGTACCAGCCGGGCATCCACCAGTACCGCTGCTGCCCGCACAACTACGGCATGGGCTGGCCCTACTTCGCCGAGGAGCTGTGGCTGGGCACCCCCGACCACGGGCTCGCCGCCGCGATGTACGCCGCGAGCGAGGTCACGGCCACGGTCGGCGAGGGCCACCGTGTCACGGTCACGTCGGACACCGACTACCCGTTCACGGACACGGTCCGCCTCACCCTCGCCACCGCGTCAGGACCCGTCGCCTTCCCCCTGTACCTCCGCGTCCCGGGCTGGTGCACCGCACCGGAAGTGAAGGTCAACGGCCGCCGTGTGCGCGCCGCGGACGGACCCGCCTTCGCCCGCATCGACCGCACCTGGCGCGACGGCGACGTGGTCACCCTGCGCCTGCCGCAGCGCACCACCCTGCGCACCTGGCCGCACGGCGCGGTCAGCGTGGACCGCGGCCCGCTCACGTACTCCCTCAAGATCGGTGAGAAGTACCTCCGTTACGACGGCGACGCCGCCTTCCCCCACCAGGAGGTGCACGCCACCACGCCCTGGAACTACGGCCTCGTGCCCGGCCAGACCCCCACCGTCCACCGCCGCGGCGGCGCGCTCCCGGCCAACCCCTTCACTCACGAGGGCAGCCCGGTCGGCATGACGGCACGGGCCCGCCGCATCACCGCGTGGACCGCCGACGACGAGCACGTCGTCACCCCACTCCAGCAGAGCCCGGCCCGCAGCGACGCGGCCGTCGAGGAGATCACGCTCATCCCCATGGGAGCGGCCCGGCTGCGCATCACGTCCTTCCCGATCGCCGCACCGGACGGCGCCCCCTGGACGCCCGCGCCGCCCTTCCGTCGCATCGAGAACAGGCACAGCGGCAAGGTCCTCGCCGTCGACCGCATGTCCCTCGACGACGGCGCCCACGTCGTCCAGTTCGACAACACCCCGACCGGCGACCACGCCTGGCAGCTCGTCGACCGGGGCGAGGGCTGGTTCCTGATCCGCAACGGCCACAGCGGGAAGGTCCTCGGCGTCGACGGGATGTCGACCGAGAACAGCGCGCAGGTGGTGCAGTTCGAGGACAACGGGACGGCCGATCACCTGTGGCGCCTCGACCAGGACGCGGACGGCTGGTTCCGCGTCCGCAACAAGCACAGCGGCAAGGTCCTGGGCGTCGACGGGATGTCGACGCAGAACAGTGCCGAGGTCGTGCAGTTCGACGACAACGGGACGGCGGACCACCTGTGGAGGTTTCGGTAGCTTCAGCTCGTCGTCCACGGCCGGAGCTTGTCGGGGTTGCGCACGGCCCAGATGTGCTCGATCCGGTCGTCCACGACGTCGAAGGCCAGCACCGAAGAGGTCGCGCCGTCCAGTCGGAGGACCAGGCCCGGCTGCCCGTTGACCGTGCGCTCCAGGACCTCCAGGCCGGGTGTGAGGTCGAGGATGGTGACGAGATAGCGCGCCACCTCCTCGCTGCCGCGGACGGGGTGGAGCGCGGCTCTGACGATGCCACCGCCGTCGGCGACGGCCGTGACGCCGGGGGAGAGGAGGCCGATGAGGGCGTCGATGTCCTTGGCGTCCCACGCCTGCTTGAACTGCCGTATGACCGTGGCCTGTTGGGGCTTCATCGGCGCGGCGGACCGTGGCCCGGGTATGCGGCGCCGGGCCGAGGTCGCGAGCTGGCGGCAGGCCGCCGGGGTGCGGCCGACGACGTCGGCGACCTCGGCGAAGGAGTAGCGGAAGACGTCGTGCAGGATGAACGCGACGCGCTCGGCCGGGGTCATCGACTCCAGCACGACGAGGAGGGCCATGGTGACCGACTCGTCGAGGGTGATGTGGTCGGCCGGGTCGACGGTCCCGGCGTCGCGGGCCCCGGCCTTCCACTCCGTGCGGTCGGGCAGCGGCTCGGGCACCCACGCGCCCACGTAGCTCTCGCGCCGGGCGCGCGCCGAGCGGAGCAGGTCGAGGCAGATGCGGCCGGTGACGGTCGTCAGCCAGGCGCCGGGGGACTTGATGCGGTCCCGCTGTGGTGCGGACATCGCATACCAACGGGCGTACGCCTCCTGCACCACGTCCTCGGCGTCGGCGAGCGAGCCGAGGAGCCGGTAGGCGACGTTGATCAGCTGGCGGCGCTCGCTCGTCATGGTGTCGCTGCTCCCTTGGTTTCGTGGTCCTCACCTTGACGACGAGACAGGGCCCCCAGATGTGACGCGGGCCTCTTGGCCGACCGGGGCGGCCCGCCGAGTGGAGCAACGCCGCGCCGCTCCGAATGGCGGCGTGATCACTCCTCGCGGAATCTGACCCCACGACAGATATCCGCTCGGAGAGATGAGTTGAGTGTGCGTAAGTCACTTCTGGGATGCGCGGCGGCGCTCGCGTGTGGAGCCATCGTCCTCGGACCGCTCCCATCGGCATCGGCAGCTGAGCCACCACCACCGAACCCGGCCACCGAACGCGAGCTGCGGAACCAGGCGCACGCCTTCCACAGCTTCGGCCGGACGGGCAACGCGAACTCCACGGTCGCCACGTTCGCGGGCGATGTGTTCCAGGGCGGGATGAGCCCGCAGAAGGTGCGCGACGGCCAGGCCAAGGTCGACGCCTCGCTGGACAACCTGCTGGCCATCATCCCGGGAGGGGCCCCGAGCCGACGGGTCGCGGACCCGGTCCTCAAGGCCATCGTGGACGAGATCAAGAAGGACACCCGGCAGCTGTCCCAGGCCAGGGCGAACGGGGACTACGCCGGGGTGCTGGCCAACGGGACCGCGCTGACGACGCAGCTGTCCCTGCTGACGTCGCACGGCTTCGCGGCCTTCGGCATCGACCTGGCCAAGCAGATCGTGACCTCGGTGCTCCAGCCGCTCACGCCGCAGCCGGCGCACCGCAATCCGTAGCGGCGGCTGTTCGGAGGAAGTGGTCGGCGTCCTCGGGTTCACCGAGGCGGCCGACCTGGATCCACGAGCCGTCGGCGAAGCGGATCCGGAAGGTGGCGAACCCGCGCGGCCGGCCGGGCTCCGCCTCGACGCGGGCCTCGGCCGGCGGGAACTCCGCGACGATGCTGAAGTCGTCGGGCCTGGTGGGCGAGAGGTGGCGGCGCGGTGAGGCGGCGAGGCTCCAGTTCCCGTCGAAGACGGCGTGGGCGGGGTCGTCGGGCGCGGGGGCGGCACGGTGGCCCTCGGGGGTGGCGCGGCGGGCCGCTCCACGAACCCGCCCCCGCCCCTGCCCCTGCCCCTGCCCCTGCCGTGGTCCCGTCCTCCGGCTCAGCCGGCCGTCCGCCTTGTCGATCAGCATCCAGGGGACGACGACGAAGAAGAACACGGCGCCGCCGACGTAGAGCAGCCAGTGGTGGCCGGGCTTCAGCCGGCCCTTGCCCGCGGCCCGGTGCACGTCCTTCGGCGGGGCGGGGATCGGCTTGTGGATCTCGCACCACACCAGTGCCAGGGGTTCCTCACCCAGCACCTTCCGGGCCCGCTTGCGCACCGCTCGTTCTGCCATGTCCGCGATGCTGGACGGGGCGCCGGCCGGACCGGTCGGCAGGTGACGCCCGTGGGGCAGGGGCGGGATGTGGCCATCACCGTGGCAGGTCTGGACACCGTTGCCGTGGGGTGCTGCGGTAGCAGTCCGCCACGGATTTACAACGATGCGAAGCCGCCGGAGGGGCCAGATGACGTCACCGGTACGGCCGTTACGGCGCCCACCTACCCGCTTGCCCGGCCGCACGCTCACCGTCCTCACGGCCGTACTCGCGCTCCTGGCCGCGCTGGGCGGCGGTTCCGCGGCGGCCCGCGGCGACGACCCGACCACGCAGCGAGTCGCAACCCTCGGCACTGAGCGGGCCGGAACCCTCGGCACCATGCGAGCCGCAGCCCCCGGCACCGTCCCGGCCGCCGCGATCTGCAACACCTACTGCGACGGCCGCGATCCGGCACTCGCGCCCCAGGACCGCACGCCGGTCGGCACATCGGTCCACTCACGCACGATCACCCTGCACTTCGACGACGCCGACGCCATGGGCTGGGCCACGATCACCAACGGCGACCCGGGCGACGAGCTGTGGCTCGACCGCTCCTTCGACGGCGGCAGGACCTGGACCCGGGGCAGTCGGCTCGGCGACACCGCGATACCGGCGGGCGCACGCGCCACCACGACCACCATGTTCAACGTCGACGACTGGGCCGCCCACGGCGTGGGCGCGCTCAGGGCCTGCGGCAAGGCGGGTGACCGACCCGAGATCGCCTGCACCGAGTGGGCGCGCACCACGTGGAACGCGAGCGACCGGCGCCGGGCCGCGGCGACCGCCCAGATGCAGTTCTACGACTACGGCACCGGCCTGTTCTCGACCACCGGCTGGTGGAACTCCGCCAACGCCCTGACCGCGGTCATCGACAACATCGACGCCTCGGGCATGGGCAGCTACGCGTACGCCATCTCGCGCACGTACGACCTCCAACGCGGCGCCTACCAGGGCGAGTTCCGCAACGACTACCTCGACGACACCGGCTGGTGGGGCCTGGCCTGGATCGCCGCGTACGACGCGACGGGCGAGCAGCGCTACCTGGACACCGCACGCGCCGACGCCGCGCACATGGCCGCCTACTGGGACGGCACCTGCGGCGGGGGAGTGTGGTGGAGCACGGCGCGCACGTACAAGAACGCCATCGCCAACTCCCTCTACATCCAGCTCAACGCGGCCCTGCACAACCGGATCCCGGGCGACACGAGCCATCTGCGACGGGCCAGGGCCGGGTGGGAGTGGTTCCGCTCCACCGGCATGGTCAACTCCTCGCACCTGGTCAACGACGGCATCGACCTCGGCACCTGCCGCAACAACGGCCAGGAGATCTGGACGTACAACCAGGGAGTCCTCCTCGGCGCGCTCACCGAACTGCACCGCGCGACGGGCGACCCCCAACTCCTGGACACCGCACGCCAGATCGCCGACGCCGCGGTCCGCACCCCCGAGCTGCACACGGCTGACGGAGTGCTCGCCGACCCGTGCGAGGCGGCCGGGGACTGCGGGGGCGACGGCCCGTCCTTCAAGGGCGCGCACGTGCGGGGCCTCGGCAAGCTCAACGAGGCCCTGCCCGACCACCCCTACACCGCCTATCTGCGCCGCCAGGCGGACCGCGCCCACGAGAGCGACCGCAACGCGCTCGACCAGTACGGGCTGCGCTGGTCCGGGCCGCTCGACCGGATCGGCGCGGACCGCCAGCACAGCGCGTTCGACCTGCTGAACGCGGCGCCCTGACCGGTTCCCCCGGGGACCTCCCCGACCCGCTTGCCCTGACCGGCTCACCCTCACCCGACCCGCCCGCCCTGGAGACTCCCGTGCCGAGACCTGCCCTTGTCCGGTCGGCCGCTCTCGTCCGGTCGGCCGCGCGCGTCCGACGCCTGCGGTGCCACCTGCTCCGCGTACTGGCACTGGCCTTGCTCGGCGCGACCGCCCTGGCCGCCGGTCCGCCCGCCGCGGCCGCCGACAGCACGGCGGCAGCCGCCGCGGCCGCCCCGGTCTGCGCGCTGCACTGCGACACCCTCGACCCCTCGCACGCCGCCCAGGACACCTTCCCGGTCCCGGCGAAGGGCATCAACGGCCGCACGGTGCGCCTGCACGTCTCCGACGCCGACGACATGGCCTGGGCGAGCATCGACGGCGGCACCGAGGGCGAGGCGGTCTGGCTGGACCGGTCCTGGGACGGCGGCGCGAGCTGGGAACCGCTGCTCGGCAAGGCGAGCATCCCCGGCGGCCGGACCGGCACCCGGACCCTGATGTACAACCTCACCGACCCGCGCGGGCACCGGCGCGGACTGCTGCGCGCCTGCGGCGACGCGGCCGCCGTCGCCTGCACCCGGTGGGCCTACCCGCAGGTCTGCGACGTGCTGTGCGACGGCACCGACCCCGCACAGGCGGCAGGCGACGACCAGCCGGTCCCCTCCACCACCCTCTTCGGCCGCCGCATCAGCCTCCACGTGGACCACCGCAACGCCATGGCCTGGGGCGTGATCGAGAACGGCGGCCCCGGCGACGAGATCTGGCTGGACCGCTCCTGGGACGAGGGCGGCACCTGGCCCGACGGCTCGTCCGTCGGCCGTACGAGCGTGCCGCCCGGGTCGGCCGGGACACGGACCGCCCTGTTCGCGACCCGCGACCCGCGCGGCCTGCTGTACGGCGGGGCGGTGCGGGCGTGCGGGCGCGAGGCCACGCACCAGGAAGGCAGCTGCACGGCCTGGTCGAGACCCGTCCCGAGCCGGGCCCGCGCCGGGGCCGACGCGCTGATGTGGTCCTACGACGCGAACGAGGGCTGGTGGCGCGGGAGTTGGTGGAACTCGGCGGCCACCCTGACCTCCGTCATCGACTTCGCCCACGCCACCGGGACCCACGACTACGACTGGATCATCGCCCGCACCTTCGAACAGAACCGGGGCGCCTTTCCGGCCGGGGCGCGCGGCACGGACGCCATCGAGGGCCACTTCATCAGCCGCGCGGTCGACGACTCGGGCTGGTGGGCGCTCGCCTGGGTGGCCGCGTACGACCACACGGGCGACGAACGGTATCTGCGCGAGGCGGTCACCATCGCCGAGTACCTGCACCGGCACTGGGACCCGGGCACCTGTGGCGGCGGAGTGTGGTGGGACCGCGAGCACACCTACAAGAACGCCGTGACCAACGGCCAGTACCTGCTGCTCACCGCCGCACTGCACCGCCGGGTTCCGGGCGGCGAGGTGTGGGGTGAGCGGGGTCGCACGGCGGGAGAGTGGTACCGCGCCGGCGGACTGATCAACCAGCGGCACCTCGTGAACGACGGCCTGAACGCCGACTGCCGCAACAACGGCCAGACGGTGTGGACGTACAACCAAGGTCTCGCCATCGGCGCCTTCACCGAGCTGTGGCGGGCCACGGGCGAGCGCCGACACCTCGACCTGGCAAGGGAGTTGGCCGATGCCGCGCTGACCGCACCCGAGCTGACCAGGGACGGCGTCCTCACCGAGAGCTGCGATGCCGAGGCGCGGCAGTGCGACGACAACCAGAAGCAGTTCAAGGGCATCTTCCTGCACCACCTCGCGCAACTTGCGGGCGAGTCGGACCCGGGCACGTACGGCACGTTCATCCGGCGCCAGGCCGACGCCGTCTGGAGCGCCGACCGGGACCAGCTGAACCGGCTGGGCCAGCGCTGGGCGGGGACGGCACCCAATGCGCGGGACTGGCGCACCCAGGCGAGCGCGCTCGGAGCGCTGACGGCGGCCGATGCCGCCGGACCTCCCCCCCGGAGGTCGGCCCGCCCCCTGGTCCCACGGCTGATCAGCCCAGCCAGGGCCGCCGCCCCGGCCCCGTCGGGTGCGTTCCCGTGACGCCCATGACCACCGAGTACAGGCTCGTCTCCGCCGCGATGAACAGGCGGTTGCGCTTGGCGCCGCCCCAGCTGATGTTGGCGACCGCCTCGGGGACGTCGAGGCGGCCGATCAGGGTGCCGTCGGGGTCGTAGCAGTGCACACCGTCGTTCATCGCGGCGGCCCAGAGGCGGCCGCCGTCGTCGAAGCGGAGGTTGTCGAAGCGGGCCTGCTCACGGGCGCCCGCCTCGGCGAAGATCTTGTCGTCCGAGAGCGTGCCGTCGCTCTGGACGTCGAAGACGCGGATGCAGCCCGCGCGGGTGTCGGACACGAACAGCTGCCGTTCGTCGGCCGAGAAGACCAGGCCGTTGGGGGCGCCGAAACAGTCGGCCACCAGGCGCACTTCACCGCTGTCCGGGTCGATCCGGTACACGTTGTTGGCGCCGATCTCGCTCTCGGCGCGGTGGCCCTCGTAGTCGCTGGTGATGCCGAAGTCCGGGTCGGAGAACCAGACGGAGCCGTCCGACGTGACCGCCGCGTCGTTCGGGCTGTTGAGCCGCTTGCCCTGCCAGCGGTCCGCCAACACCGTGATGGTGCCGTCGTGTTCGGTCCGCGTGACCCGGCGGTTGCCCTGCTCGCACGTGATCAACCGGCCCTGCCGGTCAAGGGTGTTGCCGTTGGTGTGCCCGGCCGAGCGGCGGAAGACGCTGACGCTGCCGGTCTCCTCGTCCCAGCGCAGCATCCGGTCGTTGGGGATGTCGCTCCAGATCAACTGCCGCCAGGCAGGCACATAGAGCGGGCCCTCCGCCCAGCGGCAGCCGGTGTGGAGCACTTCCAGGTCCCGGTCGCCGTTCATGCAGCGACCCGTGCGGAAGCGGTCGTCGAGCATCTCGTACAGCGCGGGGCGCTCACGGTCACGGTCACTGGTCATGCGGGATCCTCCCCATCGAGGTGTGCCGAACCATCTTCGGTTCAAGAGGGAGATTGCTGGATGAGATACTGTCTCTGCAATCCCAAATAGAATGGAGAGTCGTGGATCACATCGACCGTGCCCTGCTGGCCCGGCTCCAGGAGGACGCCACCCAGCCGTACGCGGCGCTCGGCGAGGCCGTCGGCCTGTCCGCCGGAGCGGCTCACGAACGCGTGCGGAAGCTGCGCGAGCGCGGCGTCATCCGGCGCACCACCGCCGAGGTGGACCCGTCGGCGGTGGGCAGCGGCGTCCTCGCGTACGTGATGGTCGACTCGACGTCCTGGATGGGGGATTCGGCCGACGGCTTCGCCGCGCTGCCCGAGATCCTGGAGGCGCACGTCATCGCCGGGAGCGCCTCGGTCCTGGTGAAGGTCAGGACCGCGACCACCGAGCAGCTCCAGGACGTGCTGCGCCGCATCTACGCGATCGACGGGGTCAGCGGCACGCAGGCGACGGTGGTCCTGGAGACCTTCTTCGAGCGCCAGGTGTCGCCGCTGGCGGCCGATCCGGAGTGAATGGCTGACCTCGCGCGGGGCTCCCGGGGCCGGGCTCCCTCACCTCCTGCTCGCCACCGCGCGCGCGAGCACCTTGCCGGCCACGGCCGGATGGAACAGGAGAGTCGGCGGGGCCACCATGTTGATGACCCGGGCGAAGCGCCGCCAGACCGCCGGGTCGGTGACGGCCACCTCGAAGAGGTGCTTGTTGTACCAGTGGGCCGCCTTCGCCCCGAACGGCTTGCGGCCGCTGGTCCACATCAGGTCGGAGTTGCTGGACAGGGTCCAGGGCCCGAGCACGACGCGGGCCACGCCCCGCTGGTAGGGGCGGCTGAGCCCGTGCAGCCCCTGGCCGCGCGACCTGCGGCCGGCGAGCATGCGGTGCAGCAGGTCGGCCTCCAGGGCGGCGACGGTCAGGCCCTGCCCGTACACCGGGTTGAAGACGCACACCGCGTCGCCGAGCGCGAGCAGCCGCTCCGGCCAGTTCTTGCACGCGTGGTACGGGAACCACTGGCTGTTGACGTTGGTGTACCGGTGGACCGGCTCCTGTGTGGTGCGGCGGGCGATCTGCTCGGCGAGGCGGGGGTTGCCGAGGCTCTTGGCGAAGTCGAGGAAGCCCGCGTCGTCCGTCGGCGGGAGCTCGTCCTCGTAGCCGAAGAGGGAGCACGTCCAACGGCCGCGCTCCACCGCGAGGATGACGCCGCCGCGCGAGATGTGCGGGGCGAACGTCATCTGGTAGGCGATCTGGAAGTCGGGTGCGGGGTCCTCGGGCCGGTCGAGGTTCATCGACGTGTACGTGATCTTCGTCTTGACCACGCGCTTGGGCGGGACGTCGACGCCGATCCGCCCCAGCCAGTCGCTCAGCGCGCTGGACCGCCCCGCCGCGTCCACCACCAAGTCGGCGTCGAGGTGGGCGAGTTGGCCGTCGTCCTCGGTTCGGTACGTCACGCCGGTCACCGTCCCGCCGCGCGACGCCTCCAGGCCCTCGGCCCGTACGCCCGCGAGCAGCGTGATCTCCGGCAGGGCGAGCACCCGTCGGCGCAGCCGCCGCTCCAGGCCGTCCCGGGTGAACGACTGGATCCGCACCCCCGTGCGCCGCCGTGGCGCGAACCCGGCCGGGGTCAGATAGCTCAGGCCCTCCCCGTAGTCGAAGACCGGCGCCCCCTCCTCCTCGAGTTCGGCGCGCAGCCCGGGGAAGTACTTCTCCAGGACCTCGGCGCCCTTCGCCAGCAGCGCGTGGGCGTGGTAGCCCTGCGGGGTGCGCGGATGCACCCCCGTGTCCGCGTCCACCTGGTCCCGCTCCAGGATCACCACCTCGCGGAAGTGGTCGGTGAGCACCCGGGCTGTCACCAGCCCCGCGTGGCCCCCGCCCACGACAACTGCCCTGCTCCACCGGCCCTGTGCCCGTCGCCCCATGCGGTGCTGCCCCTCTGTGGTCTCGGTCTCCGTCTCGGTCTCAGGCCATCGTGGGCGCCGCGCGGGGGCGCGGGTAAGGGCGCTATGTGGCCAGTGGGCGGAAGTGCGCGCTCCACGTCATCGAATCCCGCGGGGTACGGCACTCCGGTCGGGTCCGTGATGCCTGGCGGGGGCGGTGAGGGAGCACCGTGCCAGGAGCGCCGACGGGTCCGCCCCCGTCGGCCGGGCGACGGTGTGGCTCGCGGGCGGGCGGTGGCCGGAGGCGGTCCACCGCTCCAGCGCCGCGAAGGCCGCGCGATGGCACGGGGTGATCGGCCGGAGCCGGTCCGGGAACGCGTCGAACAGCGCGTCGGTGTGCGTACCGCCCTCGACCCGGTAGTAGCGGAACAGCCCGCCGCGCCCGGCCCGGCGCACCATGCGGGCGTACACGTCCGAGTCCTCGCTGATGGGCAGCAGCACATCGAGGGTGCCGTGCAGAGTGATGAGCGGCCTCCCGATCCGCCCGGTCAGCGCGATCCCCGCCACCGCCTCGCGGACCTCGGAGGGGCGGGCCAGGTAGTCGTAGTCCGCGTCGCAGCGCGGTGTTCCGCTCGGGCAGTACGGGGTTCCGGCCTCGGCCGCGCCGTCGAAGCCCGGGTCGAGTTCCTCGCGGTAGATCCGCTGGGTGAGATCCCAGTAGACGCGGTGGTGGAAGGGCCACAGGAACTCCGAACCGGCCGGGAACCCGGCGGCGTGCATGGCCTGCTGCGCCCGCCGGGCCCCCGCGCCGCCCTCCGCGTAGCGCGGGTAGGAACGGAGCGCGACCGGCAGGGACGTCAGGAGATTGGGTCCGTCGGGGCGCCACAGCGGGCCCTCCCAGTCCACTCCGCCGTCGTACAGCTCGGGGTGGTTCTCCAGCTGCCAGCGCACCAGATAGCCGCCGTTGGACATGCCCGTCACCAGGGTGCGGGACAGCGGCCGCCGGTAGTGCCGGACCGTCACCGACCGTGCGGCGCGCGTCAGTTGGGTGAGACGCTGGTTCCACTCGGCGACGGCCGCGCCCGGCGCGGCGCCGTCCCGGTGGAACGCCGGGCCCGTGTTGCCCTTGTCGGTGGCCGCGTAGGCGTAGCCCCGGGCGAGCACCCAGTCGGCGATGGACCGGTCGTTGGCGTACTGCGCGCGATTGCCGGGCGTGCCCGCCACGACCAGGCCACCGTTCCAGTGGTCGGGCAGCCGGACGACGAACTGGGCGTCGTGGTCCCAGCCGTGATGGGTGTTGGTGGCCGAGGTGTCGGGGAAGTACCCGTCGATCTGCACGCCGGGGACGCCCGTGGGGGTCTCCAGGTCCTCCGGGCTCAGACCGGCCCAGTCGGCCGGGTCGGTGTGGCCCGAGGCGATGGTCCCGGCCGTGGTCAACTCGGCCAGACAGGCGGCCTGTTGGTGCGCGGCGCCGGGGACGCGGAGCTGAGCCGTGCGGGCACAGTGGGCGCCGCCACCCGTCGTGCCGGTCCCGCCCGCCTGGGCCATGGGGGAGAGGGCGGTGGCGGCCAGGGCGGCGACGGCGGCGAGGGTGAGGGCGCGGGCGACAGGGGCCGTACCGGAGAGACGCATGAACCAGCTCCGATGTCACGGGAGGTGCGGACGGAGCTCGGAGGATAGGAGCCCGTGGGGCGCGTCCGACATGGCTCCCCGGCACACAGCGCGCGCCCGAAGCGTGGCCGCTCCACCCATGTGCGTGCCGAGAGCGGCGCCCGCATGATGCACGTCACATCGGCCGAGTCCCCCTCGCGGCTGGGTGCCGAGCCACAACTCCCCATCCCTCAGGAGCAGTTCATGGCAGCCCGTCCCCCCACCCCGAACCGCCCCGCGCACCACGCCCTGCGGCGCTGGATGTCCAGCGCGACGGCGGCCCTGGCCCTCACCACGGGCCTGCTGGGCGGCGCACCGTCCGCGCACTCCGCATCGGTGAACGCCGCATCCGCGCACTCCGCATCCGCGCACTCCGCATCCGCGCACTCCGGATCCGCGCACGCCGCGTCCGGACTCACCCAGGTCACCGACTTCGGGTCCAACCCCGGCAACCTCGCCATGTACACCTACGCCCCCGACCACCTGCCCGCCCACGCCCCGCTGGTCATCGCCCTGCACGGCTGCACCCAGAACGCGAACGACTACTACAGCCACTCGGGGTGGCCGAAGTTCGCCGACCAGTACGGCTTCGCGCTCGTCTTCCCGCAGACCGGCAGCGGCAACAACGCCAACTCGTGCTTCAACTGGTTCCAGGCCGGCGACACCGCGCGCGGGCAGGGCGAGGCGCTGTCCCTCAAGCAGATGGTCGACAAGGCCGTGGCCCAGTACGGCAGCGACGCCCGCCGCGTCCACATCACCGGGCTCTCGGCGGGCGGCGCCATGACCGCGGACATGCTCGCCGCCTACCCCGACGTCTTCGCGGGCGGCGCCATCGACTCCGGCATCGCCGCCCACTGCGCCGACACCATGGCGAACGCCTACACCTGCATGTACGCGCCACCGCGCAAGACGCCCGCCCAGTGGGGCGACCTGGTGCGCGCCGCGGCCCCCGGCGGCACGACCGCCTGGCCGCGCGTGGCGATCTGGCAGGGCACCGCGGACACCACCGTCGCACCCGCCAACGCCACCGCCCTGCGCGACCAATGGACCGACGTCCAGGGCCTGGGCCAGACCCCGTCCAGCAGCCAGTCGCTCCCCGCCGGCACGACCGGGGACACCTACGACGACCCTCAAGGCAAGCCCGCCGTCGCGGTGTTCACGGTCTCCGGCATGCGCCACGGCCTCGCCGTCGACCCCGGTCCGGGCGCCGAGCAGTGCGGCACGACCGGCACGTACTACCTGGACACGATCTGCTCCAGCTACCACACGGCGAAGTTCTGGGGCCTCGACGGCGCCTGACCGCACCACGGGACACCACGGGGTGACAGGGGGCGGCGACCGCCATGCGGAGCCGCCCCACTGTGTGCCCGGCAGCCATGGCCGCGCCCCGTGCCCGCTTCCTACGCTCGCCGGGCGCCGGTCGAACCGGCACCGAATGCGTCGAGAGAGGGCGGAGAGAGACCGTATGGGTGCGGAGAGAGACCGTATGGGTCTGGACAAGACGGTCGCGGACGCGGCCGAAGCGGTGACGGACATCCCCGACGGGGCATCCCTCGCGGTCGGCGGCTTCGGCCTGTGCGGCATACCGAGCGCCCTGATCACCGCCCTCCTGGAGCGCGGCACGAGGAACCTCTCGGTGGTCTCCAACAACTGCGGGGTCGACGACGGGGGACTCGGGCTGCTGCTCGCCGCGGGGCGGATCGCGCGCATGACGAGTTCGTACGTGGGTGAGAACAAGGAGTTCGCGCGGCAGTACCTCGGCGGCGAACTCGAAGTGGAGCTGGTGCCGCAGGGAACACTCGCCGAACGCCTGCGCGCGGGCGGCGCGGGCATCCCCGCCTTCTACACGCCCGCGGGCGGCGGCACACAGGTCGGCGAGGGCGGACTGCCCTGGCGGTACGCGCCCGACGGCAGCGTCGCCCTCGCCTCACCGCCCAAAGAGACACGCGACTTCGACGGCCGCCCGTACCTGCTCGAGCACGGCATCACCACCGACTTCGCGCTCGTACGGGCGGCCGTCGCCGACCGCCACGGCAACCTCGCCTTCCACGCGTCGGCCCGCAACTTCAACCCCCTCGCCGCGACGGCGGGCCGCATCACGATCGCCGAGGTGGACGAACTCGTCGAGCCCGGCGAACTCCCGCCCGACGCCCTCCACCTGCCCGGCGTCTACGTGCAACGGGTCATCGCCCTGGCCCCCGGCGACCCGGCCCGCGAACACCGCGTCGAACGCCGCACGACCCGCCCCGCCCTCCCCGCCACCCAGGAAGGCGGAGCCTGAACATGCCCCTCACCCGCGCACAGATGGCGGCCCGAGCCGCCCGCGAACTGACCGACGGCTCCTACGTCAACCTGGGCATCGGCCTGCCCACGCTCATCCCCAACCACCTGCCGCCCACGGTCGAGGTCGTCCTCCAGTCCGAGAACGGCATCCTCGGCGTGGGCCCCTACCCCCTGGCGGAATCCCTCGACGCCGACCTGATCAACGCAGGCAAGGAGACCGTGACCACCCTCCCCGGCGCCTCCTTCTTCGACTCGGCGCTCTCCTTCGGCATGATCCGCGGCGGCCACATCGACACGGCGGTCCTCGGCGCCATGCAGGTCTCCGCCACGGGCGACCTGGCGAACTGGATGATCCCCGGAAAGATGGTCAAGGGCATGGGCGGCGCCATGGACCTGGTGCACGGCGTCCGCCGGGTCATCGTCCTGACGGAACACACGGCCAAGGACGGCAGCCCGAAGCTGGTGCAGCAGTGCAGCCTCCCTCTGACGGGCCGCTCGGTGGTCCACCGTGTCATCACGGACCTGGCGGTCCTCGACATCACGGGCGAGGGCTTCGCTCTGACCGAGCTGGCGCCGGGCGCGACGGTCGAGCAGGTCCGCGAGGCGACGGGGGCGGACGTCACGGTGGCGGTGTGAACCGGAGGGGCGCGGGCCCTCGCCCCCGGAGGCATCCGCGGTGTCGAGCTGTCGGGGCCGACCGATAGGGTGCGTCGTCATCGGTGGGAACGACGGGGGTTGTGATGGGGCAGGGGCGGGGCGACGCATGGGCGACCTGGTTGGGCGGTGCGGTCGGTGACGGCCGTTACGTGCTCGGGCAGTTGCTGGGCAGGGGCGGCATGGCCGCCGTCCACCAGGCGCACGACACCCGCCTCGACCGGCTCGTGGCGATCAAGACGATGCACGCCGAACTGGGCCGCGACCAGGACTTCCTGCAGCGGTTCGAGCGTGAGGCGCAGACCGTCGCGCGCATCAACCACCCGAATGTCGTGGCCGTCCACGACAGCGGTGAGCAGGAGATGCCGGATGGGGCGCCGCCGGTGGCATACATCGTCATGGAGTATG
Organism: Streptomyces sp. NPDC059009; assembly: GCF_042740175.1. NCBI lineage: Bacteria > Bacillati > Actinomycetota > Actinomycetes > Kitasatosporales > Streptomycetaceae > Streptomyces > Streptomyces sp. NPDC059009. The sequence goes on along the minus strand of NZ_JBHYJB010000041.1, from coordinate 53,104 downwards.
TGGCGGGCCGTTCGCTGGGCGAGGTGCTGCGGGACGAGGCGGGCCCCGGCGGGCGGCTGGATCCGGCGAGGGCGCTGGCGCTGACCGCGGACGTCCTCGCGGCGCTGGCCGCCAGCCATGAACTGGGCCTGGTGCACCGGGACATCAAGCCCGCGAACGTGATGCTGACGGACCGCGGCGTGGTGAAGGTGATGGACTTCGGTATCGCCCGTGCCCAGGGGGGCGACCAGCCGGTCACCCAGCTCACCCGGACCGGTGTGGTGATCGGCACGCCGCACTATCTGTCCCCCGAGCAGGCGCAGGCGCTGCCGCTGGACGGCCGCTCGGACCTGTACGCGGTCGGGGTGATGCTGTTTCAGCTGCTGACCGGCCAACTGCCGTTCGACGGCGACTCGTTCACCGCGATCGCCGTCAAGCATGTGACGCAGCCGCCACCGCTCCTCGCGGACCTGGGGGTGACGGTGCCCCCTGCGGTGCAGCTGCTGCTGTCCCGGGCGCTGGAGAAGGATCCGGCACGGCGCTTCGCGACGGCCGAGGAGATGCGGGCCGAGGTGGACCGGGTGCGAGGGGTCCGGGCGGCACCCGCGATGGCGCCACTGCAGGCGCCGTTCGACGCGTCGGCGCCGGCCGCTGTACCGACGGCCCCGGACGCCATGCCCGCGGCGCCGCCACCACCGGTGGCCGTTCCGACGGCGCCGGCCTGGCCCCCGGGCGCGGGCGGGGGGATGCCGCAGGGCACACCGACGGCCAGGCCGCCCGCCGCCGTCGTCGCCGGGCTGCTCGCGCTGGTCACGGCCGGGCTGCTGGTGTCGTTCGCGGTCGTCAACATCGTGCATGTGCGTGGGGGCGTCCCGTTGTCGGACGCAGTGCGGATGAATGTGATCGGCGGGCTCGTCTCCGCCGCCCTGCTGGCGTTGCTGGGGGTGCTCATGTTCACCCGCACCGCCGCCGTCGCCCGGAGTCTGGCCGTCGTCTGCGCGCTGTTCGCGGTGCTGATCCTCGTCCTGCAGCCACTGCTCGGCGTGAGCTTCAAGGTGAGCTTCAGCGAGCAGCTCGACTTCGTGTTCGGCTTCCACAAGACGAACGGTGTGATGCTCGGCCTCGCCACCATCTTCGATGTGCTGACCGCGATCGCCGCCGCCGTCGCCGCCGCGGCCGTACGCGCCACCCAGGGTCAGGGTCGTCGCTGACGAGCGTCAGCGGCAGGCGCCGGGGCGCGACTGCCGGAGCCCCGCGCTGGACCCGCTCGGCCAGCCGCATGAGCAGAAGACAACCCAGCGGCTGGCCGAGCGCGGTGAGCGCAGACTAGGACAGGGCTCGGCCATCGTGAAGCCCTTGCGCGCCAACACGACGGGGACGACGGGCGAGAAGCCGCAGGAGCCGTAGCAGCTGATCGGGCCGAGCACGTCCCGTGCGCACACCAGGGCCCCGCGGCACCGCAGCTCAGGCCCCCCGCAGACGCGACACGGCACGCCGCCGCCCGCCGCCCGCAGCCTCACCGGACGCGCCGACTCGGCCAACAGTCCGTCGCACACCGCGAGGTGCCGCGCCCCCTCGCGCGCCGGCTCACCCCGAGGCGCGCGCCCGGTGCCGGCGCACCGCCGACCGGTTGGCGCACCGCGGGGAGCAGTAGCGCTGCCGTCCCGTACGGGAGGTGTCGGCGAAGATCAGCGCGCAGCCCGTCGCGTCGCAGCGCCGCAGCCGGTGCATGCCCCGCCCCACCAGATGCAGGGCGGTGCCGACGGCGATGAGCGCCGCGAGCACGGGTCCGAGCGACTGGTCGTCGTCCCGGTAGTGCAGATGCCAGCCGTCGCCGCCGTGGTTGGTCATGCGGGGGTGGCTGGTGGCCCGGGCCAGCAGCTCGTTGACCAGCGCGGCGCGCTCCTCCTCGGCGGAGGTGTCGACGATCTTCTCCCACGCGTCGAGCGTGACCGAAGTCTGCGCCAAGTCCCTGCCCCCGACGGGTCGTTCGAGGATCAGCCCGGCGGCGCGGCAGCGCTCCGCGAGCTCCTCCGCGCTCGCCGGGCGCCGATTGGCCAGGTCGGCGGCGAGGTTCACCGTGTGCTCGCCGTAAGGGTTGAGTTGCATCATGCCATTACATCATCGTGGCGGACATGAAGCACTCAGCGGTGTCGCCTCCCTCGCCCCTGTCACTGACCGCGCCAACACCCGTGCACGAACCACCCCTTGGCCGCTTCCGCTGGCTCGTCCTCGGCATCGCCACCTTCACCCAGGCCGCCTCCGCCTTCTTCGTGCAGGGCATCGGAGCCCTCGGCATCCACCTCCAGCGCGACCTCGGCCTGAGCACGGCACAGCTCGGACTCCTGCTCTCCGCCGCCCAGTTGGCCCCGCTGCTCGGGCTCCTCGTCGCCGGTGAGCTCCTCGACCGCTTCGACGAGCGCTGGGTCGTCGGGGCGGGCGCCGCCCTCGTCGCCGTGGCCCTGCTCGCGGGCAGCATGGCGCCGGGATACGCGGTCCTGCTGCTCGCCCTTCTCGTCGTCGGCGCCGGATACAGCACCGTGCAGCCGGGCGGGAGCAAGTCGGTCGCGTCCTGGTTCGACGCCTCGCAGCGCGGCGTCGCGATGGGCATCCGGCAGGCGGGCCTGCCGCTCGGCGCGGCACTCGCCGCGGCCGTACTGCCCTTCGTGGCCGGGGAGTTCGGATGGCGGGCCACGCTCGTGACCGGCGGACTGGTCGCGCTGCTCGGCGCGACGCTCTTCATGGGTGTCTACCGGCGGCCGCCCGCCCGGGCGGTCACGCCCGCACCCGTACGACCCCGGGGCGCGCGGAAGGAGGGAGGGCGGCGGGCGCTGCTCCGCGCACCGTCCATGGTGCGAGTCATGCTGTCCGGCACCAGCCTGGTCGCCGTGCAGTGCGGCCTGGGAATCCTGACCGTGCTCTACCTCTACGACGTCGCGTCGCTCAGCGCCGGAACGGCCACGCTCGTCCTGGTGGCCGTGCAAGGCGCGGGCGTCGTCGGCCGGATCACCCTCGCCGCCTGGAGCGATCGCGCGCGGAGCCGGGGACGCGGGCGGTACGGGTCCGTCAGGGCCTGCCTGTTCGCCGTCACCGTCGGCATGGCGCTGCTGATGACACCCGTGGGGCAGTCACCCGTGGCGGCCGCCCTGATCCTCGTCGTCCTCGGCTTCTTCGGGCTCGGCTGGTACGGCCCCTGGGTCACCCACGTGACCGAGGCCGCCCCGCCCGGCAGGACCGGGTTCGCGCTGGGCCTTGCCATGTCCGTCAACCAGGTCGCGATCGTCGCGACCCCGCCCCTGCTCGGCCTGCTCAAGGACCGAACGGGCAGCTTCACCTCCTCCTGGGGCCTGCTGGTTCTGCTGACCGGGGTGGCCCTGGCGGCCACGCGGCGCGACGGCCGGTGACCTCACACCTGTTGCAGCACATGCTCCACCAGCGAGATCAACACGTCCTTCCCCGACTCCCGTTCGCGCACGTCGCACAGCACCACCGGGGTGTCCGGCCCGAGGTCCAGGGCGCGCGACACGGCGTCCGCCGTATGCGTGCGCACCCCGTCGAAGCAGTTCACGCCCACCACGAAGGGGATGCCCCGGCTCTCGAAGTAGTCGACGGCCGGGAAGCAGTCGGCAAGCCGCCGGGTGTCGGCGAGCACCACGGCACCCAGGCAGCCGGTCGACAACTCGTCCCACACGAACCAGAAGCGGTCCTGACCCGGCGTACCGAAGAGGTAGAGCGCGAGGTCGTCGCGGAGTGAGATGCGGCCGAAGTCCATGGCGACCGTGGTGGTCGTCTTGGTCTCCACGCCCTGAAGGTGATCAACAGGGCGGGAGACTTCGGTGAGTTGCTCCTCGGTGTGCAGCGGGCGTATCTCGCTGACCGACCCGACGAGCGTCGTCTTGCCGACGCCGAAGCCGCCGGCGATCAGGAGCTTGAGCGCCGTGAAGTCGCGGAGGGGCGTGCCGGGCGGTGTGGTCGGCCGGGCGTGCTCAGAGTGCGCGGAGTCCATTGATCACTTCTCGCAGGAGGTGCGCGTCCGGGCGGCTGCTCCCGGGCGCGGGGTCGGCAGGGGTGATGCGCAGCAGATCCCTGGCGGTGAGGTCGCCGAGCAGGACGCGTGCGACGCCGAGCGGCAGGCCCGAGTCGGACGCCAGGTCGGCGACCGTGCGCGGCGCCTCACCGCACAGGGCGAGCAGGTCGTGCTGCTCGGGCGGCAGCGGCGCGCGCGGCGTGGCGCCGGTGGCGCGCACGACGGCCATGAGGTCGATCCGCTCGGCACCGTCCCGGGTGCGGGCGCGCCCGCCGGTCATCGCGTAGAGGCGGACGAGCGGGCCCGCCTCCTCGTCGTACCGTTCGGTCCAGGCGTCGCTCACACAGCACCGTCCGCCCTCTCGGGCACGCCGAGGTGCTCGTGGACGCGGTCTACGAGGAGCGTCATCTCGTACGCGACCAGGCCGATGTCGGCGTGCCCCGCGGTGAACACGGCGAGGCAGGAACCGCTGCCCGCGGCGACCACGAACAGGAAGCCGTCCTCCAGCTCCACCATCGTCTGCACGACGCCGCCCGCACCGAAGTGCCGCCCCGCGCCCTTGGCCAGGGAGTGGAAGCCGGAGGCGATGGCGCAGAACCGCTCGGAGTCGTCGCGCCCGAGGCTGCTGGACGTGCCGACGGGCAGCCCGTCGATGGACAGCATCACCGCGGAGCGCACTTCGGAGACCCGGTTCACGAGGTCGTCGAGCAGCCAGTCGATCCGGCCGCTGCCGTCGTCGCCGCTGCTGCCCAGGTTCGTGACGGTGTACGTGGGGGTCATCGGGTTCCTTCGTCGTTCTGAGAGGGGTGCGGCGGGCGCGACTCGTCCCGCACGGCGTGGGCACGCCGCCGCCCGGACCGCAGCGAGGCCATGGTGGCGCGGGCCGCCTCGGGGGAGCGGCGGGCGGGCGCCGCCGGCTCGGCGGCACCGCCGCCCTCGCCTCGGTCCTCGCGCTCGCGCAGCTCGGGCGCGAGGTTCATCTGCCGTACGCGGCGGGGGAGTCCGTCGTCGCCGGGGGCGGGGGCCGCGTCGGGCCCGGCGGGCGGGGCCGACGGGTGGGGCGGTGCGCTCGCGGCGTCGGCGTCGGCGTCGGCGTCGGCGTCGGTGTCGGTGTCGGTGTCGGTGTCAGCGTCGGCGGGCTTCGGGCGCCGGGGCAGGGGGGCGTCGGGAGCGGTGCCCGTGCGTGTGCGGTCCGGCTCACCGATCGGCTGGTCGGTGCTGGTGCTGGTGCCGGTGCCGGGGGCGTTGTCGGTGTCGGGGGTGTTGCCGATGCCCCTGCGCCGCGGGAGGGCGTCGTTGTCGGCGGCGTTGCCCGCAGGTGTGCGGGTGGGCAGGCCATCATCGGGGGCGTTGCCCGCAGCCGTACGGCTCGGCAGATCGCTGTCGGTGGAGTGGATCGCCGTACGCCGCGGCAGGCTCGCCTCATCGGAGGGGCCGCCCGCAGGCGTGCGGTGGGGCAGGCCGTCATCGGCGGTGCCACCCGAGCCCGTTCGGCTCGGCCCGCCGCCGCTCTCCGCGGCCCGGGCCGCCGTCCGGCGCGGCAGCTCGGGCGCCGCCTCCAGCTCCTCGCCCGCCTGCGGCAGACGTGGGGATGCGTCGACCTCCTGGGGGAGGTGCGAGGTCTCGCTCGCGCCGGGAGCATGCGGCCGCAGCCCCGGATGCGGGGCCTCCAACAGCTCCTTCGGCAGGAACACCACCGCCAGCACGCCGCCGTACACCGACCGCCGCAGCGACACGTCGACGTGCTGGCGCTGAGCCAGGCGGTTGACCACGAACAGGCCGAGCTGGCGGGAGTCGAGGAGGTCGATCTCGGTGGCCCGGATCTTCCCGTTGGCCGCCGCGAGGGACTCCTCGCCCATGCCGAGGCCGCGGTCCTCGATCTCCAGGATGGCGCCCGCGCCGACCTCCTCGCCGCGCACCACCACGGGGGTGTGCGGCGGCGAGAACTGGGCGGCGTTCTCGGCGAGTTCGGCCACCAGGTGGACGAGGTCGGCGACGGCGGCACCGGCCAGGCGCAGGTCGGGGATCTCGCCGAGCTGGACCCGCTCGATGTCGGCGGTCTCGGCGATGCCCGCCCGCACGGCGTCGAGGAGTGGCACGGGGCTGCGCCAGGCGCGGCCGGGCGCGGAGCCGGAGAGGATGAGCAGCGACTCGGCGTGGCGCCGCATCCGCGTGGTCAAGTGGTCCAGGCGGAACAGGTCTTCGAGGTCCACGGGATCCTGGGTGCGCCGCTCCATCGTGTCGAGGAGCTCCAACTGGCGGTGCAGCAGCACCTGGCTGCGCCGGGCCAGGCTCACATACACACCGGAGACCCCGGTGAGGACGGCGGCCCGACTCGCGACGGCGCGCAGCGCGGCCCGCTGGACCGTGGTGAGGGCGGCGCCCACCTGCCCGACCTCGTCGCGCTCGGCGGTGCGCGGCAGCGGTGCCTCGCGGTCCAGGTCGACGTCCTCGCCGTTGTGGATGCGGCGCATCGCGGCGGGCAGCCGCGTGGAGGCCAGCTGGAGCGCGGAGTTGCGCAGACCGGTGAGGTCGGCGACCAGACCGCGGCCGATGCGCACCGAGAGGAAGAGCGAGAGCAGCACACCGAGCAGACCGAGGACGACGGCGAGGCCCGAACTGCCCAGCGTCTCGAGGGAGTACGGCTGCGCTCCCGTGCCCGCCGTGCGCGCGCCCGCCTCCGCACGGGCCAGCCCCGCGAGGGTCACCGAGGTGTCCGAGCGCCAGCGCTCCGCGCTCACGGCGGCCACCGCGTGTGCCGCGCCCGCCTTCTCCACCGTGTCCTGGGCGTCCTTGAGATCGGTGGCGCCCGGCGAGCCGAGGACCGCGCGGTAGGCGGAGGCGTCGGCGGGGCGCAGCTCGTCGACGGCCCCGTCCGCGAGGCCGCGCTGCAGCGCCACGTCGCCGATGAACCCGCGGTACTGGCCGGCCGTCATGCCGCCGTCCGTGGCCTGGGCCGCGCCGAAGAGGGCGACCTGACGGCTCAACGCCTCGCGGGAGCGGGCCAGTTCGAGCACGGCGCGGGCGTCGGACCCGGCACCCGCCCGGTCCGCTCCGGCCAGCGAAGCCCGTACCGCGAAGGCGCGCCGCACCGGAGTGGAGTACGCGTCGAGGGCGGCATCCAGACCGCCGGGGTGCTCGCGCAGCGCCGCGAGGGAGTCGGCGCTGTCGAGCAGCCGCGTGAGCCGCCCAGGCAGCGCGGAGTCGAGGGCCGCCGTGTCGGTGCTGTTGGCGTGCACGCCGCGGCGCAGCGCCGCCACGGCCTTGTCCGTACGGGACTTCGCGGCGTCGAGCGCCTTCGGGTGGTCGCCGCCGGGCGCGGCCAGATAGGCGAGGGCGGCCCGCCGCTCGTCCTGCACGGCGGTCGTGAAGTCCGAGATGGGCTGCAGCAGCCGGGAGTTGACGTCCTGGAGCTGCTGGGCGTCGGAGACCTGGGAGGCGGTGGTCACCGCCGCGTGGCCCCACAGCGCCATGAGCGAGACGACCGGCACGGTCAGCAGCGTGACGACCTTGGCGCGGATCGAGCGGGGCCGCAGCCTCCAGCGGGGTGGGAAGCCTCTGGGCATGACGGGTTGCCTCCTCGGCGGGGCAGCATGGGGAGGGGCGCGGCCCGGGAGTGGCGGGCGGCGCGCCCGGTGAACGAGCGTGGGGACGCGGGGAGTTGGGGAGCAGACGAGTGGACGAGCCGACGGCGCGCGGGGGCGGGCTCAGGAGGCGGGGAGGTCCACCTCGTGCAGCGGTGCGGCGGCCGCCCGGTCCTCGGCGCGTTCCCGCGCCGTGGGGGAGAGCGCGACGAAGGCGCAGGTGAGGAAGAGGAACGAGCCGAGCACCACGGTCAGCGGCAGGATGAACGCCGTGGCGCCGGCGCCGCTGAGGGCCTCGGTGCCCTGGCGCACCGTCACGCTGACGGCGGCCATTCCGGTGTAGTGCATGCTGCTGACGGCAAGGCCCATGACGAGCGCCGCACCGGCGGCGACGACGGGCCCGCTGACGGCGAGTGCCGCCCACAGAGCGGCGGTCGCGGCACCCACGGCGATCAGCACGGACACGGCGACGACCACGGGATCGTAAGAAATGGAGCCGTTGAGGCGCACGGCGGCCATGCCGATGTAGTGCATGGCGGCGACCCCGAGCCCGGTACCGAGCCCGCCGAGCAGCACGGCGCGCACGCGCGAACTCCCGTATCCGGCGAGGAAGACGCCCGCGCCCACCACGGTGACGGCGACGAGCAGGCTCAGCAGGGTGAGCGGGATGTCGTAGCGGATGGCGGTGCCGTCGACGGTGTAGCCGAGCATGGCGATGAAGTGCATCGTCCAGATGCCCGCGCCGATGGCCACCGACGCGGTGATGAGCCAGTTCCGCTTCGATCTGCCCTCGGCGCCCAGCGCCCGCACGGTGCAGCGCAGTCCCAGCGCGGCGCCGACCACGGCCATCGCGTACGACAGCACGGGCGTGATCCAGCCCCCTGACATGTGGTGCATATGACCCACGGATTTCCTCTCGCATGTTCGCAGCGTTCGGTTCTCCCCCCGGTCGACCGGGACGCTAACACGCGGGAGTTGAGCCGTCGCGGACCGCAAATCGCCCGCACGGCAAGGGCTACCAACGAGTAAACCCCCAGTTCACGGGCGACTCGGCGATCAAGGGCGGCAAACGCCCCATGGCGCGGTGCGACTCTTGTCACGCCGCGTCACGGGGCGCTTTGGACATCCCGGACGGGTGGGCGGTGCGAACGCAAAGCTCTGCCTGCGTCCGACTCGTGTGGGAACGGGCCCGCCTGTGTGGGAACGGGGCCGGGTGGCGGCTCGGCGCACCCGGTCGTGGACGACGGCCGAGGCGCCGTGCTCGCCCGCGGACTGGCTGACGGGCGACCACTTCCCCTCGGGCAGCCCGTCGCCCGTGCCTCGAGGACGAGCTCGAAGACGAGCTCGGAGCCGCACAGGTCGTCCGGCGCCCACCAGCGGGCGAGGAGCGGGCTCTCGGTGAGATGGCGCCAGACCTCCTCGGGCCGCCCGGCCAGGGAGCGCTGGAAGGGGAGCTGCCGCCCGTCGGCCATTCCTGTCAAGGAATGCATGTGATGCGCCGACCACCGTTCGGGGGGCTTGACGCCCGGGGAGGTACTCCGTATCTCTGGACAGATGCCGCAGTCAGCGACCATGCATGCCGTGCGCGTCCATGAGTTCGGCGGACCCGACCGGCTCGTGTACGAGGAAGTGCCGCGCCCCGAGCCGGCCCCTGACGAGGTGCTCGTCCGCGTGCACGCGGTGGGCCTCAACCCGCCCGACTGGTACGCGCGCACCGGCTTCGCGAACATCCCGGAGGAGATGAGGCCGACCCGGCGCCTGCCGTTCACGCCGGGCAGCGACGTCTCGGGCGTCGTGACGGCCATCGGTGCGGAGGTCACCCAATGGGCGCCGGGCGACGAGGTGTTCGGGCTGATCCGCTTCCCTCCGGTCGACGAGAACGGCGGCCGGGCCTACGCGGAGTACGCGACCGCGCCCGTCACCGACCTGGCCCGCAAGCCCGACTCCGCCGACCATGTGCAGACCGCCGCCGTGCCCATGGCGGGCCTGACCGCCTACCAATTCCTCTTCGACCACATCGGCCTGGAGCCGGAGAGGCGGGTGCTGATCCGCGGCGCGGCGGGCGGTGTCGGGCACTTCGCCGTGCAGCTCGCCAAGACGCGCAGCGCCCATGTCATCGCCGTGGCCTCCGGACGGCACGAGAAGTTCCTGCGGTCCCTGGGCGTCGACGAGTTCATCGACTACACGGCGACCGAGCCCGCGGCGGCGGTCGCGGACGGCACCGTCGACCACGTGGTCGACTGCGTGGGCGGCCCGCACGGCCACCGCCTGCTGTCCGCGATCAGGCGCGGCGGCACGATCAGCCCGGTCTTCCTGGGCGACTACCAGCCGGAGCGGGCCGCCGAGCTGGGCATCGAGTTCCGCCCGGGGCAGGTCCATTCGGACGGGGCGCAACTCGGCGAGCTGGCCCGCCTCATCGACGCGGGCCGCGTCCGGGCGGAGATCGACAGCGTCTATCCGCTCGCGGACGCGGCGCAGGCGCACCGCCGTGTCGAGCAGGGCCACATCCAGGGGAAGATCGTGCTCACCACCGGGGCCACCGGGGCCTGAGCTGATCTCGGGCCGGCACAGACCGGTGCCCGCAGTCACCGGTCTGTGCTGGGCGTGGGCGTGGAGTTCGGTACGGGGACGACGTTGCCCGCCGCGTTGCAGCGGAGGGTCCAGGGGGAGGGCCCGTCCGGGGTGTCCGGCTCATGGACGCGTACGTCCACGGCAGGGGGCTGCCGGTCGCCGGGAACGTGGGCGTTCGCGGCGGTGCAGACGATCTGGGACATGCCCAGATCGCCGCCGTTCATCTTCGCGATCTGCTGCGGAAGGTAGATGTCCACGGCCCCGGTGGTGGCCGTCGCCCGCAACGGACCGGGCAGCGGCGGGATTTCCGTGATCAGCCCGCGGGCCCGCTCCGCGTCGTCCGGGCCCTTGAGGAGCAGATCGAGTGCCTGCTGCGGAGTGGCGGGGGAGCCGAGCGGACGGGAGACGGCCTGGATGCCGTACGGGCCGACGAAGTACAACTGGGCGTGGTACGTCGTGCTGCCCGGTCGGCGCAGCCCCGACGCGGGGGCCCCGGCCTCGACCGGGCCGGTGGCGTCGATGCCGCAGCCCGCGAGGAGGGTGGCCAACGCGGCGGTGAGGACGGTGAGTTGGAGGCGGCGGCTCATCGTGCTTCCTCCTGGCTGTCGTCGTCCGGCTGCTCGGGACCTTCGGGCTGCGGGGGCTGCGCGGGCTGTCCCGGCTCCCCGGGGTCGATCGGCAGGGTGACCGCGAACACCGCCCCCGCACCAGGGATGTTGGCGGCGGTGAGCGTGCCGTGGTGCAGACGCACGTTCTCCAGGGCGATGGCGAGCCCGAGGCCGCTGCCCTCGGAGCGGGTGCGGGCGGCGTCCGCCTTGTAGAAGCGGTCGAAGACGTGGGGCAGCACGTCGTCCGGGATGCCCGGGCCGCGGTCGGCGACCTCGATGACGGCGCGTGTCCCCGTGCGGCGCGCCCGCACGGTCACCGGCGCCGTGCCGTGGCGCAGCGCGTTGCCGATCAGGTTGGCGAGGACGACGTCGATGCGGCGCGCGTCCACCCGTACGCGTACGTCCTCCCGGGGGAGCTCGGTGACCACGTGCTCCGGCTCCCGCCAGGCCCGCTGCTGCAGCGTCTTGAGGACGAGGGTGCGCAGGCTGACGTCGTCCAGATGGAGGGCGGCCGCGCCCGCGTCGAAGCGGGAGATCTCCATCAAGTCCTCGACCATGCGGGCGAGTTTGCGGGTCTCGTCGCTGATGAGCTGGACGGCGTCGGCGGTGTCCGGGGGCAGCTGGCCGGAGCGGGCGTCCTCGTCGAGGGCGTCGGTGACGGCGGACATCGCGGCGAGCGGGGTACGCAGTTCGTGGGAGACGTCGGCGGCGAACCGGCGGGCGTTGGCCTCCATGCGGCGCAGCTCCGCGTCGTCGCGCTGCAGGGCCGCGGCCATGCTGTTGAAGGTGCCGGTCAGCTCGGCGAGTTCGTCCTTTCCCTGGACGTCGAGACGGGTGTCGAGGGCGCCCGTGGTGATCTGTTCGGCGGCCGTGCGCAGCTGCCGCACCGGGCGCAGCACGCGGCGGGCCGCGATCAGGGCGGGGACGGCGGCGAAGGCGAGCGCCGGGATGGCGCCCGCCCAGGCCGCGGTGACCAGCGCGGAGATGTCGGCGCGCTCGGTGCGCAGGGAGAGGTCGGCGTAGACGGCGATGCCCGAAGGCGCACCGCTCTTGCCGCTCCTGTCTCCGTCGGCCGCATAGGAGATGGGCATGCCGATGAGCAGTCGGGGAGCGCCGGAGCGGTCGACGCGCTCGTAGACGGTGGCGTCGCCCTCGCGGACGGCGTCGCGCAGGGAGGCGGTGACGGCCGCCGTGCTGCCGATGACCGGCCCGTCGCCGCGCGCGACGGCGGTGCTCCACCGCCGTGAGCCGCCGGCGCGGTCCAACTGCTGTACGAAGCTGCGCAGATCCGAGCTGTTCGGCTTGGCCGGCAAGTTGGGGGCCAGGGAGTCCACTTGGAGGCGCAGGTCGTGCACGGCCGCCTCCTGGGTGCGCTTGAGGATCGACTCGCGGGCCTGCCGGAAGGTGAGCGCGGCGGTGATGAGCGCGCTGAGCGCGGCGACGAGCAGGAACGCGACGACCAGTCGGGTGCGCAGCCCCCGGGGCACGGCGATCTTCACGCGGGCACCGGGCCGAAGCGATAGCCGAAGCCCCGTACGGTCTGGACGTACACCGGGTGACGCGCATCGTCCTCGATCTTGGCGCGCAGCCGCATCACGCACGCGTCGACCAGGCGGGCATCCCCGTAATAGCTGTGCTCCCAGACGTCCTCGAGGAGTTGCTGCCGGCTGAAGGTCTGCTCCGGTGCGGCGCTCAGGAAGAGCAGCAGCTTCATCTCGGAGGGAGCGAGCGGCACGTCCGCGCCGTGCTTGCGGACGCGCAGCGCACCGCGGTCGATCTCCAGGTCCCCCACGGAGGTGGTCCCGGTGGGCGCGTCGGCCGCGGCCTGGGCGGGCGCCACACGGCGCAGCACCGCGCGCATGCGGGCCTCGATGAGCGCACCGCTGGCGGGCTTGACGACATAGTCGTCGGCGCCCGCCTCCAGGCCGATCACGACATCCATGTCGTCGCCGCGCGCGGACAGGATGACGAGAGGGATCTGACTGGTCTCCCGGATGCGGCGGCACACCTCCAGACCGCTCATGCCCGGGAGCATGAGGTCGAGCAGGACGAGGTCCGGCGCGAAGGCGGCGAGCGCCTCCAGGCCGTCCTCGCCGGTGCCGACCGCCTCGGTCTCGTGTCCGTAGCGGCGCAGTCCCAGGACGACGCCACGGCGTACGGCCGGATCGTCCTCGATCAGCAGGACACGCGTCATGTACGGGTTTCCTTCCAGAGAGACATCCAGAGAGACATCCAGCGAGACGGTTCGCATTCCATGCAATAACGGTATGAGTGCGGCCGCGCGGTGAGTGGGCCGGGCCCCACTCCTGGCCCACTCACCTCAGCTGATCGAGGTCGACGGTCCCCGCACCCGGCACCGGCGCCGGCACGAACCCCCACAGCGCGACCCCGACCAGCGCCAGCCCCACCACGGCGATCGGCCCGCGCCGCCCGCGCGCCCAGCCCGACCGGAACCGCACCGGATCCTCGACCAGCCACTTCGTGACCGCCGCCGCGACGAGCGACACCGCGATCGCGACAGCCGTACCGCCCCAGTCCCCGAGCCCGGCCAGGCGCGGCAACAGCAGCAGATAGACGGGCCAGTGCCACAGATAGAGGCTGTACGAGAGCTCGCCCAGACGCCGCGGCACAGCGCTGCCCGCGATCCGGGCCGCCCACGTCCCGGGCACCTGCGCCAGCAGCACGATCAGCACGGCGGCGCCCAGCGCATGCAGGAAGAGCCCGCCCTTGAAGAGCAGGGGCGCCTTCTCGCCCTCGGTCACCGTCCAGGCGACCGCGAGCCCGGCCGCCAGGGCGAGACAGAGCGCGTCGGCCGCACGCCGGGGCACCCTGGCGGCGAGGGCGCGTACGGGAGCGGTGGCGGCGAGCGCGCCGAGCAGCAGCGCGACGGCCCGGGTGTCCGTGCCCTCGTACGCGCGGGTGGTGTCCACCGCGGCCCCGAGCGAGACCATCAGGGCGAGCGAGACCAGCGCACCCGCCCCGGCCACGGCGGCGACCACACGCTGGGCCTGCCGCCCGCGCGCGAGGACGGCCACCACGACCGGCCACACCACATAGAACTGCCACTCGACGGCGATGCTCCACAGGTGCGCGAAGACGCGGGTGTCGGAGGCGTTCCAGTAGCCGATCTGCTCGGCGATGTAGTGCCAGTTGACGGCCTGGGACCCGACCCACGGCAGGTCGTCCAGCGCGAACCGCAGCAGCGCCCCGTCGCCGAAGGTCCAGGCCAGCAGGGTGGTGCCGACGACGACGAAGACGAGGGCGGGCAGGAGACGGCGGGCCCGCCGCACCCAGAACCCGAGCAGCGAGTCGAACCCGACCCCGACCCCGACCCCGAGTCCGCGGTCGCTCCCCCCGCCCCGGCCCCCACCCCCGATGGCCGCGCCGAGCAGCAGCCCCGTGATCAGGTACCCGGAGAGCACGAAGAAGAGGTCGACACCGAGAAAGCCACCCGGCAGCTTCCCGGCGTGGAACAACAGCACGGCCGCGACCGCGAAGCCGCGCAGCCCGTCGAGGGCGGCGATGTGCGGGCGCCCCCGGTCACCGGGGCGCGGGGCACGGTGCCGAGGGGGCAATGTGCCGCCGCGCACCGGCGCGAGGGCGGCGCCGGCGGAACCGGCTGCGGAGTCACCGGCCACGGAAGAGCCCGCCACGGAAGAGCCCGCCACGGAAGAGCCAGCCGCGGAAGAGCCGGCCGCGGAAGAGTCCGCCACGGAATTGCCAGTCATGGGTCAGCCCCGACCCGTCAGCTGCCGCACTTGAGCTTGCCGTAGCGGTCGCTGCCGGTCCACGAGCCCTTGGCCCACACGTCCACGGACGCGGGCGTGAACCCGGCCTCCTTGCCGAGCCGTTCGGTGAACCACTTGGCGAAGGCGGCCGCGCCCTGCTGGCAGTTGTGGATGCCGTCCTTGGAACGCTGCGCCTTCTTGCCGCCGGAGTCCGTGCCCCAGAGCTCACTGGAGTCGAAGAACACGGCCGCGCCACCGCTGTTCTCGGCGGCTGCCTCGGCGGCCTTGGGGGCGGTGCGTATCTGAGACTCGTGCTGCTTGTAGAACTCGTCGATCTTGAAGGGCGGCGCGGCGACGAGGACCAGCTTCGCCCCGGCGTCCTTGGCCGCCTTGGCGAGCTTGTCGTAGGCGGCGCGCTGCTTGCCCTGGCTGCCCCAGTCGTAGGTGGTGACCTGGTAGGCGACCACGGTCGGCTGGAACGCCGAGATGTCCTTGTGGAGTTGCTTCCAGGTGTCGCCGGAGATCTTCTTCGTGATCTGGTCGCCGCCGTCGACGACGGAGCCGCCTCCGTCGGACGAGGCGTCCTTGAACTTCGCCCCACTGGCCTCGATGGCCGCGCCGAGCGCGGGAGCCTCGGCACCGGCGATGGAGTCCCCCACCCACAGCACCTTGGTCCCGTTGCTCGCGCTCTCGGCACTGCCCTTGGCCTGCGCCTCGCTGCCCGAGCCGTCCTTCCCGGAGTCCTTGCCCTGGTTCCCGCACCCGACGAGTGCGATGCCGAGGACGGCGAGGGCGGCCACGGAGCGGGTGGCGAGAGGGGAGAAACGACGGGAGAGGAGGGCGGGGCGACGCCCGTTGCGGGCGGAATCGTTGCTGTTCATGAGCCCAGAGAAGCAGCGGTTCCGGGCCGTCAGGCCGCTTGTCATCGTTTGCTCACACAACGAGAAAGGAGCGGTCATATGGCTCGCACGGAGCCCCGGCACGCCACCTTCTCCAGCCCCTCCATTTGCGTTTCCAGCAAAGAAGATTGCCGTCGGCTCACGGCCGGGGAGAGGCTGCGCCCATGGACGCACAGCAGTGGGAAGACAGGTACCGCGACACCGACCAGCTCTTCAGCGGCGCACCCAACGGCGTGCTCGTCACCGAGGTGACGGATCTGCCACCGGGACGCGCACTGGAGGTGGGCTGCGGTGAGGGCGGCGACTCCCACTGGCTGGCACGCCAGGGCTGGCAGGTCACCGCCGTCGACGTGGCGCAGACGGCCCTGGACCGCGGCGCAGCTGCCCTGCGGGACACGGACCTGGCGGACCGTGTCACCTGGGAACGCGCCGACCTGACCACCACCGCCCCCGCACCAGACGCCTTCGACCTGGTGACGGCCCACTACTTCCCGCTCACCCGCGACCCGGACCACACCGCGTTGCGCGGCCTGTTGGCGGCCGTCGCCCCCGGCGGCACCTTCC
Organism: Streptomyces sp. NPDC059009; assembly: GCF_042740175.1. Lineage (NCBI taxonomy): Bacteria > Bacillati > Actinomycetota > Actinomycetes > Kitasatosporales > Streptomycetaceae > Streptomyces > Streptomyces sp. NPDC059009. The sequence continues at coordinate 37,144 of NZ_JBHYJB010000041.1, read as the reverse complement.
TCTTCGCCGGCCACGACCTCTCCGACCTGCCCCCGGCCCCGGAGCGGGACTTCGACCCCGACGCCTACTACCAGCCCGCCGACATCGCCCGGCTCCTCGACGACGACTGGACGATCGAGATCAACGAAACCCGCCCCCGCACCACGCCCGCACCCCCGGGCACCCACCACCGGCACGACACGGTGCTGCGGGCGCGGCGGCGCGAGGGCTGAGCCGGGGGACGGGGGCCGGCGCGGCCTCACGGCCGGGGCCCGGCTGCCCGCCGAGCGCGAGCTCTGCACCCACCTCGACATCTCCCGCGTCACTCTCCGCAGGGCCCTGCTGCACCTGGTCGACCAGGGGCTGCTCACCGCCTCGCACGGCCGCGGCTGGTTCGTGGCCACGCCCGCGCCCGCCCGCGAGTGGCCCAACGACCTGGAGTCGTTCACCGCGACGGCCCGCCGCAAGCACATGACGCCGAGCTCCCTCGTGCTGCGCCACGAGACGGCCGTCGCCTCCCTGGACGACGCCGACCGCCTGGACGTACCGGCCGGCACGCCCCTGCTCCGCCTCGACCGCGTCCGGCTCCTCGACGACGTACGCGTGGCCGTCGACCGCACCCTCGTCGTCGCCCGGCTCGCCCCCGGTATCGAGAAGGCCGACTACACGTCCGCCTCCCTCTTCGAGGAACTCCGCACCCACGGCGTCGAGTTGGACCGCTCCGAGGCGACGATCGAGGCCCGCACCGCCGAGGCGGAACTCGCCGAGCACCTGCGCCTCCCGAAGGGCGCGCCCGTCCTCGTTCTCGACCAGACCATCTACACGCGCGAGCAGCGGCCCGTGCTGCTCTCGACCGTCGAGTACAGCGGCGAGCGCTACCGCCTGCGCACCACGTTCCAGCCGAGCTGAGCGACGGACTTCGGCCCGTGCCGCCATGTTCCACCGCCCGGAGCGGCGACAGCGACGGCAGAAGCCCTCGCGGTACGGGCCGAAGGACCCGTATCGCGGACGGACCTCTCCTCGCGGCGGCCACCCGCTCCCGTATTACGGTCATCGCAGCAGCAAGAGCCACAGCTGCAGCCACCCAAGCCAAGCCAAGCCGAGCCGAGCCGAGCCGAGCCGGGTCGGGTCGGGTTGAGCTTCCTCAGTCGTCGTTCAGCACCGTGTGCGTATCAGGTGACGGATGCTCAGCGATGGCTGGGCCCGCCGGTCAGTCCATGCCTTCGATGATGCGGAAGTCGCGCTCGAAGCCGTCGGGGAGGGCCACCAGCGCCTTCTGGTACGCCTCGCTCTCGTATGCCGCGACGGCCTGTTCGAAGCTGTCGAACTCGATCAGAACGACGCGTTGCGTGATTCCGGCCTCGTGGGCGACGACTCGACCGCCACGGGACGGGATCCGGGACAGGACGCGCCCGCCCCCGGCCTGGACAGCCGGACCGGCCAGCTGGTCGTAGGCAGTCAGCCCCTCAGGGTCGGAAAGGGCGGGGTAGACACTGACCCAGTAGCCCTTGGCCATGGAAACCTCCTGTGTGGGGTCGGATACGTCCGACGTCGAATTGACACTCAGATCGAGCGATCCCGGCGACGGGTACCGCGGTCAGTTGAATCGCCGTATCCGCAGGCTAGGGCGTGATGTGCGGCCGGGGGAAAGACCGGTACGGGATAGGCTCAGAACGGATCGTTATCAATCGGCAGGGAGGGCGCGTGGCGCCGGACACGGTGAGCCTGCGGTACTTCCTGGTGCTGGCGCAGGAGTTGAACTTCACCCGCGCGGCCGCACGGATCGGTATCGCACAGCCCGCGCTCAGCGCCCGGATGCGCCGATTGGAGGCGGAACTCGGTACGGCCCTGCTGGTCCGCAACACGCGAAGCGTCGAACTGACCACGGCCGGTGCTGCGTTGGCGGAGTCCGCGCCGCCCGCACTGGCGGCGCTGGACCGGGCATGGGACACCGCCCGGAGCGCGGCGGCCGGTGAACTGGGCACGCTGCGCATCGGATACAGCCTCAGCGCCGGGGCCGAGACGGCACCGGCCTTGGTGGACAGGCTGATGCGCGACAACAGCGGACTCGAGGTCGGCGCGGTCCCGATGGCGACACCGGAGATCTCTCCCGCGGTCGCCGACGGCCGCATCGATGCCGGGATCACCCGCGGTGAACAGCCGGGCCGTGGCGTGCGCCGGTTCCTGCTGCGGCGTGCGCGCATCGGGGTCCAGCTGGCGCAGCACCATCCGCTGGCCGAGCACCCGGAGATCGAGATCGCCGACGCGGCCGCGTATCCGCTGCGACTCCCGGACCGTGCGGCCAACCCCGTGATCCACGATCAGCTGTCCGCGCTGTTCCGAGACGCCCGACCACACCTCCAATTCCGCACGCCCGCGGTCTCTTTCGACATGTCCCAGCGCGACCTGCGCGACGGGGTCACCCTCGCCCCGGCCGGAGAAGCCGCGGCCACGGCACAGCCGGCCGGTCTCACCTGGCGACCGCTGCGGGGTGCGCCCGGCCTGACGATCCACCTGGTCCTCCCGCGCGAGCAGTCGCCACTGCACCGCCGCATCCGTGCCGTCGCCAAAACCCTGGCGCACGAGCTGCACTGGCTGCCGGACTGACGGTGCCCAGCACCACGCCGCTCATCGCCGCCCGCGTTCCGGCCCGGGTAGCGCCCCGAGACGTCGTATCGTCCAGCCCGTCCAGCCCCAGCCCGGCAAGGGCAACTCCGGCAAGCAATCGGTCATCACCTTCGACTGCCTCGACTGAACGCGTCTGAACTCGTCTGATCTCAACTGACCTTGGCTGAACCCGTCTGACCTCAGACGAAGTCCTCACCCACCAGCCGGTCCAGACACCGCTCGACCACGGCCGCGATGGTGAGGGAGGGATTGACCGCCCCCGCTGTGCCCGGCAGCAGCGACCCGTCCAGGCAGTACAGGCCGCGATACCCGTCGAGCCGCCCGTACCGGTCGGTGGCCTGCCCGAGCACGGCGCCGCCCAGCGGGTGGACCGTCACCTGGTGGACGACGCCCGCGTCGACGACCACCGTGTCCGGGCCCATGGCGCGGGCGACCCGGCCCGAGATCGACGCGGCTCCTTGGGCGGCGGGCAGGTCGGTTCCCGGGGCGAAACGCAGCTCCGTGCGGTCCGTAGCCCCGTCGTAGACGATCGACGCGGGACGCTGGGACATCCCCATGCCCAGCACGAAATACGCGCCCGTGTTGAAGGGCATGGGCAGGGGCGCCATCTCCAACGAGGCGGGCCCGGCCGGGTTGTCGTCGTCGCGGATGATGAAGGGCGGCGGCCCGGCCTGCGGCGCCCCGGTGTCCGCTGTCAGGCTCTTGACCGCGATGAGCCGGTCCCCGTTGGAGCCCCAGCCCTGGCCCACGGCGGGCGGCAGTCCGGGCAGCGAGCCGGTGTCCCGCAGCCGCACGAGCAGGCGCGGCGTGTGCGTGGCCCCCGCCGCGAAGATCACCTTCGCGGCCCGCATCGACACCGTCTCCCGTACATCGCCGTCCTCGGACAGCCGGTCGGCGACGACCCGGTACACGCCATCGGCCTCGCGCGTCACATCGGTCACCTGGTGCAGGGGCCTGACCGTGGTGCGGCCGGTGGCCTCGGCGCGGGCGAGGTAGGTGCGGTCGACGCTCATCTTCGCGCCGCTGTTGCAGCCGGTCAGCATGTACTGGCCGACGGTCGCGGCAGGGGTGACGGCGCCGGACAGCTCGCGGCGGATGACGTCCCAGTCGTAGTTCAGCGGCAGCCGCTCCGAGCTCAACTCCGCTGTACGGGTGGCCTGTTCCCACTGGCGGCTGGGCCGGTAGCGGGGGTGCGCAAGGACGTCGTCGGGGATGGGCGAGGCGACCATGCGGCGGCGGGCGCGCGGGTAGTACTCCGCGTCCAGCTCACCGTGGTCCAGCCAGGACGGGAAGCAGCGCGCGAAGACCTCGGGGCTCGGCTGCGGCAGCATCCCCGCGTAGATGAGCGTGCCGCCGCCCACCCCCGCACCGCAGATCACGCTCATCTGGTCGTCGAGAACGATGTCCGCGAGGCCGGTGTACGAGGGCAGGACGGTGGACTCGGCGGACCGGACGAGCGCGTCGAGGGCCGGCACGGCGGACACCCACGGCAGGTGCAGGCGCCCGCCCAGCCACAGGGTGCGCCGGTCGGGCCGCCAGAAGTCCGGGAAGGTGTCTCCGGCAGGATTGATGGGCCAGCGCCGCCCTCGCTCCAGGACGACGTTCCGCACCCCCGCGGCCGCCAGCCGGTAGGCGGCGATGCTCCCGCCGACCCCCGAGCCGACGATCACGACGTCATGGGTCTCCTCCCGGCGCGCCGCCCGCCTGCCGGTGAAGGCAGACGTGGCGAACGCAGCCCCCGCGGCCCCCGCGCCGCCGAGAAACCGACGCCGCCCCACACCGGACGTGACTCTGCTGACCGCCATGCCGACTCCGTCCCCCTCGGTGCTCGCTGTCCCGACGCCATGATTCAACGTCAAGAGTGAGTGGGGGAGCGGTACTTGGCGCGACATCAGGCCCTATCTGCGCGGGGGACGCACGTTCCCTTCACGGCGGGCACGGCGGGCACGGCGGGCACGGCGGGCACGGCTGGCATGGCTGGCAGGCCGGGCGCGGCGGCCTCACGGCCGTCACCCGAACTGCCCGGGCTGGTAGTCCCCCGCGGGCTGCTGGGTGATGACATTCAGCCGGTTGAGGGCGTTGATGAGGGCGATGACCGAGACCAGCGCGGCGAGCTGGATTTCGTCGTAGTGCTTGGCGGCGTTGGCCCAGACGTCGTCGGGCACGCCACCGGCCGCATCGGAGATCCGCGTGCCCTCCTCGGCCAGTTCCAGGGCGGCGCGCTCGGCGTCGGTGAAAGCCGTGGCCTCACGCCAGGCCGCGACGAGGTGGAGCCGGGCCGGGGACTCCCCGGCCGCGGTGGCGTCCTTGGTGTGCATGTCGATGCAGAAGCCGCAGCCGTTGATCTGGCTGGCCCGGAGCGCCACCAGCTCCAGCGTCGGGGCGGGCAGTCCCGACTCCTTGATCGGCCGCGCCGCCGGAACGATGTGCTTGAGGAACGCGGCTCCGACCGGATTGCCGTGGAAGTTGAGACGGGCGTCCATGGTGAACTCCTTCGTACCGCTGGGGGCGCGTGTTCGCCTCCAGCAGTACGACGAGACAGCCTCGCCACATGTGAGGGCTACTGCCCGTCCGCCTCGGCGAGTTGGTAGAGCTCGGGCACGGAGACCTTGATGGGTTCCTGTGTGGTGCGGGCGATGACGACGACCGCGGGTTCGTCCGGGCTGGGGTTCTCCTCGCGGTGCGGGACGAACGGCGGGACCAGGAAGAAGTCGCCGGGCCCGCCGGTGACCCGTACCTCCTGAGTGCCGTCGTGGAAGACGAACACGGGATGGCCGCTGACCACGAAGATGCCCGCCTCCGACGCGCCGTGATGGTGGTTGTCGGTCGAGCTCAGCGGGGCGTTCTCCACCATGCCCATCCACAGTCTCTTCGAGCCGACGGTGCCACCGCTGAGGGCGGCGTAGCCGTCCAGCTCCCCGGCGCGCACGTGGTGGACGCGGTTGTTGAGAGGTGCGGGGGTGGTGTCGCCGTGCGGGTGGGCGGTCATGGTCATCTCCTGTGTGCCGTGGCCTTGTTGCGTTGCATCAGACTGCAACCGGTCGACCTGGTGCGGCAACTGAAGTTGCTGAAACGGCAAGCGGTGGCAAGGGGGTCGGCCGTGCCTGCCGGCCTGGGGCGACCTGGGTCGATCCCGATGGCGGCACCTCGGGGAGGATGGCCCCATGACGGATGGACGGAGCGAAGCCGAGACCGAGACCGAGATCGCGACCGCGACCGCGACCGCAGAGGAAGAGGCGGCAGGCTGGCGGGCGTTGACGGAAGGTCCGCCTCCCTCGAAGCGCCTGCGCGAGATGTGGGCGCATGGGCTGGCCCGCAACCCGGCCGCCCCGGCCGACCTGCGCGCCCGCCTCATCGGCCGTTCGCACCACGTCATGTGGCGCTCCCTGCCGTCGGCGGTGGTGGACGCGGCCCTGGCGCACCCGGAGTGGAAGGTGCGGTCGTTGCTGGCCGACGCGCAGCCGAACATCTCGCCCGAGCAGTGGGCCCGCCTGATCCTGGGCGAGCAGGACCCACGGCGCCGCTGGATCCAGACGTCGGTGGCGGTGGACCGCCGCACCGAACTCACCGACGCCGCCTACGAAGAGCTCGCCACCGACCGCTCCGCACGCGTCCGCGCAGAGGCCGCCCGCTTGACCGGCCTTCCGGTACGCCACATCACCGCCCTGGCGGCCGACACCGATCCCTCCGTACGGGCTTCCGCCTGCCGCAGGGCGTGGCCGCACCTCTCGGCCTCCGACCGGGCCGCCCTCCTCGACGACCCCGACGACGAGGTCCGCGGCGAGGCGCTGCTCCGACACCACGAAGAGCACCCCATGCCCCGGTCCGTCTTCGCGGCCGGGACCCTCAACGACCGTGCGCTGAAGTGCTGTTGCCTGACACCGGACCTCGCCGAACACGTGGCCCGGCACGGCAGTCGCGCCCAGCGCACGTCCCTCGCGCTCAACCCGCACCTGCCCGGTGACCTGGTGGCACTCCTCGCTCAGGACCCGGACGAATCCGTCCGCTTCACGATCTCCCTGCGCGCCGGTCTCACCGAGGACCAGCGGGCGGACATCGACATCGACTTCGACCCGGGAGTGCACCATCACGCGCTGGGCTGGGTGGTGGCGCTGCACGACGACCCGGCTGCCATGCGCCGCCTCGCCGCCTCCTCCCACCCCCTCGTACGCCGCAGCGTGGCCCGCGCCAGGCACCTCCCGCCCGACGTCGTGACCCGGCTGGCGAGCGACGAGGACCGCGTCGTCCAGCTCTTCCTCGCCGAGTCCTGCGACGACGCACCCGCCGCGATGCTGCTGCGGGTGTGGCAGTGGTGGACCGGCAGCTTCAGCCACCCCGACCGCCCCCTGAGCCACCCCAACTTCCCCCGCCACGACCTGCTGCGCCACGCCGACGACCCGGACCCGAGGATGCGCCGACTGGCCCTGGAAGACCCGCAGTCGACACCCGAACTCGTCGAGCGCCTCAGTCGGGACGGCGACGCGGACGTACGGCATCGAGCCGCCCGCGACCCTCGCCTGACGCTCACATCAGCGGTACGGCTGCTCGACGACCCCAAGGACAGAGTGCGCTGGGCGGCTGCTCAGCACCCCCACCTGCCCGCCCACGTGGTGGTGCAGCTGCTGCGGGACACCGAGACCGCACAGGAGGCGGCCGGTCGCCCGTCACTGCCCCTCCCCGTGATGGAACAGCTGCTGCGTCTGGTCCAGGAGGGGTGAGCGAAGGCGACCGGCGCACGCCGCGACCTCGCGGGAGAAGCCCGGCCTCGGCGGCTAGTGGTCCGTGAGGGCCACGCAGTCAACGCGGCCTACACACGAAGCACGGTCAACGTGCCCGACGCACGGGGGCCTTGAGCAGCTGTTCACTCAACTCCCACAGGCGGACAGCCGAGTTGGGGTCGATGGAGTGCGACATGGCCTCCGACGGGATGCTGTCCGCGGTGACGGGCCGGGGCGCGTCGTCGAGGGGTGCGATGTCGCTGTCCTTGAGGTAGACGCCGCCGATCCCGTCCAGCAGGGGACTGGTGGCCGCGAACACGAGGGTGGCGGCCCCCTGTTCCGGTGTCTTCTTGCCGCGCTCGGGATCGATGATCGGCTGCCCGGCCGCGTCGATCAGCCCCATGGCGCGCAGATCGTCCTGCCCCACGCCGCTGTTCAGAGCCGTGCCGACGACGACGCCCGGGTGCACGGCGTATCCGTGGATCTTGTCCGTGGCCCAGCGGCGGTCCAGCTCGACGGCGAAGAGCACGTTGGCGGTCTTGGACTGCGCATAGGCCATGATCGCGTCGTAGCCGCTGTCGAAGTGCGGGTCGTCCCAGCGGATGTCGGAGAGGCGCTGGGCACCGGAGGTCACATTGACCACACGGGCGCCACCCGCGGCGCGCAGGGCGGGCAGCAGGCCGAGCGTGAGCTGGAAGTGGCCCAAGTGGTTGGTCGCGAACTGCACTTCGTAGCCGCGGGCATCCCGTTCCCGTGTCGCGGGGGCCGCCAGTCCGGCGCAGTTGATGAGGATGTGGAGCGGTCGGCCGGACGCCTGCCAGTGGCCGGTGAACGCGTCGATCGACGCCGGATCCAGCAGGTCGAGACGGCCGACCTCGACGCCCTCGATCCCGGCGAGCGCCGTCCGGGCGCGTTCCGGGTGGCGCGCGCCCACGGTCACGGATGCGCCCGCCTTGGTCAGGGCCCGCGTGGCCTCGCGGCCGATACCGGCATGACCGGCGGTGACGATGACGTGAGTGCCGGTCAGATCCCTCCCGCCGAGGATCTCGTCGGCGGTCGACGCGGCGGTGAATCCGGATCCGATGGGGTGTTGCCTGTGTGTCATACGAGGAGTCCTCTGCGTATGTGAAGGTGGTGGGCGGGGTGGACTTGCCGGTCGGCGGGACGTGGGCCCGGTGCCCCGACGGCGGCCCTACTTGGACTCGACGCGCCCGACCGCGCCGGGACCGGTCGTCAACGCGTCCTGCGCGACCTGCCAGGCGTTGTCGCCGGGGTGGAACCGGCTGCGCAGATACGCCGCGCCGAGCTCGGCGATCGCGGCGACCCGCGCCGGGTTCTCGTCCGTGGTCTCGGCGGCGTCGTACCCCTGGATCCCGCCCAGCAGGTGCTCCCCGTCGAAGACGGTGAGCAGCGTCTTGGGGCCGGGGGCGAGGTGGTACGGGTCGTAGTGCCAGGCCGGACCCATGTCCGTGAAGTGCGGGGAGTCGTCCTTGTCGCCGGCGACCACGAGTGCGGGCCGGCTCATCGTGGCGAGGTCGATGCTGCGGAATATCGGCGCCTCCTCGGCCATCCAGCCGTTGAGGGCGTCCCCGCCCCGGCCGGGCGCGGCCAGCAACACGCCCTGCTTGATACGGGGTTCGAGGAGGCTCACCTTCTCTCCCGTGTCGGGGTCGGTGACCTGGGCGCCGAGCAGCAGCTCGGCGGTGAAGCCGCCCAGCGAGTGGCCCGCGACGGCGACCTTGTCGTGGTCCAGGCGCCCGGCCAGCTGCGGCACGGCCCGCTCGATCTCGTCGAGCCGGTCGAGGATGCGGGACATGTCCTCGGCGCGGGAGCGCCAGAAGAAGGGTGCCGCGGGGTCGGTCTCCCACAGGTGGCTCAGGGTGCGGGAGCTGAGGTGGGTGGGCTGGATGACGACGAATCCGGCCGCCGCCCAGGGCTGGGCGAGCGGGGCGTAGCCGTTGAGCGAGGAGAGGTTGAGGGCACCGCCGTGGCCGTGCGAGAGGAGGATGACCGGCAGGCCGGCGCTTCCGGTGGCGGGTGCGGTGACGCGGAGCTGGAGGTCGGCGGGGCGCCCGGGGACGGGCAGCACCACCGGGCTGTAGGACAGGACCGGGTGCGGCGATGTGCGGACGTCGTTTGCGTTCAGGTTCAGGGCGGTCGCTTCCGTCATGGTGCGTCGTTCCCTTCGGTGTCCCCTGCCGCCGCTGCGTGGAGGGCGGCGGGGTGGTCAGGCGGGAGTGTCCGACGGGGCTCGGCCGCGCGGCTTCCCGCGGCGCTCCACCAATCGGAACGTTGCTCCGTTTAGCTTACGGAGCATTGTTCCGTTTATCAAACGGAGTATGGTTCCGGTTCGGGCACGGCCCCGAACAGGAGTGCCCGAGCGGGCGAAGAGCGACGGCAGAAGGAGAGAAGCGGTGCCCACTGCAGACCGGTCCGGCGACGAGGTGGCACCCGTCGCGGCCGCATCCGACGGGACGGCCCCCGACGGGACGGCTCCCGACACGTCGGCGCCCCGTGGCAAGCGGGCCGACGCGGTGCGCAATCAGCAGAAGCTGCTGACCGCGGCCGCCGAGGTGTTCGTGACGTCGGGCGTCGACGCTCCGATCCGTCAGATCGCCGCCCAGGCGGGCGTGGGCATGGGGACGATCTACCGCCACTTCCCGACCCGGGCCGACCTCGTCGTCGCCGTCTTCCGCCACCAGGTCGAGGAGTGCGCCGACGCCGGCCCGCGGCTGCTGGCCGACGCCGAGTCCCCGTTCGCCGCGCTGCGTCAGTGGATCGACCTCTTCGTCGACTTCCTGGTCACCAAGCACGGACTCGCCAACACGATGCAGGCCGACAGCAGCGGCTTCGCCGCCCTGCACACGTACTTCATCGACCGACTGATCCCCGTCTGTGCGGAGTTGCTCGACGCGGCCGTCGAGGCGGGCGGCATCAGGCCCGGCATCCAGCCGTACGAGCTGCTGCGCGGCATCGGCAACCTGTGCATCGGCCGCGACGACGACCCCCGCTACGACCCCCGCCGTCTGATCGAGCTCATGCTGAAAGGGCTGCAAGTACCCCAGTCGGCCTGACCGGACCGTCCGGTCGCCCCCCCGCGACGCCGACTGCCTCAGGCGGGACCCGGCAACTCCTCCAGCTGCCCCCGCGTGTGGAGGTACGCTCCTCGCGCGTCGAGCCTGCCGACGTCAACGGTCAGGACGCGCCAGGGGGTTCGCGCGAGCAGGCGCCGTGTCAGGTCGGCCTCGTGGCGGAGGTGGGTGGCGGCGGAGGGCAGGTCGTGGACGGACCGGGTGCCGGGGGAGGCCGCGAGTTTGCGTACGTACCAGTCCGCCCAGGCGGGACCCTCGCGCTCAACGGCCCGTCGCAGAGCGGCTTCCGGGTCGTCGTGCACGTACACGAGGGTGACCTGGGCCGGTTCGACGGCCCGGGTCAGCTCATCCATGACGCGCGTGAGGGCCACTTCGCCGTGGCCCCATGCCACGAGTGACGGGATGAAAGGGAGCAGGGCGTCCGTCACCACGTAGTCCCTGCCCGCCGACACGGACTCCGTGACGTACGCGCGCGTGCACGCGACCAGGGTCTCCGGCCGGACCGCCCCGGTCCCGTCGCCGAACTCCTCGGCCACCGGCTGGAAAGCGGCCCGCGTGAGGATGTCGGCCTCCTCGAAGTGGTCGACCGAAGCGCCGCTCTCCGCAAGCCACTTGGCCACCGCGCCGCACAGGGTGGACTTGCCCACGCCGGGGCTGCTGCCGATGACGGAGATCAGGTGCAAGGTCATCGCGCCAGTCTCGCAGCCGTCCAAGTCCCTGGTGCGGCTGATCTTCTGTTGAGTAGGGTGAGCCACCGGCATCCGGCCACTGCGGCTTGTGACGTGGGCCGTGCGCGCTCTGCGCGCCGCGCCGGCGTCTCGGGGGGACAAGAAAGTGAGTGGGAATCACATGCAGCCGACCTACGTACTCGTTCACGGAGCCTTCGCGAACTCCTTCTCCTTCGCGCCGCTCCAGGCCGAACTCGGCCTCCTGGGGCACCGATCGGTCGCCGTCGACCTGCCGGGGCACGGATTCGAGGCGACGTACGTCACGGCGTATCAGGCTCCGCAGGACCTCGAAGCCCTCGCCGCCGCGCCCGGCGCGATCAAGGGCGTGACGCTCGCGGACAACGCCGCGCACCTGATCGGGATCCTTGAGCGGGCCAAGGAGAACGGCCCGGTCATCCTCGTCTCGCACAGCCGCGGCGGCATCACCGCGACGGCCGCGGCCAACACCCGCCCGGACCTGATCGACCGCATCGTCTACGTCTCGTCCTGGTGCCCCGTCCGACTCGACGTCAACGACTACTACGCCCAGCCGGAGATGGCCACGGTCGACCCCGCCGCCTTCGGCCCCATACTGACCGGGAACCCGGCCGAACTCGGCCTGCTGCGCGTCAACTTCCGCACCGCGAACCCGGACGCCCTCGCGGCCCTCAAGGCGGCCTTCCTCGCCGACGGCACCGACGAGGAGCTCCTGACCTTCCTCAACACCTTCCAGCCCGACGAGAACCTGGACGTCGGCACCTCCAACGACCGTGCGCAGGCGGCCACGTGGGGCCGCATCCCGAAGACGTACGTCCGCCTGGCCGACGACGCCAGCATGCCGCTCGCCCTCCAGGACCGCCTGATCCGCGAGGGCGACGAGCTGACGCCGGACAACCCCTACGACGTCCGCACCCTGGCAGGCAGCCACCTGAAGTGGCTCATCGACGCGGCACCGGCGGCCCGGGTCCTCGCCGACCTCGCGGAGCTCACACCCGCTGCCGACGGCAGCCAGGACTCCAACGCCTGAGCGGGCGTGCGGAGTTGCCACGCGCCGGCATCACCTCACAGGTAGCAATGGGTGACCGCTAGGCTCTGCTGCGTGATGGCATGGGTGCAGCGGTGGCTGCTGGGGCTGATGCTGGCCTGCTATGTACTGGCCGGTGCCTGCCCCGCCCCCGGCGAGGCGCTGCGCGCGCTGAAGGTGTCGATCGGCGCGGGCGCGCCTGCGCTGACGGTGCCGATGGCGCTGCTTGCGGTGATGCTGTTCAACGCCGGTCTGGGGGTCCGCGTCGCCGAACTGCGCGGCGTGGCGTCCCGGCCGGCGCGGCTGGTGCTCGGCATCGCCGCCAATGCCCTGCTTCCCCTGCTCGTACTGCCGATCGTCGCCCTCGGCCTGCGCGCCTGGCCCGACCCTGCGGAGGCGGAGGGGCTGGTGGTCGGGCTGATGCTGGTCCTGGCGATGCCGATCGCGGGCGGGGCCGCCTCCTGGGGGCAGCACGCCGGGGGCAACGTCCCGCTGGTCGTCGCGATGGTGCTCGGCTCCACCCTGCTCAGCCCGCTCACCGTGCCGCTCGGCATCCATCTGGCCGGTCGACTCGTCGGACCCGACGGTGCCGGAGCGCTGGACGACACGGCCAAGGTCGACCTCGTCGCCCGGTCCGGGGCCGGGGTGTTCGCGGTGGTGGCGGTGGTGCTGCCGTGCCTCGCCGGAATCGTCGTACGCGCCGTGCTCGGGGAGCAGCGTGCCCGGCGGGTCCTGCCCGCCGTCAAGGCCGTCAACCTGGTGAACATCCTGGCGCTCTGCTACATCAACGCCGCGGGTGCACTGGGGCAAGCGCTCGCCCACCCCGATGCCGACCTGCTGGTGCTGGCCCTCGCCGCATCGGGCGCGGTGTGCTGTCTGACCTTCTGCTGCGGCCGTCGGCTGTCCGCCTGGACGCGGTGCGCCGAGCCGGAGCGGATCTCCCTCACCTTCGCCACCGGCATGAACAACAGCAGTGCGGCGGCCGTCCTGGCCGCGGGCTGGTTCTCCCACCGCCCCGAAGTGCTGCTGCCGGTCCTCGCGTACAGCCTGCTCCAGAAGATCGTGGCCGGAGGTGCGGCACGACCACCTGGCCCCGCGCGGGGAGCGCGGCAGCGCGTCACCACCTGAAGTTGCCGGACGTCGACGAGCATGCTGGGAGTTGCACGGGGCATACGCCCCCGGAAGGCTGTGGCCGGTGCCCTGTCCGTCCGTGGCCGTGCTTGCCGTCGGCCACAACTCAATCTGGGGGGAGTGCGCGTGCCGCGAGAGATGCCGTTCGCCGTTGACGTGGTCGAACTCCCCGACCTGGTCCTGGTCCGGGTCGCGGGCGACCTCGATGTGGCCACCGCCCCCGAACTCGCCCGCGCCCTCACCGAATGCGAGGGCCGGTACTGCGAACTCGACCTGTTACAGGTGACGTTCGCCGACTCCAGCGCCCTGAACCTGCTCACCAAGTACCAGCGCCATACGACGGCACGCGGCGGCACCCTGCGACTCGTGGATGCCTCTGTGCCGGTCCGGCGCGTACTCGACATCACCGGCACCGCGAAGCTCTTCTTCGCCGGACCTGACGAGCCCCGCGACCCACCGGTGACGTGACGGATCGTCAGTTGTCGCTGCGGGTGCGGGTGCGGGTGCGGGTGCCGGTGCCACAGGCCGCGCGGCGGGAGCTGCGCCATGGGGATGAGGCTTGCGCCTGGAGCCCGGAGCCCGGAGGCGCAGGCCATGGGGGCGGGCTCCGATTGATAGGCAAGCCGCGACTTGCCTATGGTGGTGGTCATGGCAGAGGATGTCTTCAAGGCCCTGGCCGACCCCACCCGTCGGCTCATCCTCGACGAGCTGACCGAACGCGACGGCCAGACCCTCTTCGAGATATGCGCGCGGCTCACGACCAAGCACGGCCTCGGCCTGTCGCGCCAGGCGATCAGCCAGCATCTGGCCGTGCTCGAAACCGCCGGTCTGGTCGTCTCGCGACGCCAGGGCCGCTACAAGTTCCACGACCTCGACACCGAACCCCTTGAGCGCATCGTGACCCGGTGGCTCAAGCCCGAACCACCGGAGAGCACCCCATGAAGATCTACGTCACCAGTGTCTTCGTCGACGACCAGGAGAAGGCCCTGCGCTTCTACACCGAGAAGCTGGGCTTCGAGAAGAAGACCGACATCCCGCTCGGCGGCCCGGCCCGCTGGCTGACCGTCGTCTCGCCGGAGAACCCCGAGGGCACCGAACTGCTCCTCGAGCCCTCCGGCCACCCCGCGGTGCAGCCGTACAAGACGGCGCTGGTCGAGGACGGCATCCCGGCCACCTCGTTCGCCGTGGACGACGTCGAGGGCGAGTTCAAGCGGCTGCGCGAGCTCGGCGTGGAGTTCACCCAGGAGCCGCTGGAGATGGGCGGCGTCACGACCGCGGTCCTGGACGACACCTGCGGCAACCTGATCCAGATCGTGCGCCTCCCGTGAGGCGCTGCGCACAGCGCTCCCCGGCGCGGTCGGTCAGGCGGCGGCGCGCGGGTGCTGCAGCCGAGTGAAGCCGGTCAGGCGGGGCGAGAGGCCGAAGGGGAACGGTACGCCGTCGGGCGTCCTGAGGGCCGCGACGATGTCGTCGTCCGGATCCCCGAACACCTCGAAGCGCTGCACGGTGCAGTGCTCCATGACCTCCCGTATGTACGGATCGGAAAGGCGCCAGTGGGTGCGGATGGCGTCGGAGTCGCCGTAGAGCTGGAAGCTGTGCGCCAGCATCCGCTCCTCGTCGATGAACACCTCCACCATGAGCTGCGGGCCGTGCTCTTCGACGAACGCCACCGCCTGCGCGATGGCGTCCCGGAAGCCGTCGAGGTGGCCGTCGGTGATGCGCATGGTGTTGCGGAAGAGGATGGTTCCGCTGTCCGTGGTTCCGCTGTCTGTGGTTCCGCTGTCTGTGGTCGTCATGCGACCAGCGTGATCCCTCAAGCGTGGTTCAGGTCAAGAGCCGCCATCTCTTGGGGTGCGGGATTCACCAGACGGGCTCGGGCATCCGCAGGTTGTACGTCTGCGGCACCAGCTTGATGCCGAACTTCCTGTTGGAGACGGTCTGTTCGCGATACGTGTCCGGAAGGTCGGGCATGGCGAGGAGCCGGTCGCAGGCGGCGACGGAGGCGGCGATGTCGCCGGTCCAGTACGCGGTGATGGAGTACTCGAAGAGCAGGCCCCACCGGTAGACCCAGGGCTCCACGAACAGATCGTCCGCCGGGCGCGGCCGGTTCAGACCCGCGCTCGCGTAGGCGTGGGCGGCCCGGTGGCACTTCCGCCCGCGCAACCGGGAGGCCAGTTCATACGTGGCCTCCAGGCGCTGCGGCCGTGACTCCCAGGCGCGCACCAGGCGGTCCATGCCGCCCGGCCAGTCCCCGGAGTCGGCGCGCAGGACACCGGACTGCAGCAAGGCGTAATAGATCTCCTCCTCCCAGCCGCCCATGCGCGCCCGCCGCTCGTACAGGTCGATGGCTTCGCTCGTCTCGCCCAAGTCCCGCAAGGTCTGGGCGAGATAGAACACGGCGCGGCTGTTGCCGGGGTTGCGCTCCAGCTCCCGGCGCAGCAGCCGCGCGTCGCGCTCGAACTTGTCGCCGCGCGATCCGCCGTCGGCGAAGTGCTCGATGACCAGGGCGTCGAGGTGCTCCTGGCCATGGTCCTGATCACTCGTCAGATACTCGTGGGTGGCGCCCTCGTAGTGCCAGGCGATGTCCCCTCGTACCAGGCGCTTGATGCGGTACTCCATGTCTCCCGCGTGCTTGAGCATGTACGAGTCGGCGTCGAGCGGCGGCAGGGGCGCGTCCTGGCGTACGACCATGTCCGCGTCGATGAGCAGCAAGTAGTCGGCCTTGCCGAGGGCGTGGGCGATGTTCCGGCTCCGGTTGTGGCCGAAGTCCTGCCAGGGCTCTTCGTGGAGGGTGCCGGGGATGCCGTCGAGGGCCTTGCGGACCAGGTCCTGGGTGCCGTCGGTGGAGCCGGTGTCGGAGATGACCCAGGAGTCGATCAGATCCAGCTCGCGGACCGAGGCGAGACAGCGTTCGATCACCTGTGCCTCGTCCTTCACGATCATGCAGAGGCAGATGGTGGGCTTGCGGGGGCGGTCGGTCATGGGGTGCCTCATCGGGTGGTTCATGGGGCAGCGGGGAGTGGGGGCGGTGGACCGGTGGGCCGGTGGGCCGGTGGACCAGTGGGATCCCCGCTGACCTGCGGCGGACGGTGCATTCAGCAGAACGAGACGTCGGGCGAGGGGAGGCAGGGGATCACCCCTGTTCGTGATCCCGTGCGGCCATGTGGGCGTGCCTCGCCGCGTGGTTCGGCTGACGAACTGTTCGCCACTCGATCCTGCTAGCGGCTTGTCCTTCCTTCTGCCTGACTCTCCGAGAGGGGTCCGCGCGATCATGCTCAGTCCGAACCATCGGGACCTGGCGCTCCGTTCGACGTTCAGCGTTTTCTCACTGGGGATGACGCTGTCGTTGTGCCCGACGACCGCGGCGGCGGCTCCACCGGGGCAGTCCATGCCTCCCATGCCTGCGGCGGAGGCGGAGCGTGCCGTCACGGAGGTCGCGTCGCGGGCGGTGGTCGGGGGCCGGATCATTTCCCGGATCGGCCAGCACGTACGGACGCGGCCGACGATGGCGTCCCGGTCCGTGCGGATCTATCCGACCGGGGCCCGGGTGTCGATCCAGTGCAAGGTCCGTGGGCAGCGGATCAAGGGCAACGGCATCTGGTACAAGCTCGCTGATCGCAGTGGGTGGATGAGTGCGCGGTATGTGCGGAACAGCGCGTCGGTGCCGTGGTGCCGTACGCCGGAGACGACCGGGGCCGTCAGCCCCGTCGGTCCTACCGGCCCGGCGGGGCCTGCCGGGCCTGCCGGGCCGAAGGGGGCAACTGGCCCTGCGGGTCCTGCGGGTGTGACGGGCCCGGCCGGGACCGCGGGCGGGCGTGGGCCGACGGGGGACACGGGGCCGCAGGGGAAGACGGGGCAGAAGGGCGACCCGGGGAAGTCGGTGTACGAGGAATGGCAGACGACTAATGGGGGTGGGTCGCGGAAGGACTTTCAGGAGAGCTTGCAGGGTCCCAAGGGGGACACCGGGCCAACTGGGCCAACTGGGCCAACTGGGGCGACGGGCGCGACGGGCGCGACAGGGGAGACCGGGCCTGCCGGGGCGAAGGGAACGGATGGGACTGCGGGGGCTGTGGGCCCGACTGGCCCGACTGGCCCGACTGGCCCGACCGGGCCGACGGGGGCTACTGGTGCGACCGGTCCAACTGGTGCTGATGGGGCTGTGGGTGCGACCGGTGCTACAGGTCAGGCCGGAGCTACCGGAGCTACCGGAGCTACGGGGGCCAAGGGGACTGATGGTGTAGCCGGGGCGACAGGTGCGACCGGCCCGACGGGTGCTACGGGTGCCACGGGTGCCACGGGTGCGACCGGGGCGAAGGGCGCGGCCGGTGTCGATGGGGCTGTGGGTGCGACCGGTGCTACGGGGCCCACCGGGCCGAGCGGCGCGACCGGAGCCACCGGCCCGACGGGGCCGACAGGTACGGTCGGCGCCAAGGGAGTTGATGGTGCGGTAGGCGCCACGGGTGCGACCGGACCCACCGGTCCGACAGGGCCGACCGGTGCCACCGGCGCGCAGGGTGCTGCTGGCACCGATGGGGCAGCCGGAGCCACCGGAGCCACCGGAGCCACCGGAGGCACTGGGGCCACGGGTCCGACCGGGGCGACCGGGGCGACGGGTCCGACCGGGGCGACCGGGGCGACGGGTGCGGACGGGGCCAAGGGCAGCGACGGTGCGGCAGGAGTCGCCGGCCCCACCGGTGCGACCGGACCCACCGGGGCCGTGGGGCCAACTGGTGCGGCTGGTGCGGCTGGTGCGGCTGGTGTGACAGGTCCGACCGGGGCGACGGGTGCGGATGGAGCCAAGGGGGCGGACGGTGCTCCAGGAAGCGCAGGTGCCACTGGTGCAACTGGTGCTGCTGGCGCGACCGGCGCGACCGGCGCGACCGGTGCCACTGGAGCGACCGGAGCCACAGGTGCCACCGGACCCGCAGGTCCGACCAAGAGCCTGTCCGTCCAGCAGGTGAAGGGCGAGACGAAGAACCTGCCCAACTCCGCGAAGGGCCTGGTCACGGTCACCGCCACGTGCCCGAGCGGCACCGTCGTGGTCGGCGGAGGGTTCGAGCACGGCACTCGTATCGACCGCACGTCAGCGGACATCAAAGCCTGGTTCTGGGAGAGCAAGTCGAACACGGTCAACAACTCGTGGCAGGTCTCGTACCAGCAGGACGACAACAACGCCGGAGCCACCTTCCCGATCACCGCGTATGCGCAGTGCCTTTCCTATGGCTCGTGAGCCGGGCGACTCGTAGGCGGGCGGACGGCTGGTGACCTTGCCTGCGGACGTGCTGTCCATCTGTCTGTCTCAGGGTGCAGAACGAGGTCCTTCTGCGGGGCGATGCCGTACCCGCTCCGGTCAGGAAGGCTGCTGCGCAGGACCCAGTGAGAAGAGGAGGGCCGCATGGAAGCGACCAAGTCGCCCAACTGGAACGTCGTAGGAATTCTGGGGGCCGCGCGCGGTGCGCGGTCGGGCACCGGGGGACCCATCGGCAGCGAGCACCTGCTGGCCGGCATCACCACGGCCAAGGGCGGCACGCGAGGCGCTCGCGGCCGAAGGGGCGACCAAGGTCGCGCTGTTGGCGGTGGTGCGGGACCGCTCGGACCGGGACGACGCGTGGAGCGCCGACGACGACGCAGAGGCAAGCGTCACCGAGAAGGACATCCTGGGGGAGGAGGGCGAGCAGCGCACCCGCTACACCGGTGCCGCGGCCAGGGCGCTGACCGCCGCGATGGAACTGGCCCGGCGGGAGGACGCAAAGAGGTTCGGCGCCGGGCATCTGCTGCGGGGACTCCTTGGGCTTGAGGGGGAGAACCGCGCTGTGGAGGTGCTCGGCGCGTGCGGCATCTCACCGCAGGCCGTACTCGCCCGCCTCGACGGCGACACCAGTCGGGAAGAGGACAGCCTCGATCCCCTGCTGCACGCCACCCGCGATGTCCTCCTAGGCCGCGGCCACTACCGCCGGGCGCCCTTGTGGACGCGGTGGCTACTCAGGCTCGGCGGGGTCAACTGGGCGGCGCGGCCCGTCTGGTGGGTCCGGATGGAGACGTACGAGCAGGCGCGTCGTGTCGGCAGTGACGTGGTGGGCACTGAGCACGTGCTGCTCGCGGTCCTGGCCACCCACGAAGTGGCCCTCCGGTACCCGCACTTGGCGGAGGAAGGCACCCGCGGTCCCGGCTCCCGGTACGCGGGCGGTGAGCGGCTGGTCCGTCTTGGCATCGACTACGCCTCGGTTCACAGTGCCCTGACCGCCGATGGCCGTCTTCGCCTGACGTCCGATGCCCGGCCTGTCGAGCAGTACATCGACGAGAAGACCAAGGGTCCGGACTCGACAGCCGATCCGGGCACGGGCCCCCTGGTCGAGGCGCTCCTGGGAGAGGAGACACGCGCTCGGCAACTGGTCGGCGCGCTGGCCGCCCCACTCGGCGCCTGACCGGGCCGGCCGGACCGGCCGGACCGGCCAGCCCGCGTGTCACCGGCTGAAAGGGCGTCCAAGGCCGAGGCGCCGGCGCCCCAGCAGGGCCGCCTGTTCCTGTTTGAGCTGGTCGAAGTTGTCGCGGACGTAGCGGCGCATCTCTGTCATCGGGAAGGGCTCAGGGGGCTGTTCGAGGGTGAGGTCGCCCTGGTCCCAGCGGGCCGCCGTGAGCTCGTCCCAGGAGGCGTGGGCGTAGACCTCCAGCAGGACCGGCGGCATATGGGGCTCGCGGAGGAGGTCCGCCTTCGTGACCAGGACGTCGCGCATCGCTTGGTGGTTGGGCAGGAACACCTTGGTGAGCCACAGGCGCCACTCCGCCAGTTCCTCATCCGTCAACGGCGTCTCGTCCGGGGCGTGTTGGAGAGGTGAGCGGCCGTCGGGGCGGGGGTGGCGGTCGGAAAACGCCCCGTACACGCGGCTGTTGATCTCGGTCAGTGCGAGGAGTGGTCCGTAGAGCTCGCTCAGTTGGCGGTTGATGCGGGCCAGACGCTCCTGGCGCTGTGCCAGTCGCAGGCCGTTGAGGTAGGTGACGAGGTAGCCGACGAACGCGAGGAGGACGGTGGTGATCGCTGCACCCATGAAGGGCAACGTTAGCCTTGCGGACCACAGCAAGTGGCCCCGGGGGCTGGTCACTTGGACCGGTCCCCGGGGTCAGTGAGTGAACTGTGCGGTCGCGTCAGGCGGCGCCGGGCTTGCCCGCCGTCGCGCGCGCATACGCGTCGCCCGCCAGCAGCGCGTCCGCCACCATCTCCGCCGTCACCGTGAACGGCATGTTGTGCGTGGTCTCGCCCTCGGCGGTGGCCGCGCGGCCGATCGCGAGGAGTTCCTCGCGGCCGGGGTCGGCCAGGCCGATGTCGGCCAGCGTCGTCGGGAGGCCGACCGAGCGGCTGAAGCGGAGAAACGTGTCGAGCTCCTCGGTCGGCGCCCCCTCCATGACCAGTTGCGCGAGCGTGCCGAGGTTGACCTTCTCACCGTGCATGAAGGTGCTGGTCCTGGGCGAGGAGGTGAAGCCGTTGTGGATGCCGTGGGCGGCGGCCAGGCCGCAGCTCTCGAAACCGAGGCCGGACAGGAGCGTGTTGGCTTCGGTGATCTTCTCCAATGCGGGCGTCGCGACGTGCTGTTCGGCGGCCAGCCTGGCCTGGACCCCGTACTCCATGAGCGTCTCCCAGCAGAGCCGGGCCAGGGCGAGGGCCGCCTCGGTGGCCAGGCCGCCGGCCATGGCGGTGCTGCGCGCCTGGACGCAGGTGCGGGCCTCGTACCAGGTGGCCAGCGCGTCGCCCATGCCGGAGACGATGAAACGGCTGGGGGCGGCCGCTACGTACGAGGTGTCGACCAGGACGAGGTTGGGGTTGCGGTGCAGGCCGAAGAAGTAGCGCTCGAACGCGCCGCTCTCGGAGTAGATGACCGCGTGTGCGCTGGTCGGCGCGTCCGTCGACGCCACCGTGGGGGCGCTCACCGACGGGATGCCGTCGCAGGTGAAGCTCACCGACTTCGCGGTGTCCACGGTCATGCCGCCGCCGATGCCCACCACGACGTTCGCGCCCGTCGCGCGCACCCGGGCCGCGATCCGGTCGATCTCCTGCTGTGTGCAGAGGCCGCCGAACGTCTCCCGGGTCAGCGTGATGCCCGCGCCGGCGAGGGACTTCTCGACCGTCTCGCCGGCGAATCCCCACACGCCGTCGTCCGCGATGACGAGGGCGTGGTCGCCCAGCGCGGAGACGTGCTCGCCCAGCTGGTGCATGGCGCCTGCGCCCTGGACGTACTTCGGGGGACTGATGAGCATGCGCGTAACGACGTTGTTCACGGTGACTCGTTCTCCAGTCGGTAAATCAAAAGCGCCCGGGATATTCCTCCGGCGGCTGGTGAACCAGAGCATTGCACACAGGTGTTGTCGCCTCGCAGGGGTCTTTGTGCCGTTGCGTCCGGGACCAATGGCAGGGGTTCGGGCCGGGACTCATCGCAGGTAACTGCACGTCAGAATATGGGTGTTCGTACTGGGGACTTAAGTCGGTCGATCGCGGGACCAAAGGTCGGTGAGCGCGTTCAGGGCGCGGGTAATGTCTGACGGAAGCAGGGTCGCACCGAGATTTCCGACCGCATTTTCGGGGGTTTTCGCGGCGCTCTGTCTTATGGCGCTCTGATTTCTTCGGTATTCAAGGGAGAGAACCGTCGTGAAGAAGCTCATCAACGCTCCGGAGACCGTCGTCGCCGATGCGCTGCGGGGGATGGCCGCGAGCCACCCGGAGCTCTCCGTGGACCCGGTGGCGGGCATCGTGACCCGGGCGGGCGGCACGGTTCCCGGCAAGGTGGGCGTTCTGTCCGGGGGCGGCAGCGGCCACGAGCCCCTGCACGCCGGGTTCGTGGGCACCGGCATGCTGGACGCGGCCGTGGCCGGGCCCGTCTTCACCTCGCCGGTTCCCGACCGGATCGGCGCGGCGCCCCCCGCGCTCGACTCGGGCGCCGGTGTGCTGCACATCGTCAAGAACTACACCGGCGACATCCTCAACTTCGGCATGGCCGCCGAGGACGCCGACGACGACGGGATCAAGGTCGAGACGGTCGTCGTCGACGACGACGTGGCCGTGGCCCGCGGCGAAGGGGCCGGACGCCGCGGCACCGGCGCCACCCTCTTCGTGGAGAAGCTCGCCGGTGCGCTCGCCGAGGAGGGCGCGCCGCTCGCCGAGGTCGCCGCGACGGCCCGCAGGACCAATGAGCTCAGCCGCAGCTTCGGCGTGGCCCTCAGCTCCTGCACGACGCCCGCCAATGGCACCCCCAACTTCGAACTCGGCCCCGACGAGATCGAGTTGGGCGTCGGCATCCACGGCGAGCCGGGCCGCCGCCGGGCCCGCCTCGGCACCGCCGCCGAGGTCACCGAGAGCATGCTCGACGCGATCCTCGAAGACCTTCCCGAGGAGGGCGGCGCCCCGGTCATCCTCCTCGTCAACGGGCTCGGGGCGACCCCGCCCATCGAGCTGTACGTGGTCCGCGCCGAGGTCGAGCGCCACTTGGCGGCCCGCGGGATCCAGGTCGCCCGCTCCCTCGTCGGCAACTACGTCACCAGCCTCGACATGGCGGGCTGCACCCTCACCCTGTGCCGCGCCGACGAGCGGATGCTGCGGCTGTGGGACGCCCCCGTGCACACCCCGTCGCTGCGCTGGGGCGCCTGAGGCGCCGGAGACACCCGACCGGCGCCGCGAACCCCCGCCGGGAAGAGCAGAACAGGAAGAACAGCCATGACCGAGTCCCCCCTCCCCGACGCCCGCGAGGCCACCCCCGACGTCGCCTCCGATGTTGTCCTCGACGCCGCCTACTTCCGGCGCTGGCTGACGGCCGCCGCGGAGCTGTTCCGGCGCGAGGGCGCCCGGCTCACCGCCCTCGACGCCGCGATCGGCGACGGCGACCACGGCGCGAACATGGTGCGCGGCTTCGCCGCCGTGTGCGAGGCGGCCGAGCAGAACCCGCCCGCCGCCCCCGGCGATGTCCTCGGCCTCGCGGGCACCACGCTCACCAACTCCGTCGGCGGCGCCTCTGGCCCCCTCTTCGGTACGGCGCTGCGGCGCACCGGCAAGCGTCTGAGCGCCCAAGAGAGCGTCACGGTGGCCGAGTTGGGCGCCGCGTTGCGGGCCGGTGCGCTGAGCGTCGGCAAGCTGGGCGGCGCCGTTCCGGGCGATGCGACGCTCCTGGACGCGCTCGTGCCGGCGCTCGACGCGCTCGAGACGCGGGCGTCCACGTCGGTCACCGAAGCCTTCACGGCGGCGCGGGCCGCGGCCCGGTCGGGCGCCGACGCGACCGAGGCCATGCAGGCGCGCAAGGGCCGCGCCAGCTACCTGGGGGAGCGCAGCGTCGGCCACCAGGACGCGGGGGCGA
This sequence comes from Streptomyces sp. NPDC059009, assembly GCF_042740175.1. NCBI lineage: Bacteria > Bacillati > Actinomycetota > Actinomycetes > Kitasatosporales > Streptomycetaceae > Streptomyces > Streptomyces sp. NPDC059009. Next base: position 13,531 of record NZ_JBHYJB010000041.1, on the reverse strand, counting down.
ACTCCGTGGTGGTGCTCTTCGACGCGCTGCTCCTGGCCGCCGACCCGGCGTGGGTGCCGGAGCCGGTGGCGGCGGAGGCGGAGCAGCCCACCGCCGACTCCTCGGCCGCAGAGGAGCCGGCCACGGAAGAGCCGACCACCCCCGAGGGCGGCGGCGGAAGGGTCGGCGTGGTCCTGGTGTCGCACAGCCGCGAAGTGGCCGCGTCCACCGCAGAGTTGGCGAAGGCGATGGTCGGCTCCGGCGGCATCGCCCCCGTCCTCGCCGCCGGCGGCACCGACGACTGCCGCATCGGTACGAGCGCCGAGCGCATCCACGCGGCCGCCCTCAAGGCCGACGAGGGCAAGGGCGTCGCCGTCCTGTGCGACATGGGCAGCGCCGTCCTGACGGTGCAGGCCCTGCTCTCCGGCTCCGACGACCGCACGATGCCCGCCGACACGCGGATCGTGGACGCTCCTTTCGTCGAGGGCGCGGTCGGCGTCGTCGTCACGGCGTCGGTCGGGGCGGACCTCGACATGGTGGTGGCGGCGGGCGAGGACGCCCGTAACTACCGTAAGAGGTAGGCATGGTGGACCACGGGCGGTGAGGGCGGCAGCCGGGGCGGCGCCCCGGGGCGGTCAGTAGAAGCGGCGCACGAAGACGTCCGACTTGCCGTTGGTGTCGCCGGGCACGATGTCGTCGGCCGTGGACTGGAAGACGACGTCGCGTCCGCCGGTGCTGACGGCGTCGGTCTCGGCCGAGGCAGGCTGGTTCGACACGGTCTCGTCGGTGCCCGCTGGCAGGTCGCGCAGCGAGAGGGAGGGCCCGCTCGTGCCGCCCGGGGCGTGGAGCAGGTAGCGGCCGGTGGGGTCGATGGCCACGCCCCGTACGTTCGGGACGAGTTGGGCGGTGCCGGCGCCTACGTCGTACACGTAGGTGTCGGTGCCCGAGAGGTAGACAGCCTTGCTGCCGTCCTTGCTGAGCTGGACGAGTGTCGCCTCCTTGGCGGGGCCCTCGATCGGGCCGGAGCTGGTGCCGGTGGTCCGGTCCCACACGAAGACGTCCTTCGTCTGGCCGTCCTGGTAGGCGACACGGCGGCCGTCGCCGCTCATGGACGGCCGGGACGAGGCGGTGTGGTCGAACTCGGCGACGGTCACCTTGGTGTCGGCGTGCCAGTCGAGCACCTCGATGTGCTGCCGGGAAGGCGGCCGATTGAAGGTGGCGACCTGGGCGATGTAGCGGCCGTCCGCGCTGAGCGACGGCTGACTGCAGCTGAGGCCCGAGCAGTTGATGCCGATCACGCTTCCCGAGCTCACCTGTGCCAGGAAGACCTTCGTGTCTCTGAACAACTGCGCCCAATGGGCGGCGTATTGCCCGTCACCGCTGATCACCGGGGCCCCGAGCGGGGAGTAGTTGCTCCTCATCTGCTTGGTCTGTCCCGTCCGCTGGTCGCGGACGAACACCCGCTTGCCTCCCGTCGGGTTGTCGGGTGTCAGGTTCGTGGCCGACGACAAGAAGACGATGCGTCGACCGTCGGGTGTGATCGAGGCGCCGGCGGAGTCGGCGTCGGCCTGCGTGCCGTCGTCCGCGACACTGATCCTCTCGACACCGGCTCCGCCGGCGGCCCCGACGCCCGAGGCGGCCGCGGGTCGGGCCGAGGCGGCTCCGGGCGGCGCCATCGTGACCGCGCAGACAGCGGCCACCGCGACCGCCGAGCTCAAGGCGGCGGCCCGCACACGTCTGGTGGCGCTCCGATGCACGATTCCCCTCATTTTCCCCCCAGTTGAGACATGTCTCATCCCTGGTCTTCTCCGGCTCCCCACCGGATGACCACATGCATGCAACCGTGACCGCGCTGCGGGGTCAATGCGTCACATGACGTATCGAGAGGTGCAGTTTCGGTCATGTGACATCGCTTTTGTGGCACCGGCGCGGGAGGGCGACGTGCTGGTGGCGGCGGCCGAGGAGCGCCGTGGGGGCCGCCGGTCAGCTCTGCTGCTGATGCCGTGGTGCCGGTGCCTCCCGTACGGCGGCCAGGAGCACCGCCGTATGGGAGTGCTCGGGGTCCTTGGCGGCGGTGAGGAGGGTGAGGGGGCCGCGGCGGGAGAGGTCGATCAAGTGGGCCAGGGCCTGGGCGGCCTCCGGCTGCTTCAGCTCCGTCTCGTAGCGGTGGCGGAACTGCTCGAACGTCCCCTCGCCGCCGTGGAAGCACTTGCGCAGTTCGTTGGAGGGCGTCACGTCCTTGAGCCACTCGTCGAGGCGGGCCTTCTCCTTCGACTCGCCGCGCGGCCACAGGCGGTCCACGAGGACGCGGTATCCGTCGTCGGGCTCGGGCGGGTCGTAGATGCGGCGCACTCGGACGGGAGAGGCGGCGGACGCGGACGTGGGCATATGGACTCCTTGGTACGGCGGTCCCTTCGTCAGGCTAGGTCGGCGGGGGCGGGAGCGCATCTCTGGGGCGGGGCGCCGACGCGGGGCGTGGCCCGCATGTGGAGCCTGCGCGGCCGCAGGGCCAACCCCAGGGCGGGGCGGACCTGTTGGCCGGGCAGGTGCGTCAGGCGCCAGCGGGCGGTGATGGTCGCGAGGGCGAGGACGGCCTCGGTCATCCCGAAGGTGTCGCCGATGCACTTGCGGGCACCGGTGGCGAAGGGGAGGAGCGAGTGGCGGGGCGGCTGCGGGCGATCCGGGGCCCAGCGGTCGGGGTCGAAGGTCTCGGGGTGGTCGTAGAGGTCGGGGCGGTGGTGGATGAGGTAGGGGCTGTAGACGACGCTGCTGCCGGCCGGTAGCAGGTGGCCGCCCAGGCGGGTGTCGGCGGTGACGGTGCGCGTGAAGATCCAGCCGGGCGGGCGCAGCCGGAGGGTCTCGGTGATGATGCGCTCCGTCAGTTCGAGGCGGGGCAGGTCGGCGTGGGTGGCTGTGCTGCCGGTCAGGACGGAGTCGACCTCGGCGTGCAGGCGCCGCTCGACCTCGGGGTGGCGGGCCAGCAGGTCGAGGGCCCAGCCCAGGAGGGCGGCGGTGGTCTCCGTACCGGCGAGGAAGAAGGTGACGATCGTGTCGCTGACCTCCGCGTCGGTCAGGCCGCGACGGTCGTCCTCGGGGTCGTGGGCGGAGAGCAGGGCGGAGAGCAGGTCGTCGCGGTCGACGCCCTCGGCCCGGTGCTGCGCGATGATCTGGTCGAAGGCGCCGCGGAGGCGGGCGCGTGCGCGCAGGTGGGAGCGGTTGCCGGAGGTGGGGAGCCGGTCCAGCGGGGGGACCATGAACATGCGCTGGTAGAAGCCGTCGAAGAAGGTCTTCACGTCGTCCAGGACCGGGCCGAGTTCGCCTGGCGGCAGCGCGCCGGAGAAGAGGGTGGCGGCCGTGACCTTGGACGTGATGGTCATCATCTCCGTGCACACGTCCAGGGTCTGCCCGGCGTGCCAGGAGTCGGCCACCTCCTCGATGCAGGTGCTCATGGCCTTCGCGTAGTCGGGGAGCCGGGCCGGGTGGAAGGCGGGCTGGGTCAGCCGGCGCAGTCGCCGGTGCGCGCTGTAGGGGCAGCTGGCCAGCCCGTCGTCGCCCACGACCTCCCGCACCCGGTCGAAGATGGGGCCGCCCTTGTCGAAGACGCGGTCCTCGACCAGTGCCTGCCGGGTCAGTTCGGGATCGCAGATCACCACCAGGGTGAAGGGGCCGAGCTGGACGCGGACGAGATCCCCGTGCGCGGGAAGGGAGTTGAGGAACTCCAGCGGGCTGCGCATCAGCGGCATCAGATGACCGACGAGGGGCAGTGACTTGGGCGCCCTGGGCACCGAACGCAGGCTCTTCATGTCCGCCCCGCCGTCTGCTGGCCGGTCCCGCCGTCGATGCTCTGCAGCCGCCCGTAGCGGGGCGTCTCCAACGACCATGTGTAGACGGAGTCGACCCAGTAGAAGATCGCCTGGGCGTGCCTCTTCACCGCGTCGGGCAGGGAGGGGTCCGCACAGATCGCGGCAGCCGTGTTGGCGTTCTCGTAGCGCATGACCGCGTTGAGGGTGAGCGCACAGGAGAAGGCCATGTCCACGGGGATTCCGTATTCCTGGCAGATGACGCCGATAAGGCTGAGCCTTTCTCCCGAATCGGCGGCCAGGTGGCAGCTGTGCAGATCATTGTCGAGACCCACGAGGAGGCTTCCCTGCTTCATGAGTTGAAGCAGGGGTTCTGGAAGTTCCTCGCCCGGGCCGACGAGGCCCGGCTGAAGTCTCTGCACCCACATGCCGAGCACGATCCCCGCCGTGCGGGTCCGGTGTTGCAGGTACCGGTCCAGGCTGGGGAGGGGATCTCCGCCCTCCCAGGCTTGCCGATGCGTGTATTCGTGCAGGAATCCCAGCATCAGATCCGTGAAGCCGGGGAGCAGTGCGGCTCCGCCCGCCGCGATGATGTCGTCGCGCAGACTGGCCATCGGCCTGAGGATGTCCGGCCCGCCGGACGGCGCTTTCCTGCCCTCCAGGGTCGCTCTCGCGGGCTCTATGAGATGGCCGACCGGCTGATCACTGCCGAGGTCCACGGTGTTCAGCCAGAACAGGATCATCTGCAGCTTGGTCAGCGGCAGCAGCACATTCCACGGGGCCTGCGGGGCGAAGAGCCCCACGAGGTGGCCGGGAGTCGCCTCGACCGTCACCTGGAGGTGTTCCTTGCTCATTTCGAGGTCCGCTGCCCAGGCGAGAATCGCGGACTCCAGGCGGGTGGTCTGCGGATGAGCCGGATAGGTCGCACGCCCCTTTCCCAGATGGGAGAGCAGCCAGGGTTTGAGGGGCTGAAAGGAACCGGAGATGTCCTTCGCCATCTCGAGGTCGGGGAACGGGAACAGGAGAGGACCTTCAGGCATGGTGCAGTTCCTTCCTGGCTTCTTTGCTTCTTTCCGAGTGCTTTCCTGGTTACTTTCCTGGTTACTTTCCGAAACGCCGCTGGCGGTTGGCGTAGAAGGCCAGGGCGCGGTGCAGGTCGGACTGGGTGAAGTCGGGCCACAGGGTCGGGCAGAAGTACAGCTCCGAGAGCGCTGCCTGCCAGAGCATGAACCCGGACAGGCGCTGTTCACCGGAGGTGCGGATCACCAGGTCCGGATCGGGCAGCCCGACGGTGGACAGGGCCTGGGCGAAGGACCACTCGGACACGGAGAAGCCGGCGGACGTGACCGCCTGGTCGGCGATCAGGCGCGCCGCGGCGAGGATGTCCTGCCTGCCGCTGTAGCCCACCGCGAAGTTGATCTGCGGGCCGGGGTTGTGACAGGTGCTGGTCTGGGCCTCGCTCAGCGCGGTGGCCAGCGCGTCGGGGAGCAGCCGGGGATCCCCGAGGTGACGCATTCTCCAGTACCCGGCCGCCGCCAGCTGGTGGGTCAGTTCGAGGATGACGTCCAGCAGCGTGTGGAGCTCGGGCGCGGCGCGGTTGAGGTTGTCCGTCGAGAGCAGCCACCACGTGGTGGTCTCGATGCCCACGGCCTCGCACCAGCGCACGGCCCGGCAGATGTTGTCCGCACCCTCCCGGTGACCCTGCTCGACGGGGCAGCCGTGGGCGCGTGCCCACCGACGGTTCCCGTCCACTATGAAGGCGACGTGACGCGGACTCCTGGTCTCCGCGGACCGGGGGAGTCTCTCCGGTGTCGCGGCCGGACCGGACAGCTCGGCCAGACCTGTGGTGGGGGAGGGGGCGCGCGGAGGAGTACTCATCGGGCACTTCCTTATCGCCGGGGGCCAAGGCAGGCATGGCCGATACGAATCCAGCGGGCTGTGCGAGGGGGGGATGTACGAGCGCGGTCTACGAGCGGGCTTCACGAGCGGGCTCTACGAGCGAGGCGAGGCAAGGCAAGGAGCGGGGCGGGGCCGGTGAGTGCGAGGCAGGCGAGCGGCAGCAGGCAGGGGGGGTGGGTCGACCCCGCCCCGCCGGGTGCGGGAGGTGCCGGAGGCCGCGCGGATCCTCGGAGGTGGAAACGGACTCCAGCAGAGGGCGCCCCTGAGGTGGGCGCGGTGCCTCATAGGGCGTGGTGCCTGCGCCCTGGTCCACACCGTCCCGTGCACACGATCAGGAGTCCGGCCCAGTCTCCCTGCGTCCACGAGGCGGCTGCCAGCGGCGGCTTGCTCTCAAAATCCTTCTCCGCTTCGCCGGATTTGCAAAGGCGCGTCCAGCGGCGCTTGACGTGCGCACACCCCAATCGGAGGCCCCCCACGGCTCCTGCCGAGGGCGCTCAAGACCCGCCTCGCAGCGCAGCGTTCGCGCCGCACGGCCCTCGCTGTCGCCCGCCGCCGCCCGGCCCCGGGGACGTGGTGCCAAGGGATCAGCGTGAACCGTCACCGATGCGAAAGGTCGTGTTTCGTGAAGGTGCGACGCGAGCGTCCGGAATCGGGGATCCTGAAGAGTTGGGATCTGCCGGCCGGGACGCCCGCCGGGACGACTCCACGGAATCCCTCGTGGCCCTCTTGGTCCTGGTAGCCCTCGTGCTCCTCGGGGACCGTGCGCCTCCTGGTCCGGGCCCCGACCGGCTGTGGCACCCCTCACAGAGATCATTCGTTTCGGCGGACGAGAACAGGTGCGTAATCTCGTTCGTACGTACGAACGCGCAGCGGCGCACGCGCCCTAACCTGCGGAGATGATCAGGCACATGTCGACGCGTCCTGCCCGAGGTCTGAGCCGGGTGCTCGAGGACCTGGGCCCCACGCTGCTCGACCTGCTCCACGGGGAACCGGGCACGGTGGGAGAGCTCGGCGGCGTCGGGATCCACGACCCGCACGACGAGCAGCACTACCCCGAGCGGGCCATCGTCCTCGGGGTCGGCGTCCACGGGACCGACGAGACCGTCCAACTCCTGGGAGAGCTCGGCGAGTTGGGTGCGGCGGCGCTCGTGGTGCGCGGACCCGTCGAGGGGCGGGCCGACCTCGCGGAAGCGGCCGCGCACAGCGGTGTCGCGCTGCTGGCCCTCACACGTGGCGCCTCCTGGGCCCAGCTGGCGGCGATGCTGCGGACGCTGCTGTCCGAGGGGGACGTGGGCGAGGCCGGGGAGCAGACGCTGGGCGGGGTGCCGTCCGGGGACCTCTTCGCCCTGGCCAACGCCATCGCGACGCTGCTCGACGCACCGATCACCATCGAGGACCGCGGCTCCCGCATCCTGGCCTTCTCCGGCCGCCAGGACGAGGCCGACCCGGCCCGGGTGGCGAGCATCCTGGCCCGGCGCGTGCCCGAGCGCTATCTGCGTATCCACGAGGAACACGGCGTCTTCGAGAAGCTGTACCGGAGCGAGCTGCCCGTCCACATACCGCCGCCGACTCTGGGGGACGAGGCCGCGCTGCCACGGGTGGCGATCGCGGTACGGGCCGGGGGCGAGATACTCGGCTCGGTGTGGGCAACCGTACGTCAGCCGCTCACCAAGGAACGCGAGGAGGCGTTCCGGGAGGCGGCGGGGCTCGTCGCCCTGCACATGCTGCGCCATCGCGCGGGCGCCGACGCGGAGAACCGGCTGCGCGCCGACCTGGTGGGCACCGCGCTCGAGGGAGGTTCCGGCGCGGTCGAGGCACTGGGGCGGCTCGGGCTCGCGGACGAACCCCTGCTCGTGCTGGCGCTCGGCCTCGAGGCGGGCGCGGCCGTGGACCACGCGGAGATCGCCGCGGAGCGGCAGCGGCTGACCAGTGCGCTGGCCGTCCACCTCACGGCCGTGCAGCCCCGGTCCGCGGTGGCGCTGCTCGGCGACGTGGCCTACGCCGTCGTCCCGGCGGCGGAGGACTCGGCCTTCGCGCGGGAGCGGGCGGTCCAGGTCGCCGCCAACTTCCTTGAGCGCACGGGCGAGCGGACCGGCGCGGTCATCGGGATCGGCTCGGTCGCCGCCGAACCCGCCGCGCTCGCCCGCTCACGGGCCAACGCCGACCGGGCCCTGCGCGTCCTGTTCCACGGCCTGCACAGCTCGTACGGGATCCAGGGCTCGCGTGGGGTCCAGGGCTCGCACGGCGGCCACGGCTCCCGTGGCCCGGACGGCGGAGCCGCACGGCGCGTCGCCGCGATCGGGGACGTCCACATCGACGCCCTGCTCCTCGAAATGCGGGACCTGGCCATCGCCAACCGCGACGAACTCTCCGGCCCGCTCGCCGAGTTGGCCGCCTACGACGCCCGGCACGGCGCCCGCCTCGTCGAGACGCTGCGGGCCTGGCTGGACGCGTTCGGCGACGTGATCGCCGCCTCCGCGAGCGTCTTCGTGCACCCCAACACCTTCCGCTACCGGATCCGCCGGGTGAGCGAGGTGGGCGGGCTCGACCTGGGGGACCCGGCCACCCGGTTCGCCGCGATGCTGCAGCTGCGGCTGATGGGCGCGTACGACGGCGGCGGACAGCGGGACTGAGCCCAGCCGATTCGAGCGGCTGATTCGAGCGGCTGACTCAAGTGGCTGGTTCGATCTGCTGATTCGAGTGGCTGATTCGGGCACCGGGCCGGGTATCGGTCACGGGTCCACGCCGGGCGGCACCCCGGCCAGGATGCCGGACCGCACGGTACGTGCCTGAATGACCGTATGAAGGGTGCCGAGGACCGACCGACGGCAGGAGCGGGAGCACGTGGCCATGGCCGACGACGCCACTAGAGGCAGTACGCGCACGGGGGCGCCCGTCCGGGTCTTCGGCGACGTGCCCGGCGCCCGCGGCTGGCTGGTGTGGGCCCACGGCGGCAGCTGGCGCTCCGGCTCGGTGGCGGAGTGGGCGTCCGCCCTCGACGACCTCGCCCGCACCGGTTCGGTACGGGTCGTCGGCGTCGACTACCGCCTGGCCCCGCAGCACCCCTATCCGGCGGCCCTCCTCGACGTCCTCTCCGCCCTGGAGTGGGCGCAGGAACGAGCGGACCAGGGGGAGCCGGTCTCGGTCGGCGGGGACAGCGCCGGAGCCACCCTCGCCGCCAGTGCGGCCGTCGTCCGCCGCGACCGCCAACAGCCGCTCGCCGCCCAGGTGTTGGCCTACCCACCCCTCGACCCACACTGCCGCGCCGCCTCGTACACCAACCCCGCCCTGGTAGGCCCCTCCCGCACCGATCTGCTCGACGCCTGGCAGACCTACCAGGGCAGCGCCCCGCCCGACCCCGCCCTGCCTCTCACCCCGTACGAGAAGACGGACCTGTCCCGGCTCGCGCCCGCCGTCGTCGCGGTCGGCCTGCTCGATCCGGTCCTCGACGACGTACGCGGCTACGCCCGCCGTCTCCTCGGCGCGGGCTGCGACGTCGACCTGCGCCAGCTGCCCGACACCGGCCACGGCGTGCTCCACACGGACGCGGAGCTGCGGGAGTGGCTGGGGGAGGCGCTCAAGGAGGCTACGGGGACGGGGCGTTGAGGGGGCTGGTCTTTGCCCGTAGCCCGTAGCCCGTGGCTCGTAGCTCGTAGCTCGTCGCCCGCCGGGCGAGCCGGGCATCGCCCGACCGGCGCCGCAGGCGTCGACCTGCCGTCCAAGGCGCTGATCCGGCCGGGTGCGGAGGGCCGCACGCCCCCGGACGCCGCGCGCGGACCCTCTGAACCGGATGAACCCGATCACCGGCCTCTTCGGCGAGCCAGGCACCCGCACCCCCGACGCCCCCACAGCGGCCCCGTCAGGTCAGGAGAAGTCCAGCACCAACCGGCCCCGCAGCCCGCCGGCCTCCAGCAGGCGGTGGGCCTTGGGGGCCTCCTCGGCGGGCAGCACGTCGGCGACATGCAGGGTCAAGCGGCCCTCCTCGGCCCGGCGGCTCAGCGCGCTCAGCCCCTCGGTGTCGGTGATGCCGTCCGTCACCATCACCGGGATCACGCTGATGCCGCGTTCGGCGGGGCCGGACCAGCCGCGGAGCTCGGCCAGCGTCCCGCCGTCGGCGAGGGCGGGCACGGTCTCGGTGGTCTGCATCGAGCCGTCCACGAGGCCGGGCACGCCGTCGGGCGCCAGCGCGCGCACATGCGCGGCGACATCGGCGCCGCGCTCGACGACGTGGTCCGCGCCGAGTCCGCGTACGCGGTCGACGTCGTGCGGGGCGGCGTCCGCGATGACGGTCAGGCCGTCGGCCCTGGCCAGCTCGACCGCGTACCCGCCGACCGCGCCGGCCGCCCCGGTCACGGCCACGGTCGCGCCGGGCGGCAGGGCCAGCGCGTCCAGGGCGAGGCGTGCCGTCATGGCGTTCATCAGGAGGGTGGCGGCGGCGGGGAGGTCCACGCCCGCGGGCGCCGGAACCACCGAGGCGGCGGGCACCACGACCTGCTCGGCGTAGGCGCCGCCGTGCGGGCCGGTGAACAGCACCATGGCGACCACCCGTTGGCCCACGGCCAGCCGGTCGTCGGTGCCGGGCCCGAGCTGGTCGATCACGCCCGCGGCGTCCATCCCGGGCACGAACGGGGGCTCGCGGTCGGACATGCGCACGGCGTGGCCGCCGGTCCGCAGCAGGACGTCGGCCGGATTCACGGCGGCCGCGTGCACGCGGATGCGGACCTCGCCGGGGCCCGCCTGGGGTTCGGGCAGCTCCAGGAACCGCAGCGCTTCCGGACCGCCGAACTCATGAACACCGATTGCCTTCATGGTGCGGTGCAACCGGGCTGGGTCGATGCCCCATTCCCCCCGTGGTGCGCAGCCGCCGAGGCGACATCGCGCCGATCGCGATTCGCCCCGGACCCCGGACCCCGGACCCCGGCCCCGAGCAGCCCGACCTGTCACCTGACCGGCCGAGCCGCCCCCGGCGCCGTGTGCCGTTCCCGCGGACCAGTGTTCGACTGGGGAGCGAACGCCCCGGGCCCCGGCCTGGGGCCGACCCGGACCTCTCCGTCCCCGATGTCCCTGACCCTCCCAGGACGGCCCTCATGACCATGCCCTCCTTCGGCTCCTTCGGCGGCTCGGACCCGTTCGCCGATCTCCTCAATCGGTTCTTCGGCACCTCGCCCGCCGCGTCGCCGCCCGCCGTGCAGCGCGTGCCGATCGGGCAGTTGCTCACGGACTCGGCGCGCGAGCTGATCGAACAGGCCACCAGCCGTGCCGTACGGGACGGCAGCAGCGATCTGGACACGGAACACCTGCTCTGGGCCGCCACCCAGGTCGACCCCGCCCGCACCCTCCTCGCCCGCGCGGGAGCAGAGCCGCAGAAGCTCGCCGAGCTGCTCGACGACGTGCTCCCGGCCGAGAGCGCCACCCCGTCCGCCGAACCGCATCTGACGCCGTCCGCCAAGCGCGTGCTGCGCGCCGCCTTCGAGTACTCGCAGGCCGCCGGAGTCTCGTACATCGGGCAGGAGCACATCCTCGCCGCCCTCCTCGACGACCCCGACTCCGGCGCCGCCAAGCTGCTGGCCGCGGCCGGGGCGGAGGGTGACCGGCTGCGGGGCGCCCTCACATCGGCGCCGCGTGGGGACACGGGCGCGACGGCGGGCGGGGGCACGGGCGGGGGACAGGCCAGTGAGACGCCGACCCTCGACGAGTACGGGCGTGACCTCACCGAGGAAGCGAAGGCGGGCAGGCTCGACCCGGTCGTGGGGCGGGCCGACGAGATCGAGCAGACCGTCGAGATCCTCTCCCGGCGCTCCAAGAACAATCCGGTGCTCATCGGTGAGCCGGGGGTGGGCAAGACGGCGATCGTGGAGGGGCTCGCGCAGCGGATCGTCGCGGGAGAGGTGCCCAAGACGCTGGCGGGCAAGCGGGTCATCTCGCTGGACCTGTCGGGTCTGGTGGCGGGGGCGCAGTACCGGGGGCAGTTCGAGGAGCGCCTGAAGAAGGTCATCGACGAGGTGAAGGGGGCCACGGAGTCGACCGTGCTGTTCATCGACGAGCTGCACACCGTCGTCGGCGCGGGCGCCGGCGGCGAAGGGGCCATGGACGCGGGCAACATGCTCAAACCCGCCCTGGCCCGGGGCGAGTTGCACGTCGTGGGCGCCACCACCATCGACGAGTACCGCAAGTACATCGAGAAGGACGCGGCCCTGGAGCGGCGCTTCCAGCCGGTGCTCATCCCCGAGCCGAGCGTCGAGGAGACCGTCGAGATCCTTCAGGGCCTGCGGGACTCCTACGAGGCGCATCACCAGGTCCGCTACAGCGACGACGCCCTCGTGGCCGCCGCCGAGCTGTCCGACCGCTATGTCTCCGACCGCTTCCTGCCCGACAAGGCCATCGACCTCGTCGACCAGACCGGCGCCCGCGTCCGGCTGCGCTCGCTCGGCAAGTCCACCGAAGTCGTCAGCCGCGAGGACCGGCTCGCCAAGCTGAACCGCGAGAAGGACGAGGCGGTGGCCGCCGAGGACTTCGAGAAGGCGTCCGGCCTGAAGCGGCAGATCGCCGAGGCGCAGGGCGAGTTGGCGGGCATCGAGGAGCGCCGCGAGGGCGTCATGGAGGTGACGGCGGCCGACATCGCCGAGGTGCTCTCCCGCCGTACCGGCATCCCCGTCAACCAACTCACCGCCAGCGACAAGGAGAAGCTCCTCAAGCTGGAGGAGGCGCTGCACGAGCGCGTGGTGGGCCAGGACGAGGCGGTGCTCGCCATCGCGGAGGCGGTGCGCCGCAACCGCGCGGGCATGGGCGACCCGAACCGGCCCGTCGGCTCCTTCCTCTTCCTCGGACCGACCGGTGTCGGCAAGACCGAACTGGCCAAGGCCCTGGCCGAGTTGCTCTTCGGTGAGGAGAGCCGGATGGTCCGCTTCGACATGAGCGAGTTCCAGGAGAAGCACACCGTCTCGCGGCTCGTGGGTGCCCCGCCCGGATACATCGGGCACGACGAGGCCGGGCAGTTGACCGAGAAGGTGCGCCGACAGCCGTACAGCGTGCTGCTCTTCGACGAGATCGAGAAGGCGCACCCGGACGTCTTCAACACGCTGCTGCAGGTCCTCGACGACGGGCGGCTCACCGACTCCCGGGGCCGCACCGTCGACTTCCGCAACTGCGTGGTCATCATGACCTCGAACATCGGCGCCCAGCGGATCCTCGCGCACCAGGGCGACGTCTCCGCCCAAGGCGGAGCCCTTGACCAGACACTGAAGGATGACCTCAAGCAGGACCTGCGGGGCTTCCTCAGCCCGGAGTTCCTCAACCGCATCGACGAGACCATCATCTTCCACCGCCTCGGCGAGGCGGACCTGACCCGCATCCTCGACCTCCTCCTCAAGCGCAGCGAACGCCGGGTGCGCGCCCAGGGCCTTCAGCTCGAAGTGACCGAAGCGGCAAAGAAGTTGCTGGTCGCGCACGGTACCCAGCCGGAGTTCGGCGCCCGTCCGCTGCGCCGCACCATCCAGACCGAACTCGACAACCGCATCGCCTCACTGCTCCTGAGCGGCGAGGCCGAACCGGGCGACACCATCGTCGCCGACGTCAAGGACGATGCCCTGGTGTGCTCGATCGGCAGGCCCACGGCCTCGAAGGCGGCAGGCGGTGCGGACGACGGCGGCGCTCATGCGGACGACGGCGGCGCCGCCGGATCCGCCGGATCCGCCGGTTGACCCGGCCCGCTCCGACCCGACCTGACGTGCCGTGACCGAGTCGAACCGTCGCGCTCCGGAGTACCGGGGCGGTGGGGACAGCGAGGCGAGCGGGGGGGGGGCGGCGCGCCCCCACCCCCCCCCCCCCCCCCCCCCCCCCCCCCCCCCCCCCCC
>NZ_JBHYJB010000040.1:0-110731 GCF_042740175.1 Streptomyces sp. NPDC059009 | reverse complement strand
GCCGCCCCCCCGGCTCTTGTTTCCCACCCGATCCGCCGCCCGCGTTTAGTGTTTTTCCGTGCGGGGGCCGGGGGGCTGGCCCCCGCCCCCGGGCCCCCCCCCGGTAATTGTCCGGGCGCCCGGCTCTCCCTCGGGAGAGCGGGCCGCCGTCGTCCCCGGGGACGGGGTCCGTGGGGCACCGTCCCCGTCACATCACATGTCGCGTGTGACCGGGATCGCGGGGTAACAGGCCCGCGCGGTGCCGGGGTTGGCGCTCAGCACGCCGTAGATCTGGTCGCCGGTCCTCGGGCCGACGATGCCGTCCACGGACAGGTGCTTGGCCTTCTGGAACTTCTTGACCCAGGTGTAGGTCTGCTGCCCGTACTTGCTGTCGACCTCGAGCGGTTCCTCGCTGCTCTGTCCGCTGTTGGTCGCCCAGACGTTGACGGCGATCTGCACACAGCGCACCCCGAGCTCGTTGGTGCTGCCGGGGCCGATGTTGGGCGTGGTCTTGCCCATGGTGGTGAGGTTCGAACCGGCCTTCGCCGATGCCGAGTTGGTGTGGGCCGCACCCTTCGGGTGGTCGCCGCCGTCGTTGCTGTCGCTGCCGCAGGCGGTCAGGGCGAGCGCGGATACGGCGACCGCGGCGGCCATGGTGGTCAGTCGTGTGGACGTGCGCATGGTGGTTCCCCCCGTTGCTGGTCGGTACCGGGAGGGACGGATGCGCGCCCGGTTCGGTTCTCGCGCCTGTGGTGCGGTGTGGTGCGGGACGCGGGTCCCGCGCCCCGGCTTCCCCCCGGGGCGCGGGCCGGATCTCCCCCGGATGTCCCCCCGTCGGCCCGCGTCCCTCTCCCCCGTCTCCCCCGTGGCGGCCGATGGTCGGTCGGCGCCAGGGCCCTGCTGGTTCACGAAGCTACGGCGGGCGGGCAAGCGGAGACGTCCCCTCCAGGGTTGATTGACGGGCAAACTTCTGCCGTATCCCGGCGGTTCCTACAACTTCCGCGGTACTGCGGGAGTTTGACGTTCCGCCCCCGGCACGGGGGTTACGCTGCGGCGATGTGGACCCGCCCCCTCGCCGTCGACGCGCTCATCGCGGTCGCTCTGACCACGGTGGCCGTGCTGCTCGGGCAGGAGTCCGTCAAGCAGGGCTGGCCCGCCCTGGACCCCAAGGGCTACGCGCTGGTGGCTCTGGTCAATCTGCCGGTCGTGTTCCGGAGCAGGGCGCCGCTCGCGGTGCTGCTCGCCGTGCATCTGGCGTGCGTCGTGTACATCACCGCGGGCTACTGGCCCGTCGTGAACACCTTCGGGCCCATGCTCGCCGTCTATACGGTGGCGTCCCTGCGGCCCCTGCGCATCGCCCTGCCCGGCGCCGGGCTGATGTGCGCCGTCTGGATCTACGCCGGTCTGGTCAGCGAGGACTCCGTGATGGCCTCCGTCGTCGGCCAGGCCGTCGGCTTCTCCCTCGTCCTGCTGCGCTTCGGGTACGTCGCGCGCCAGTCGACGGAACTGGCCCGGCAGCTGAAGCGGGAACAGGACGAACGGGCCCGCCGCGAGGTCGCCGAGGAGCGCGGCCGCATCGCGCGCGAGCTGCACGACGTGGTCGCCCACCACATGTCGGTGATCTCCGTGCAGGCGGGCCTCGCCACCTTCGTCTTCTCCTCGGACCCTAAGACCGCGCGCGCCGCGCTCGGCACCATCGCGGGCACCAGCGGCGAGGCCCTCGAAGAGCTGCGCCGCATGCTGCGGGTGCTGCGCGCACAGGACGAGGCGAGCGCCGCGGGCACGGGGGGCGGGGGCGAGCCGGACGCCCCGATGCCGGGGCTCGCGCGCCTGGACGAGATGGTCGAGCGGGTACGGGCCGGAGGCGTGCCGGTGGAGCTGACCGTGGTGGGGGAGGAGCGCCCGCTCGCGCCCGGCGTCGAGCTCTGCGCCTACCGGGTCGTCCAGGAGGCGCTGACCAACGTCATGAAGCATGCGCCCGGCGCCGGCGCGGCCGTCCGTCTGCACTACCGCAGACACCATCTCGAAGTGGCCGTCACCGATGACGGAAAGGGGGTGAATCCGGCCAGAGTGCGGACGGGGAGCGGCCATGGCTTGATTGGGATGCGCGAGCGGGCCAAGCTCTACGGCGGGACGATCAGCATCGGCCCGCGGGACGAGGGGGGCTTCGCTGTGCGACTGACCCTGCCGACCTCCGCCCAGAGCGCATCGCAAGGGGACGACGCGACGGGATGACCGACAGCACGCGGGTGCTGGTCGTCGACGACCAGTTCCTGATCCGTGCCGGGCTCGTGGGACTGCTGCGCGCCGCGCCCGGCATCGAAGTCGTGGGCGAGGCGGGGGACGGCACGGAAGCCGTCGAACTCGCCGCGAGGACCCGCCCGGACGTGGTCCTCATGGACATCCGCATGCCCGGCATGAACGGCATCGCGGCCACCGAGAAGATCCTCGACGAGGCGGCCGACCCGCCCCCGCGGATCCTGGTGCTCACCACCTTCGACCTCGACGAGTACGTGTACGGGGCGCTGCGCGCCGGGGCGTCCGGGTTCCTGCTCAAGGACTCCGGGCCCGAGCGGCTGCTCGCCGCGGTGGCCGTGGTCGGCGGCGGCGACGCGCTGTTCGCGCCGAGCGTCACGCGCCGCCTGGTGGAGGCGTTCGCCCGCACGCCGGGCGCCGCGGACGCCGGGGGCGGCCAGCCGCCGCCGGACCTCGGGGCGTTGACGCTGCGCGAGGTCGAGGTCCTGAAGCTGATCGCCCGGGGCCTGTCCAACGCGGACATCGCCGAGCGCCTCTACATCAGCGAGGCCACCGTCAAGACCCACCTCAACCGCACGATGACCAAGCTCGACCTGGACAGCAGGGCGCAGGCGGTCGTGGTGGCGTACGAGACGGGACTCGTGACGCCGGGCGGCGGCGCGTAGCCGTGCGGGTTGGCCATGCGGGTGGCCCACCCTCTCCCCCGGGGAGGGCGGGCCACCAGGGCTCACCGGTGTGCGGTGCGGCCTACCACCACACGCCCGCGCGCAGCTTCTTCCAGGTGTTCTTGCCGACCTGGCCGTCGACGCTGATGTGGGCCTTCGACTGGACCTTCTTGACCGCGTTGTAGGTCTTGGTGCCGAACTTGCCGTCCTCGTTGAGCAGCGTCGGGTAGGAGGTGTTGGCGTTGATCAGGCACTGGACTTCCTTGATGCGCTTCTTCGCGGCGCTGCCCGTCTGGCCCGCCTTGGTCAGCGCGGTTCCGTTGTAGTAGCCGCAGGAGTACGCGGCGTGCACCCCGGGTGCGGGCGCGGCGGTGGCGCTGACCGCCGGTGCGACGGCCAGGCCCGAGCCGAGTGCGGCGGTGGCGACGGCGAGAGCGATGCGCTTACGAGTGATCATGGTTCCCTTTCGTCGTGCGGGCCGGGTCCCCCCGATGGGTCCCCCCGACGGCCCGCGACGTGTTGTGCGGCGCACCGGGCGGTCCGGGGTGGACCGTGCCGCCCGGTGGCTGAGACGAATGTGCCCGGCGGGTGGCGCCAACGGCCATGAATTCGGCGCCAGTTGGGTGATCGTGGGACGTCCCGCCCGCTGACCTGCGGGGATGCGGGTCGCCGCGAGGTGGCCGTGGGACGGTGGGAACCGGAGCGATTTCGTCCCGCATCTACCGGAGGTAAGGGGGCATGTCGCCTCGGGGGACCATCGGACGCGTATGGGGTGGAGCATGTCGCGTTGGAAGAGCCTGCCGGAGACGTTGGAGGACCGAGAACGCCAACTCGTCGTGCAGTTACGCCGCTTGAAGGACCACAGCGGCCTCAGCCTGGCGGCGCTCGCCGCCAAGACGTCGTACAGCCGCTCCTCCTGGGAGCGCTATCTGAACGGAAAGCTGCCGGTGCCGCGCGAGGCCGTGGAGGAGCTGGCGCGGGTCTGCGGGACGGAGTCGACGCGGCTGCTCGTGCTGCACGAGGTGGCGGAGCGGACGCGGGGCAGGGGCGGGGAGGGGGAGAGCGCGGGCGCGGACCTGGCAGGGGAGCTGTCCGGGCCGGTCCTGGACCTCGGGCCCGAGTCGTCCGAGCCGCCCGGCGCCGGGCCGCGGGCCGCCGGACGCACGCTGCGGCTGCGCGCCGTGCTCGTCGTCACCGCCCTCGCCCTGGGCCTCGGCTTCGCCGCCGGGGCGCTCGCCGCGCCCGCGTGGCAGGACGACGACGGGAAGGACCGGGGCAGGGGCGTGTACTCGTACGAGAAGGGGCGCACGTACCCCTGCGAGGACCGCCGGGAGGACGGGGGCCGGTACGCGGGCTACAGCCTGAGCCGGGACATCCAGCTCGACCGGGGGATGAGCGGCTGGGACGTCGTCGAGGCGCAGTGCCTGCTGAAGCGGGCCGGGTTCGGCTCGGGCGCCGTCGACGGGGCGTACGGGGACTCCACGAAGAAGGCCGCGCTGCGCTTCCAGCGGGCGCGGCACCTGGCGGAGGACGGGATCGTCGGGCACGACACCTGGGGGGAGCTGCGGAAGTGAGCGGGACGGTGACGCACATGGGCGCCGAGGCGGAGCAACTCAGCACGGGTCTGCGGGAGTTGCGGGAGCGCACCGGGCTCAGCCTGGCCGCGCTCGCCGGGCGGACCGCGTACAGCAAGTCGTCGTGGGAGCGGTACCTCAACGGCAAGAAGCCGGTGCCGCGCCAGGCCGTGGTGGTCCTGTGCACCCTGGCGGGCGAGCCGCCGGGGCGGCTGCTCGCGCTGTGGGAGCTGGCGGACGCGGCGTGGAGCGGGCGTGCGGTGGGCTCGGCGGCGCCGGGTGCGGGCCCGGCCGGTGCGGAGGCCGGGGATGCGGGGGCCGCGGGCGCGGGGGCCGGGGGTACGGAGACCGGGAGCACCGACGAACCGGTGTCCGAGCTCGTGGGGCCGCCCGAAGTGCCGTCCGCCGACGCCCCGGTGGCGTGGTGGCGCCGGCGGCGCGTGACCGTCGTCGTGGGCGCGGCCGTCGCCCTCGCGGTGGCGGGGGCCGTCTCCGTGAGCCTGGCGCTCTCGGGCGGCGGTCACGCGGGGGAGAGCCGGGCCGGCGAGCGGCCGAAGGGCCCCGCGCCCGCGCCGTACGAGCCGCACTGCAAGGGCGCGGCCTGTGAGGGGAAGGACCCCGCGAAGATGGGCTGCGGCTACGAGGCCCAGGTGGCCACGCTCGCCGTCCGGCGCTACGACGGCGGGCGCCGGATCGACCTCCGCTACAACGCGACGTGCCAGGCGCTCTGGGCCCGCAGCCTCGGCCTGCGGCACGGCGAGCGGGTCACCGTGTCGGTCCCGGGCGCGAAGGACAAGGAGGTCCGCGTGGTCAAGGAGGAGAAGGGGCTGCGCTTCCTGGCCACTCCCATGACCACGGTCACCGGCGGGCCGGATGGCGCGAAGACGACGGGCGCGAAGGTGTGCTGGATCCCTTCGGGCGGCGGGCAGCGGGAGTGCTTCACGAAGTGACCCTCCCGGGTCTGAACCGGGCGTGAGCCGGGCCTGAACCGGGCGTGAGCCGGACGCAAGAGCGATCTCCCGGGCATGAAAAAGGCGGCGCCCGTCCTCTCCCCCGTGGGAGGACGGGCGCCGCCGGTCTGGTGGTTTCCCCCGAAATCGAGCGGTCTGTGCGCTGTCTTCCGTCGAGATCCAGAGTCATGGACCCGCCAACCGACCTGCAAGGCCCGGAGGTTCGCTGTGGCACGGAAGTGACCATTCCGCAACGGTGTCCTGGGGCGGCAACGAGCCATGAACAGGGGGGTTCCGCACCGGCGTACGCGGCGACGATGGGAGACTGGACCGCGGACCGCAGGAGTGCGAAGGTGCACGCCAGTGGCCCAGAATGCTCCCGTGCGCCCCCACAGCGGGAACTGACACCCTGGCTCCGCGCATCCCTGTGGGTAGTCCAGAACAGGTACATCAGGGGACAGAGCGCACGGAGGGCTGCACAGCCCGGGGGCACGTCAGCACGTACGGGGGGAATAGGGGGAGTAATGCCTCGTTGGAAGGCGCTACCGGATGAGCTCGACCCGCAAGTCAGGGAGTTCGCCAGCCAGCTGCGCCGGCTCGTCGACCGCAGTGGCCTGAGCATCGCCGCGGTGTCGGACCGCACCGGGTACAGCAAGACGTCGTGGGAGCGCTATCTGAACGGGCGGCTGCTCGCGCCGAAGGGTGCGATCGTCGCGCTCGCCGAGGTGACCGGGACGCCGCCGGTGCACCTCATCACCATGTGGGAGCTCGCGGAGCGCGCCTGGAGCCGCTCCGAGATGCGGCACGACATGACGATGCAGGCCATCCGCATCTCCCAGGCGCGGGCCGCGCTCGGGGAGTTGGGACAGAACCCGCCCAAGGGCGGCAAGGCGGACAAGGCGGAGCGCGGCGGCGGGGGCACCGCCGCGACGGCGCGCAAGGGCGCGGGCGTGACGGGCGTCGCGGGGCCGGCCGGGGTGGCTCCGACCGTGCCGCCGCAGGCCGGTGCGCCGGGTGCGGAGTCCGCCGTGCCGGGTGCGCCGGGCGCTCCGTACGGAAGCGGCGGTCGGGGGTCCGCCGCCGCGCCGCCCGGGTCCGGTGCGGGGCAGCAGAGCCCGGCGGCGGGCTCGCCGGACGGGCAGCGGCGCCGCAGGAAGCTGACGATGTTCCTCGCGGGGACGGTCGGCGCGCTCGTCGTCATCGCCGCCGCGGTCTTCCTCACGGACTTCGGCAAGGACGACAAGAGCGACGAGGGCAAGCCGCCCGTGACGCCGTCGACCACCGGCCCCGAGCTGCCCGCGGGCGTGGAGTGCACCGGCAAGTCCTGCACCGGCAAGGACCCCGAGAACATGGGCTGTGGCGGCGAGTTCGCCAAGACCGTCAACCGCGCCACCGTCGGCAAGACGCTCGTCGAGGTCCGCTACAGCAAGACGTGCGGGGCCGCGTGGGCGCGCATCACGCAGGCCGCCCCCGGCGACAAGGTCTCGGTCGCGGACGGCGCGGGGGCGGGCAAGCAGACCGGCAAGGTGGACACGGACACGGACGCCTACACCCCGATGGTCGCCGTCAAGAGCGGCGCGGAGGCGAAGGCGTGCGCCACGCTCAAGTCCGGCGTGACGGGGTGCACGCTGAACTAGCGCGCTGAACTGCCGCGATCCGTACGGTGGTTGGCCTCTCCCGGTGGGCCCCGCCCTGGTGGGCGGGGCGGCCGCCACCTCGGGAGAGGGAGAGTGGCGGCCGCCTGGGGGTGTGACCACTCCCGTGGGGGTACGGTGCGCCTGCCCACTGGTGCGCGGGTTATGTGTGGCGCTTTTCTGTGGGCTGGGCCACAGGGGCCCGGCCGCCCCCGCGGACCGGAGCGCGATAGCCTGACCGCTGGATCTCTCTTGACGCCAAGAGATCGATCATCGAGCCGATGGCATCGATCAGCATCGGGGCGATGGCATCGGTCATCGGGGCCGACGGCAGGGATCCCGCACTCAGGGGATCCCGCACACATGGGGCCGGGACACCTCACCGCCAGCTGTCTTAACGGAGATCGCCATGACCCGCACTCCCGTGAATGTCACCGTCACCGGCGCGGCCGGCCAGATCGGCTACGCGCTGCTCTTCCGCATCGCGTCCGGCCACCTGCTCGGCGCGGACGTGCCGGTCAATCTGCGGCTTCTTGAGATCACGCCGGCGCTGAAGGCCGCCGAGGGCACCGCCATGGAGCTCGACGACTGCGCCTTCCCGCTGCTGAACTCGATCGAGATCAGCGACGACCCGAACGTCGCCTTCGACGGCACGAACGTCGCCCTCCTCGTCGGCGCCCGCCCCCGCACCAAGGGCATGGAGCGCGGCGACCTGCTCGAGGCCAACGGCGGCATCTTCAAGCCGCAGGGCAAGGCCATCAACGACCACGCCGCGGACGACGTGAAGGTCCTCGTCGTCGGCAACCCGGCCAACACCAACGCCCTCATCGCCCAGGCCGCCGCCCCGGACGTACCGGCCGAGCGCTTCACCGCGATGACCCGCCTCGACCACAACCGCGCGCTCTCGCAGCTCTCGAAGAAGACCGGTGTCCCGGTCTCCGAGATCAAGAAGCTCACGATCTGGGGCAACCACTCCGCCACCCAGTACCCGGACGTCTTCCACGCGGAGATCGCGGGCAAGAACGCCGCCGAGGTCGTCAACGACGAGCAGTGGCTGGCCGACACCTTCATCCCGACCGTCGCCAAGCGCGGCGCCGCGATCATCGAGGCCCGTGGCGCCTCCTCGGCCGCCTCCGCCGCGAACGCCGCCATCGACCACGTCCACACGTGGGTCAACGGCACGGCCGCCGGCGACTGGACCTCCATGGGTATCCCCTCGGACGGCTCGTACGGCGTTCCGGAGGGCCTCATCTCCTCCTTCCCGGTCACCACCAAGGACGGCAAGTACGAGATCGTCCAGGGCCTGGAGATCAACGAGTTCTCCCGTGGACGCATCGACGCGTCCGTCCAGGAGCTGACGGAGGAGCGCGAGGCGGTCCGCGCCCTCGGCCTCATCTAGGACCTCGGCCGCACCGCCAGGACCCGGCTCCGTCTAGGGCCTGTCCGGCGGATCAGGCCGCATGATTCCGAGCTGTGCCGTCCGTCGCTGGTGAGCGGGCTGTGGTGCGTCGAGATGCAAGGCGGAGGAGGGCGACAACGCGGAGCGTTGGCAACCGACGACAACGCCGCAGATCGGCGTGCGACAGCCCGCGACCGCGGCAAGATCCGCCGGACAGGTCCTAGGAGCCGACTGCTTCCTTGCGCCGCCCCTGGTCGCCGCTCTCCGCGGCGGCCGGGGGCGCCGTCCTTTCCGGGCCGGTCCGCTCCGGGCCGGAGCCGAGCGTGACCGTGACGGCGGCCGCCGCGAGGACCACCACGGCCCCGACCACCCGCAGCGCCGCCGTCATCCCGCCCATGAAGTCCGCGTGCCCCGCGAGCACCGTGCCCGTGACCGCGACGCCGAGTGCCGCGCCGACCTCGCGGGCCGAGGTGCCGAGCCCGGAGCCGAGGCCCGCCTGGTGCGGGGGCAGGGACGAGACCACGGTCAGGGTCAGCGGGGGCATGCTCAGGCCGGTGCCCGCCGAGATCAGCAACAGCCAGCAGGCGTACGCCGGGTAGGGCGTCCCCGCGTCCGCGGTGGAGGTGCCGAGCAGGCCGAGGCCGATCAGGAGCAGGCCGCCGCCGATGAGCGTGCGGGGCCGGTGCGACCAGCGCGGGGTGAGCTTCGGGATCAGGGTCATGCCGATGGTGAGCGGCACGATGGCGAGGCCCGCGAGCGCCGCCCCGTACCCCTTCACGTACTGCAGGTACTGGGAGTTGACGAAGAACAGGGCGAAGAGGCCGAAGAAGGACGCCGCCATGCCGAGCGTCGCCGCGCTCAGGCGCCGCGAGCGGAAGACCCGCGGGTCGAAGAGCGGGGTGCGGGAGCGCAGGGCGTGCAGGGTGAACGCGGCGAGCAGGGCCGCGCCGACGGCGAACGCGGTGAGGATGCGGGGCGAGCCCCAGCCGTACTGCGGGCTCTCGATGATGCCGAAGAGCACGGCGACCAGGCCGAAGGTGAGCAGGACCGTGCCCGTGGGATCGAGGCGGGTCGATACGGCCTTGTCCGTGACGGGAGTTGTGCGCCACACCGCGCAGGCGAGCAGCGCGGCGAGCGGCACCATCGCCCAGAACAGGGCGCGCCACGGCAGATACTCGCCGACGAGTCCGCCGCCGATGTTGCCCAGGAGGCCGCCGAGGGCGAGGGAGAGCGTCCAGGAGGCGAGGGCGCGCGGCCGGTCCGCGGGCGGGGTGACGCGCATCAGGACCGACATGGTCGCGGGCATGATCAGGGCGGCGCCCGCGCCGGAGACGCCGCGCCCCGCGATCAGGAGCTCCGGCGAGGTGGCGAGCGCGCTGAGCGTCGCGCCCGTCGCGCAGAGGCCGAGCCCGCTGAGCAGCGCGCCCTTGCGGCCGTAGCGGTCGCCGAGGGCGCCGGCCGGGATGAGCAGGCCCGCGAAGACGATGACGTACGCGTCCACGGTCCACAGGAGTTCGCTCTCCGAGGGGTGCACGGACGACGAACGGAGCTGCGGGACAAGGAGGTTGATGGCGGCGACCATGCTCTGTGCGACGACGACGCAGGCGCAGAGCGCGAGCAGGGTCGACCGCTTCAGGGAGGTCTCGGTCCGGGGTCGGTGCTGATTCTGGGCAGGGGAAGTCAAGGCTCCTCCTCGGGAGCGGGCGTGGTGGTGTGGGATCCGCTCTCACCGTAGGCTCGGGCCTGTCCTGCTTTCCAGTGCAATGTTTGCAAGGAGTGATTGCGTGTGACGCAATCCGTGGCGGAGTCCGTAGGGGAGACCGGCCCCGGCGGCCTCGACCTCAACCTCCTCGTCGCCCTCGACGTCCTGCTCGACGAGCAGAGCGTGCGCGGCGCCGCTCGCCGCCTGCACCTCTCCGAGCCCGCCATGAGCCGCACCCTGGGCCGCATCCGCAAGGCCCTGGGCGACCAGATCCTGGTCCGGGCCGGGCGCCAGATGGTGCCGACCGCGTACGCCCTCGCGGTCCAGGCCGAGGTCGGCGCGGTGGTGGAGCGGGCCCGCGCGCTCTTCGCCGGACAGGGTGAGGTCGATCTGCGGACGGTGTCCCGCACCTTCACCGTGCTCGGCCACGACGTGCTCGCCGCCTCCTTCGGCGCGGCCCTGTTCGCGCGCGCCGAGGAGCAGGCCCCCGGTGTGCGCATCCGCTTCCTCAGCGAGAGCCATGTGGACGTGCCCGTGCTGCGCGAGGGGACGGCCGACCTGGAGGTCGGCGCGATCGACACTGCGGCGCCCGAGGTGGTCGTCGAGCACCTCTACGACGACCGCATGATCGCCGCCGTACGCCCCGGACACCCGCTCCTGAAGGGGGAGTTGACCCCGGAGCGCTTCGCCGCCGCCGACCACATCAACGTCTCCCGCAAGGGCCGCTTCCAGGGCCCGGTGGACGCCGCCCTCGCCGAACTCGGCCTGCGGCGGCGGGTGGTGGGCGTCCTGGGCACGGTGCCCGCCTCGCTCTTCGTCCTCCTCGACACCGATCTGGTGGGCCTGGTCAACACGTGGAGCGGCCCGCTGGTCGAGCGGCTCGGCCTGGTCACCTTCGAGATCCCCCTCGCCCTGCCCCCGCTCCCGCTCGGCATGGCCTGGCACCCCCGTCACGACGGGGACCCGGCGCATGCGTGGCTGCGCGGGTGCGTGCGGGAGCTGCTGCCCTCCTGATCGGCTGATCCGTGAGACCCGTGCTGTCGCTCTCCTGCTAGCGAATGTAGTACTTCTTATACATGAGTGAGCAGGTGCACAACAGGCTGGCCATGGTGCGCGCCGAGCGGAAGGTGTCGCGCCAGGCGCTGGCCGAGGCAGTGGGTGTCCACTACCAGACCATCGGCTACATCGAGCGGGGGCAGTACAACCCGAGCCTCGACCTGGCCCTGAAGATCGGGAAGTTCTTCGGGCTGCCGGTGGAGGCGGTGTTCTCGCTGGAGCCGTTCCGGCCGCTCACGGATGAGGTCTACGGGAGGAACGCACAATGACCGAAGGGCAGTTGACGGGGTACGACCGGCGGATGGTCGCCCTGATGAACCGGCGCGAGGGCGCCCCGATATATGCGACGGCCGCGCGCAGGCGCACCGTCGTGGGCGTGCACATCGCGCTGACCGCAGCGGAGATCACCGCCTGGCTGTTCACCGTGGTCGGCGAGGAGCGCTGGGCGGTCTGGACCTTGCTCGGCCTGTTGCTGCCGTGGTGCCTCGCCACCGGCGTCATCAACGCCTCGACGCGCGGCCTGCTCGAACTGCGCGCCCGCGCCCTCGACGAGCGTCAGCGCGCCGAGAAGAACGCGGTCGCCGCGCGCGCCCACCGTGCGATGTTCTGGCTGCTGCTCGGCGCCACCGTGGGGGTCGGCGGCGCCTGGTGCGCGGGGGTGGACCTCAAGGGCCTGGTGTTTCCCGTGCTGTTCGCGGTCTTCGTCACGCACTGGCTGATGCCGCTGTGGGTGGCGGGGCTCGCCGCCCAGGACGACCTCGCCGACGAGGACGACGTCTGATCAGGTGCGGGATGTCTGGTCAGGTGCGGGATGTCTGATCAGGTGCTCTGCAGCTCGCTGTTGAGCTTCGAGACGTCCACGGTCTCGTCCGCCGACGGGGTCTTCGACGGGACCGGCTTGTCGTAGTCGGAGAACATGGCCGACAGCTTCTGCCCGTCGTCCTCGCCCTCGGCCTTGATCATGTACGGCTTGCCCTCGGCGGCCACGTAGTACGTGACGGGCTTGCCGTCCTCCTTGCCGGTGAGCTTGACGACCTTGGTGCCGTCGACGCTGGACGTGCCGCCCTTCTGCAGGTTCGTGGGCTTGTCCTCGTCGTCGTCCTGGAGGAACTTGCCCAGGTCACAGGCGTCGGCGACGTCCTTGAGCATGGGGTCGGCCGTGGTGCCGTACAGATAGCGGTTCTTCAGCAGCTCCTGGGCGGCCTCGCCGTCCTTGCCGGGCAGCTCGCGCTGCCAGAACGCCGCGTCGGGCTTGATCCAGACCTTCGCGCCCTTCTTGATCAGCTCGATGGCCGCGCCGTCCTCGGTGATCGTTCCGGTGCAGTCGCCCTTGCGGTCCAGGGCGAGGTCCACCGAGGGCATCGCGCTGGCGCTCTCGCTCGTGCGGTCGCCGCCCGTCCCTCCGGCGTCCACCTTGATGCGCAGGGATGTCGCGCCCTCGGTCGCGGTCCGCGACTTGTCGAAGATCTCCTGCGCGCTCAGGTCCGCGGTGTCATCCTTGCTGTTCAGGTCGCCGTTCAGGCCGCTGCTCGCGGTCGGCATGAAGCCCGACAGGGTGAGAACGAGGGTCGCCGCGGCCGCGGTCCCGGTGGCGGCGCCCCAGGCGCGCTTATGGGTCATTCCGGGCATAACTACACCTCCCGTGGAAAACCACCCATCAAGCGTACGTATCACCACCAACTCCCGCATGCGCAGTGATGCGGCGCACTTTCGGCCACCGAACGCGCATGCTTTTCCTGGCCGAGGGCAGGTGCTCCCGGCCCCCATGAGGAAGCTGGGGGCAATGCCCCCATGAGTGACAGGTGGGGCAGATGACAGGAACGGAAGGCAAACGGGACGTGTCCGCACAACAGACCATCCATGTGGACGGAGAGTGGCTGAGCGCCGCCTCCGGGGCCACGCGCGAGATCCTCGACCCGGCGGACGCGAAGACGTTCGCCGTGATCGCCGAGGGATCCACGGAGGACGCGGACGCCGCCATCGCCGCCGCACGCCGCGCCTTCGACGAGGGCCCCTGGCCGCACACGCCGGTCGCCGAGCGGGCCGCCCTGCTGCGCCGGGTCGCCGATCTGCTCGTGCGCGACCGGGAGGAGATCGGGCTCCTGGAGAGCCGCGACGCCGGGAAGACCGTCGAGGAGGGCCGCGTCGACGTCGACTGCGTGGCCGACGCCTTCCGCTACTTCGCCGACCTCGTCATCGGCGAGGGCGCGGGCCGCGTCGTGGACGCGGGCAGCGACGACATCCACAGCGTCGTCGTGCACGAGCCCATCGGCGTCTGCACGATGATCACGCCCTGGAACTACCCGCTCCTGCAGGCCAGCTGGAAGATCGCCCCGGCGCTCGCGGCGGGCAACACCTTCGTCATCAAGCCCAGCGAGATCACGCCACTGACGACGGTGGCTCTCATCGAGCTGCTCGTCGAGGCGGGCCTCCCGGCCGGTGTCGCGAACATCGTGACCGGCCCCGGCCACACCGTCGGCGCCCGCCTCGCCGACCACCCGGACGTCGACCTGGTCTCCTTCACCGGCGGCCTCGTCTCCGGCACCAAGGTCGCCCAGGCCGCCGCCCTCGGCGTCAAGAAGGTCGCCCTGGAGCTCGGCGGCAAGAACCCGAACGTCGTCTTCGCCGACGCCTGCGCCACCGAAGAGGGCTTCGACACCGCCGTCGACCAGGCGCTCAACGCCGCCTTCATCCACAGCGGGCAGGTCTGCTCCGCCGGTGGCCGCCTCATCATCGAGGAGTCGGTGCGCGAGCGCTTCGTCGCCGAACTCACCCGCCGGGCCGCCGCGATCCGGCTCGGGCGCGGCACCGAGGACGGCGTGGAGTGCGGCCCCCTCGTCTCGCAGCAGCAGCGCGAGAAGACCGAGATGTACGTGGCGTCCGCCCTGGAGGAGGGCGCGGTCCTGCGCACCGGCGGCAAGCGCCCCGAGCCCACCGAGGCCCGCCCCGCCACCGGCTACTTCTACGAGCCGACGGTGCTCGACCAGTGCCACCGCGGGATGCGCGTCGTCCGCGAGGAGGTCTTCGGGCCCGTCCTGACCGTGGAGACCTTCACCACCGAGGACGAGGCCGTCGCGCTCGCCAACGACACCGAGTACGGCCTCGCGGGCGCCGTCTGGACCACCGACCAGGGCCTGGCCCGCCGCATGGCGCGCCGGATGCGCCACGGCACCATCTGGATCAACGACTTCCACCCCTACCTGCCGCAGGCGGAGTGGGGCGGCTTCGGCAAGAGCGGCGTCGGCCGTGAGCTCGGCCCGGCCGGGCTCGCCGAGTACCGCGAGGCCAAGCACATCTACCAGAACCTGGCGCCCGCCCCGGTCCGCTGGTTCGCGGGCTGAGCCCCGCACCCGGCAGGCCCTGAGGCACCCGTACGACCGCTCATCACGCGCAGAACTTTGGAGTAACCCCCCATGTCCCAGACCGAGTTCGACTACGTCATCGTCGGTGGCGGCACCGCGGGATCGGTGATCGCTTCCCGGCTCACCGAGAACCCCGGCGTCACCGTCGCCGTCATCGAGGGCGGCCCGTCCGACATCGGGCGCGAGGACGTCCTGACGCTGCGCAAGTGGCTCGGCCTGCTCGGCGGTGAGCTGGACTACGAGTACACGACCACCGAGCAGCCGCGCGGCAACTCGCACATCCTGCACAGCCGCGCGAAGGTCCTCGGCGGGTGCTCCTCGCACAACACGCTGATCTCCTTCAAGCCGCTGCCGTCCGACTGGGACGAGTGGGAGGAGGCCGGGGCCGCGGGCTGGAACGCCAAGGCCATGGACCCGTACTTCGGGAAGCTGCGCAACAACATCGTGCGCGTCGCCAAGAAGGACCAGAACCAGATCGCCACCGACTGGGTCGAGGCGACGAAGACGGCGCTCGGCGTGCCGGAGGTCGTGGGCTTCAATGACCAGCCCTTCGACGAGGGCGTCGGCTTCTTCGACCTCTCGTACCACCCGGAGAACAACAAGCGGTCCTCGGCGTCCGTCGCCTACCTCCACCCCCACATGGAGGCGGGTGACCGCCCGAACCTCCACCTGTTCCTGGAGACCTGGGCGCACAAGCTGGAGCTCGACGGGAAGACGGCGCGCGGCGTGCACGTCCGCACCAAGGAGGGCGAGGAGAAGCTCCTCACCGCCCGCAACGAGGTGCTCGTCTGCGCCGGTGCCGTCGACACCCCGCGCCTGCTCATGCACTCGGGCATCGGTCCGGCCAAGGACCTCCAGGCCCTCGGCATCCCGGTCGTGCACGACCTGCCGGGCGTCGGCGAGAACCTCATCGACCACCCCGAGTCGGTCATCGTCTGGGAGACCAACGGGCCGATCCCCGGCAACTCCGCGATGGACTCGGACGCCGGTCTGTTCGTGCAGCGGGACCCGGAGCACAAGGGCCCGGACCTGATGTTCCACTTCTACCAAATTCCGTTCACGGACAACCCGGAGCGCCTCGGTTACGAGCGCCCCGAGCACGGCGTCTCCATGACGCCGAACATCCCCAAGTCCCGCGCCCGCGGCCGTCTCTACCTGACGTCGGCGGACCCGGAGGTCAAGCCCGCCCTCGACTTCAAGTACTTCGAGGACGAGGGTGACTACGACGGCAAGACGCTCGTCGACGGCATCAAGCTGGCCCGCAAGGTCGCCCAGGCAGAGCCGTTCGCCAAGTGGCTCAAGCGCGAGGTCTTCCCCGGCCCGGACGTCACCGAGGACGAGGAGATCAGCGAGCTCGTGCGCAAGGCCGCGCACACCGTGTACCACCCGGCGGGAACCTGCCGAATGGGTGCTTCCACTGATGAACTCGCGGTCGTGGACCCGGAGTTGAAGATCCGGGGCCTGGCCGGAATCCGTATCGCGGACGCATCCGTCTTCCCGACGATGCCCGCCGTGAACCCGATGATCGGAGTGCTCATGGTCGGGGAAAAGTGTGCCGAGATGCTGGGAGGTGACGGCCGATGAGCGAGGCCGCCACGATGACCGAGAAGTCCACCACCGAGACCGGCCAGCCCGTCTTCGCGGTCAAGAACCTCTGGAAGGTCTTCGGCCCCAGGGCCGAACAGATACCGGGCAACACCGAGCTGCACGGTCTCGACCCGGCCGAGCTGCGCGAGCGCACCGGCTGCACCGCCGCCGTGCGCGATGTGTCCTTCGAGGTGAAGAAGGGCGAGGTCTTCGTCGTCATGGGCCTGTCGGGCTCCGGCAAGTCCACGCTCGTGCGCTGTCTGACCCGGCTCATCGAGCCCACCTCGGGCGCCGTCGCCATCGACGGCGAGGACGTCCTCGCGATGGACAAGTCCCGGCTGCGCGAGCTGCGCCGCCACCGCGCCGCCATGGTCTTCCAGCACTTCGGCCTGCTGCCGCACCGCTCGGTCCTCGACAACGTCGCCTACGGCCTGGAGATCCAGGGCGTCGGCAAGGCCGAGCGCCGCGCCAAGGCCCTCGAAGTCGTCGCCAAGGTCGGCCTCGAAGGTCTTGAGCAGCGCAAGCCCGGCCAGCTCTCCGGCGGCCAGCAGCAGCGCGTGGGCCTGGCCCGCGCCCTCGCCGTCGACCCCGAAGTCCTGCTCTTCGACGAGCCGTTCAGCGCCCTCGACCCGCTGATCCGCCGCGATATGCAGGAGGAGATCTGCCGCCTGCACGACGAAGAGGGCCGCACCATGGTCTTCATCACCCACGACCTCAGCGAGGCGCTCCGGGTCGGCGACCGCATCGCGCTGATGCGGGACGGCAAGGTCGTGCAGATCGGCACCCCCGAGGAGATCGTCGGCTCGCCCGCCGACGACTACGTCCGCGACTTCGTCCGGGACGTCCCGCGCGAGCAGGTCCTCACCGTGCGCACCGCCCTGCGCCCCGCCGACAGCGACGAGGCGGACCGCGGCCCGGCCCTCGGGCCCGACGCCACCGTCGCCGAGGCCATCGAGGCGGTGGCCCGCTCCGGCTTCCCGGTCCGCGTCATGGACAACGGGCGCTGCCTGGGCGTCGTCGACCACGAGGGACTGCTCGGCGTGGTCGCCGGGGTGGCCTCGGAGGCCGTGGGGCCCCGGCAGGGGACAGCCGACGCCGGTGAGGTGACCGCCTGATGGCCACCGCCACCGCGTCCTCAAGTCCCCTGCGAGATACCGGCGTCGGCGCCCTGCTGCGACACCGCGCCGTCGGCAAGCTCCTGCTGCTCGCCGTCGCCGCGGCCGTGCTCGTGCCGATCGCCAACGCCAAGTGGGCCTCCGGTGCCTGGCCCGACGCCCTCACCGTCGACCTGATCGATCCGCTCAACAACGTCTACAAGTGGATCGTCGACCACCGTGACAGCCACCCGCTGTTCATCTACTTCTTCGGCCACATCTCCAACGGCATCGTGGCCGCCGTGCGCGCCGTCTACCTGGTGCTCCTCGCGGGCGGCTGGGCCGGTGTCGTCGCCGGGGCAGCGCTGGTCGCCTGGCGGGTCGCCGGGGTGCGGCTCGCGGTGCTCACGGCCGCCTCGTTCGGCCTGTGCGGGCTGCTCGGCATGTGGGTGCCGACGATGCAGACCCTCGCCCTGATGGTCGTCGCCGTGCTCGCCTCCGTCGTCCTCGGCATGCTGCTCGGGCTCGCGGCCGGGCTGAGCGACCGGATCTTCCGCGTGCTGCGGCCGGTCCTCGACACCATGCAGGTCCTGCCCGCCTTCTCGTATCTGCTGCCTGTCGCGCTGGTCTTCGGCATCGGTGTGCCCGCCGCGCTCATCGCGACCGTCATCTACGCGGCTCCGCCGATGGCCCGGCTCACCGCGCTCGGTCTGCGCGGCGCCGACAGCGGCGTGATGGAGGCCGTGACCTCGCTCGGCACCACGGCCCGCCAGCGCCTGTTCTCGGCCCGGCTGCCGCTGGCCCGCAAGGAGCTGCTGCTCGGCCTCAACCAGACGATCATGATGGCGCTCTCCATGGCCGTCATCGCGTCGGTGATCGGCGGCGCCGGTCTCGGTGACCGCGTCTACCAGGCGCTCGGCTCCGTGGACGTCGGCGCGGCCCTCGCCGGCGGTCTCCCGATCGTGCTGCTCGCCATCGTCCTCGACCGCGTCACCTGCGCGGCGGGGGAGCGCCTGGGCGCCCAGGCCGAGGACACCTCGGCGCTGCGCGGCTGGCGCGGCTGGTCCGTGGCCGCCGCCCTGACCGTCGTCGTCGCGCTCGCCGTCCGCTTCGCCGACCGCCTCGACTGGCCGGCCGGCTGGACGGTGAGCATCGCCGAGCCGGTCAACACCGCCAAGGACTGGATGGTCGACCACCTCTACACCGGCATCCCCGTCGTCGGCGGCACCGCCGACTGGGCCGCGCACTTCACCACCGGCGTCCTCAACCCGGTCCGCGACGGACTGCAGTGGATGCCCTGGTGGTCCCTGCTGCTCATCGTCGCGACGCTCGCCTGGCTGATCGGCACCTGGAAGACCGCGCTCACCGCCGTCCTCGCGATGGCCGGGATCGGCGTCCTCGGCGTGTGGGACAAGTCCCTAGACACGCTGTCGCAGGTGATCGCCGCGGTCGCCGTCACGGTGATCATCGGCTTTGCGATCGGCATCGCGGCGGCCCGCAGTTCGCGCCTGGAGCGGCTGCTCCGCCCGGTCCTCGACGTCCTGCAGACGATGCCGCAGTTCGTCTACCTGATCCCGGTCGTGGGCCTCTTCGCCATCGGCCGCGCCCCCGCGTGCGCCGCGGCCATCGCCTACGCGGTGCCCGCCGTCATCCGCATCACCACGCAGGGCCTGCGCGAGGTCAGCCCGGCGGCGATGGAGTCCTCGAAGTCCCTCGGCGCCACCAGCTGGCAGCAGCTGCGCCAGGTCCAGCTCCCGCTGGCCCGGCCGACGCTGCTGCTCGCCGTCAACCAGGCGGTCGTCCTCGTCCTCGCCGTCGTCGTCATCGGCGGCATGGTCGGCGGTGGCTCGCTCGGTTACGACGTCCTGTACGGCATCGCGCAGAACGACCTCGGCGTCGGCCTGGTGGGCGGCATCGCCGTCGTCTGCCTCGGCCTGATGCTGGACCGGGTGACGCAGCCCACGGAACGCCGGGACCGCAGCGCGAAGAAGGGAGCCTGACATGCGTACGCGTACGCGAGTGGTGAGCGCTCTCACCGCAGGCGGCGCCCTCCTCGCCCTCTCCGGGTGCGGTGCCGCCGACATGACCAAGCAGGCGTCCCCGTACGCCAACGCGGGCGCCAAGACCGTGACGCTCTCCGTCCAGTCCTGGGTGGGTGCCCAGGCGGACGTGGCCGTCGCCGAGTATCTGCTCGACCACGAGCTGGGCTACCGCGTCGACAAGGTCCAGATCGACGAGGTCCCGGCCTGGGACGCGCTCAGCCAGGGCCGCGTCGACGCGATCATGGAGGACTGGGGCCACCCGGACCAGGAAAAGCTCTACATCGACGACAAGAAGACGGTCGCGCGCGGTGGCGACGTCGGCGTGACGGGCCACATCGGCTGGTTCGTCCCCACGTACTTCGCGAAGAAGCACCCGGACGTCACCGACTGGAAGAACCTCAACAAGTACGCCGACCAGCTCCGCACCCCGGAGAGCGGCGACAAGGGCCAGCTGATGGACGGCTCCCCGTCGTTCCTCACCAACGACAAGGCCCTCGTGAAGAACCTCGGCCTGGACTACCAGGTCGTCTTCGCGGGCTCCGAGGCGGCGCAGATCACCCAGATCAAGCAGTTCGCCAAGCAGCAGAAGCCGTTCCTGACGTACTGGTACAAGCCGCAGTGGCTGTTCGACAAGGTGCCGATGACGGAGGTGAAGCTGCCCAAGTACAAGGAGGGCTGCGACGCCGACCCGGCGAAGATCAAGTGCGAGTACCCGCACACGCCGCTGCAGAAGTACTTCAACGCGGACTTCGCGAAGAACGGCGGCAAGGCGGCCGAGTTCCTGAAGAAGTTCAACTGGTCCGAGGCCGACCAGAACGAGGTCTCCCTCAACATCGCCGACAAGAAGATGTCCCCTCAGGACGCGGCGGAGAAGTGGGTCTCCGAGAACGAGTCCAAGTGGCGGGCCTGGATCCCGAAGTGAGCCCTGCGGGTGGGTGGGACTTCCTTTCTCCCACCCACCCGCTGCTCTGCCCCACCCGTTGCTCTGCGACTAACGGAGACCCAGGGCAAGGTCGTTCAGCCGGGCCATCGTCGCCTTCAGCAGGCCCGGGCCGAACGTGATGCGGGTGGCGCCGAGCATGCCGAGGCCGCCGAGGTCCGAGGCCGGCCGCGCCACCACGTTCAGCGGCCCGTCGACCGACTCCCGCAGTACGGGGACGACTTCGGGGGGCGCCATGATCGGGTAGACGCAGTCGGCGCCCGCCGCGACATAGAGCCGGGCCCGTTCGATCGCCCGCTCCGGGTCGGTGACGCCCCGTACGAAGGTGTCCACGCGGGCGTTGAGGAACATCCGGTCCCCGGCGGCGGCCCGGACCTCGGCCAGCCAATCGGCCTGCTCCTGCGGGTCCTTGAGCCCCTCGGGGGTCGAGTCCTCCAGATTGCAGCCGACGGCTCCCGCCTCCAGGAGGCGCTCCACGATCTCCTTGGGGGCGAGGCCGTACCCGCGCTCGATGTCCGCGCTGACGGGCACGTCGACGGCCCGGGCGATACGGGCGACCGCGGCGAACATCTCGTCCGCGGGCAGCTCACCGTCCGCGTACCCCAGCGACGCCGACACCCCCGCGCTCGGCGTCGCCAGGGCCGGGAAGCCCGCCTCCGCGAAGACCTTGGCGCTGGCCGCGTCCCAGGGGCCCGGCAGGACCAGCGGGTCGCCGGGGGAGCGGCCGTGGTGCAGGGCGCGGAACACCGTGACGCCGTCCGTGCTGTCGGCGGCGCTCACTTCTGGTGTCCCGGCGGGGTGCGCAGGGCCACGTCGGGATGGACCATGGCGTGCCGCATGGTGGGGTAACTCCTTTGTCTGCGGAGCGAGTTGGCGAGGGGGAGTGGTGGCGGTCAGGCGGGGCGGTGTGCCGTCGAGCCCGGTGTGTAGTGGCCCGGCACCATCCGCGTGGTCACGGCGAACCGGTTCCAGGCGTTGATGACCGTGATCGCGGCGATGAGGTGCGCCAGCTCGGTCTCGTCGAAGTGCTTGGCGGCCTTCTCGTAGACCTCGTCGGGCACGAAGCCGTCGGTGAGGACGGTGACGGCCTCCGTCAGCTCGATCGCCGCGATCTCCTTCGCGGTGTAGAAGTGCTTCGACTCCTCCCACCCGTTGAGCTGCACGATCCGCTCGACGCTCTCGCCCGCGGCGAGCGCGTCCTTGGTGTGCATGTCGAGGCAGAAGGCGCAGTGGTTGATCTGCGAGGCGCGGATCTTGACCAGTTCGAGGACGACCGGGTCGACGCCCTTACGGGCGGCCGTGTCGAGCCGGATCATGGCCTTGTAGACGTCGGGGGCGAGGCCGCCGAGGTCGAGCCGCGGGGTGTGCTCGGCCAGGTACTCGCGCTGGTCCTGGGCGGGCTGGTCCTGGGCGGTCCGGTTGCTGTTCTCGTTCGTGCTCATGTCCCTGACTCTATGAGTGGAATAGCCCAGAGGTATGGTCCATTCCCATGGAAGAAACCTGGGCCACTTTGGGGGTCGACCTCCACCTGGACACGGCGGTCGGCGAGGCGGCGGCCGCGCCCGGGACCGGCGTCCGCAAGGGCCTCACCGACGCCCTGCGCGAGGCGGTACGGGGCGGCCGGCTCGCCCCCGGCACCCGGCTGCCCTCCTCCCGCTCCCTCGCCGTCGACCTGGGCATCGCCCGCAACACCGTCGCCGACGCCTATGCGGACCTGGTGGCGGAGGGCTGGCTCACCGCGCGGCAGGGCTCGGGCACACGGGTCGCCGACCGCCCGGTGCCGAGCCCCGTGAAGCCCCCGGTCTCCCGGGCCCGCAAGTCCACCGGGCCCGCGTACAACCTCATGCCCGGCACCCCCGACCTGGCGTCCTTCCCCCGCACCGAGTGGCTGAAGGCGGCCCGCCGCGCCCTGGCGGCCGCCCCCAACGAGGCGTTCGGCTACGGCGACCCGCGCGGCCGCGTCGAGCTGCGCACCGCCCTCGCGGACTATCTGTCCCGGGCGCGCGGCGTGCACGCCGACCCCGACCGCATCGTCATCTGCTCGGGCTTCGCGCACGGGCTGATGCTGCTCGGCGCGGTGCTGCGGGGGCGCGGGGTGCGGGACATCGCGGTCGAGTCGTACGGCCTGGACGCGCACTGGGGGATCCTGTCCCGGGCGGGCCTGCGCACGACGCCGCTGGAGCGCGATGAACTCGGCACGCACACAGGGGAGTTGGGCGGGGGAGGGGCCCGCTTCAAGGCGGCGCTGCTCACCCCGGCGCACCAGTTCCCGATGGGCGTTCCGCTCCACCCCGACCGGCGCGCGGAGGCCGTCGACTGGGCGCGCCGCACCGGTGGCCTGATCCTGGAGGACGACTACGACGGCGAGTTCCGCTACGACCGCCAGCCCGTCGGTGCGCTCCAGGGCCTCGACCCGGACCACGTGGTCTACCTGGGCACGGCCAGCAAGTCCCTCGCCCCGGGCCTGCGTCTCGGCTGGATGGTGCTTCCGCCCCGGCTCGTCCCGGAGGTCCTCGAGGAGAAGGGCGGCTCGGACTGGGCGTGCGGCGCGATGGACCAGCTGACCCTCGCGGAGTTCCTCACGTCGGGCGCCTACGACCGGCACGTGCGCGGCGCCCGCCTCCGCTACCGGCGCCGCCGCGACCAGTTGGTGGCCGCACTCGCCGAGCGGGCGCCCGAGGTGCGGGCGAGCGGGATCGCGGCGGGCCTGCACGCGGTCCTCCGGCTCCCGCCGGGCACCGAGCGCTCGGTCGTCCAGGCGGCGAGCTGGCAGCGGCTCGCGGTCCAGGGGGTCTCGCACTTCCGGCACCCGCGGGCGACAGTTCCGGACTTCGATGCGCTGGTCGTGGGGTACGGGACGCCGGCGGACCACGCGTGGGCGGGGGCGCTCGAAGCGCTGTGCCGGGCGCTGCCGTAGTCATCACGCCAATCGCCCGGTGGGTCAGGGGCGTTGACCGGTTCGGTTCCTTGCGGGGCGATCACGGTCTGCTTAGCGTCGATCACGCATCGCACGGAGATCACTTCTGCCGCCCCCACCGGGGCGGCGGCTCCCGCACGCCCTGAAGGAGAGAGCGCATGTACGGCACCGAGCCCATCGAGCCCTCCGAGTACATCCAGAACCGCAATCAGCAGACCGAGTCCTTACCGAGCCCCAGCAGCGGGGACTACGAGGACGCCGCGAGAGGTCTGATAGCGGTGCCCGACGTGCCGTTCATCCCGGCCAAGGGCGGCAAGGAGGAGATGGTCTGGAGCTTCGCCTCCTACGACTTCCTGCGGGACGACGAGACCTCTCCCCCCTCCGTCAACCCGAGCCTGTGGCGGCAGGGCACCCTGACCGCCCAGTCCGGTCTGTTCCAGGTCCTGGCCAACGGGCCCCGCGTCATCTACCAGATCCGCGGCTACGACCTGTCGAACATGACCATCGTGACCGGCGACACCGGCCTGATCGTCATCGACCCGCTCGCCTCGTACGAGACGGCGCGGTCCGCCCTCGAGCTCTACCGGACGACCACCGAGGACTCGCGGCCGATCACCGCGGTGATCTACACGCACAGCCACGTCGACCACTTCGGCGGCTCCCGCGGCCTGTTCGCGGAGAAGGGCGACGTGGTCCCGGAGGACCTCGCGGTCTACGCCCCGATCGGCTTCCTGGAGCACGCGATCAGGGAGAACGTCCTCGCGGGTCCCGCGATGGCGCGCCGGGCGGAGTTCATGTACGCCGCGGGCCTCGACAAGGGCCCGTTCGGGCAGGTCGGCGCGGGCCTCGGCCTGACGATCTCCACCGGCGAGGTGACGCTGATCCCGCCGCGCCACTACGTCGGCGGCCCCGAGATCCCGACGACGCCGCAGAGCAACTGGTCCGCGCAGTACGTGATCCCGTGGCGGCCCGGCCTGTACACGCAGACCGTCGACGGCGTGCCCATCGTCTTCCAGCTGACGCCCGGCACCGAGGCGCCCGCGGAGATGAACTTCTACTTCCCCGAGCTCAGGGCCCTGTGCATGGCGGAGAACGCCACCCACACCCTGCACAACCTGCTCAGCCTGCGCGGCGCCCAGGTCCGCGACCCGCACGCGTGGTCGAAGTACCTCACCGAGGCGATCCAGACCTTCGGCGAGCACACCGATGTCGAGTTCGCCTCGCACCACTGGCCGCGCTGGGGCAAGGACTCGATCATCGAGTTCCTGTCGAACCAGCGGGACATGTACGCCTACCTCAACGACCAGGCGCTGCGCCTCATCGACGCCGGATACACGGGCATCGAGATCTCCGAGAAGCTCAAGCACCTGCCGCGCGGCCTGGCCGAGCACTGGTACGACCAGGGGTACTACGGCTCGCTGAGCCACAACCTCAAGGCCGTCTACCAGCGCTACATCGGCTGGTTCGACGGCAACCCCGCCCACCTGTGGACGCTGCCGCCCATCGAGGCGGGCGTGCAGTACGTGACGGCGATGGGCGGCCCGGAGGCCGTCAACGCCAAGGCGCAGGAGGCGCTCTCGGCCGATCCGCCGCAGTACCGGTGGGCCGCCGAGCTGCTCAACCACGTCATCTTCGCCTCCGGTGACCCGGACTTCACCATCGCCAAGGACGCCCTGGACCAGGCCAAGCAGCTCCAGTCCCAGACGTTCACCCAGCTCGGCTTCGGCGCCGAGAACGCCACGTGGCGCAACTTCTTCCTCACCGGCGCCCAGGAGGTCGTCGAAGGACCGCAGAAGCGCACCCCGCAGAGCGCTTCCGACCTGGTGCGGAGCATGACCCTGGGGCTGTTCTTCCAGGCCATGGCGAAGGCCGTCGACGGGCCGAAGGCGGCGGAGGGGCAGACCACGCCCATCGTCCTGCGCTGGGTCCTCGAAGACCCCCGCCAGGAGGCCACCACCACCCTGCGCAACGGCGCCCTGATCTACGTCGAGGGCCCGGACGCCCTGGCGGGCAAGCCCACCGCCACGATCACGCTCACGCGCAAGGCACTCAACGAACTGGCCCTGTCCGGACCGCGGTTCACCCAGAACTTCGACGAGCAGGTCACCGCGGGCACCATCCAGGTCGACGACAAGGCGGCCGCGGACACGGTCTTCGGCTACCTGGTCTTCCCCGACCCGAGGTTCCCGATCGTCACGCCGCGCTGACCGGTGCTGCGGGGGCGGGGCGCTCCTGGGGTGCGGCTTGCCGTCCTGGGCCGGGCCCCCTCGCGGGGGGCCCGGCCTCCTCGCCCCCGATCAGCGCTTCCCCCGATCAGCGCTTCCCCCCGATCAGCGGTGCCCCCTTGACGGGCTTGACGGGCTCGGCGCCTCCCCGAACCGCGCCAGCGCCAGCGCCCCCACCACCGCCACCACAAACCCCAGCACCGCCAGCCACCCCAGCCCCTCCCGTGTCCTGTCGCCCAGCCACACCACGCCCACCAGCGCCGGACCGACCGTCTCACCGATGACCATCCCGGCCGTCGCCGTCGTCACCGACCCCCGCTGCAGCGCCGACGTGAGCAGCAGGAACGCCGCACCACCGCCCACGAGCAGGGCGTACGTCGCGGGATTGGAGAGCAGCGCACCCGGCGAGACGTCGTCGATGAGGCGCACCGTCACCTCCACCACGCCGAAGCCGCAGCCCGCACCCAGGCCCAGCGCCAGCGCACGCCCCCGGTCGGGGAGCCGGCCCGCCACCGCACCGAGCAGCAGCACGGCCACCGCGACCCCGAGCATCGCGTACCGCAGCGTCGCCGACCCGCCGTGCTCGCCCTCGTCACCGGAGGCCAGCCCCAGCATCGCCAGGCCCGCG
The DNA here is from genome assembly GCF_042740175.1 of Streptomyces sp. NPDC059009. NCBI lineage: Bacteria > Bacillati > Actinomycetota > Actinomycetes > Kitasatosporales > Streptomycetaceae > Streptomyces > Streptomyces sp. NPDC059009. The sequence continues at coordinate 84,721 of NZ_JBHYJB010000040.1, read as the reverse complement.
CAGACCACCCCCACCGCGCCCCACTCCACCCCGCTCAGCCGCACGTGCAGCAGCCGCGCCGCCACCACCGCCGTCACGGCGAGCGAGGCCGCGAGCGCCGCCCCCACCGCGTAGATGGGGATCGATCTGAGCGCGACGATCTGGAGCAGGAAACCCAGGCCGTCCAGGCCGAGGCCGAGGAGGTACCGCCACTGCCGCGCGGCGCGCAGCAGCAGCGCCGGGTCGACGCCCGAGCCGGAGCCGGGCGCCGTGGAGCGGGTGGCGACCGCCTGGAAGACGGAGGCCGTACCGAAGCAGACCGCGGAACCCAGTGCGCAAATCATCCCAAGGGGCATGAAGGGACAGTAGTTGAGGCTGAGGCCCAGGGGGCGCCCGGCGGGTCCGCCCGGGCGTTGCCTACCCTCACGCACCATGACCGAAGTCCCACCACGCACCGCGCCGCTGCCTGCCGCGTCCCCGCCCGCCTCCACGTCCCCGCCCGCCTCCGCCCCGCGCCGCCGGATGCGCTCCAGCACCGTCGCCCTCGGCGGCATGGGCGTGCTCGCCGCGGCCCTCACGTCCTGCGGCTCCGACCCGGACCGCCGCTGCGTGGACCGTGACAGCTACAACTTCACCGACGGCTACCGCATCGTGAGCGACAGCAACTGCGCGTCGGGCGCGCAGGGCTCATCGTCGTCCCGCAAGGGTTCCTCGGGGTCCTTCGGCACCGGCAAGCAGGGGCGTGTGGACGCCGCCTGGTACTACGACGCAGACGTCACCGGCCGCCGCGCGGACTACGGCACGTTCAGCCGCAGCGAGGCAGTGGACCGGAACGGCTTCGGCTGCTCGGGCAGCGGCGGCGGCTGAGCGCGCCGAAGCCGAAGCCGAAGCACCCCCTCAAGGACCCCCGATGAAACGCCACACCACCACCCCCCGCCCCGGCTGGCAGCAGACGGTCGAGGACCAGGGCCTCATCTACCCGCTCACCCGCTACCCGGACGACACGCTGCGCCCGTACTGGGACGAGTCCGCGTACTACGTCTTCTCGCTGCCCGAGGTGGAGGCCCTGGAGGAGGTCGTCGAGGAGCTGCACGCGATGTGTCTCGCGGCGGCGGAGCACCTGGTGGCCCGCGACCGCCTGGCGCAGGACCTGGGCATCACGGACCCCCGCCTCGCCGGCCTCATCAAGGAGTCCTGGCGCCGCAGGGCCGAACTCCCGTCCCTCTACGGCCGGTTCGACCTGCGCCATGACGGCACGGGCCCGGCGAAGCTCCTCGAGTACAACGCGGACACCCCGACCTCCCTCGTCGAGGCGGCCGGCCCCCAGTGGTTCTGGATGGAGGAGCGCTTCCCCGGCGCCGACCAGTGGAACTCCCTCCACGAGCGCCTGGTCGAAGCCTGGCGGAGGCAGGCCGAGCTGCTCCCGCCGGGCAGCCCCCTCTACTTCGCGCACTCCGCGGGCGACGAGCTCGGCGAGGACCTGATGACGGTCGCGTATCTGCGGGAGACGGCCGACCAGGCGGGCCTTGCCACGGAGTCCATCTCGATGGAGGACATCGGCTGGGACCGTCTCTCCGGCCGCTTCGTCGACAAGAAGCTCCGCTTCCTGCGCAGTTGCTTCAAGCTCTACCCCTGGGAGTGGCTGGCCACGGACCGCTTCGGCCCGCACGTCCTGGACACCCTGGACAACGGCGGCGGCACGGGCAGCACGCTGTGGATCGAGCCCGCCTGGAAGATGCTGCTCTCCAACAAGGCGCTCCTCGCGATCCTCTGGGAGCTCTACCCGGGGCATCCGAACCTCCTCCCCGCCTACCTGGACGGCCCGCGCGACCTCGCCGCCACGACGGGCTGGGTCGCCAAGCCCCTCCTGGGCCGCGAGGGCGCCGGGGTGACGGTCCACGACCCGGGCGCCCCCGCCGCCGTACGCGAAGAGCCGTGCTGCTACCAGGAGTTGGCGCCACTGCCGGACTTCGACGGCAACCGCACGGTGCTGGGCGCGTGGGTCGTCGAGGGGGAGGCGGCGGGCCTCGGCATCCGGGAGTCGTCGGGCCTGATCACGGACGAGTACGCCCGCTTCCTGCCCCACGTGATCCTCTGACCGCCGGAGAATTCTTTGAACTCCCCGGCGGAGACGTCCCGTTGTCCGCCACATACCCTGCACCCATGGACGACAGGATCAATACAAGCCAGCCGCACACGGCGCGCATCTGGAACTACTGGCTCGGGGGCAAGGACAACTACGAGGTGGACCAGGCGGCGGGTGACCAGATCCGCGAGCTCCACCCCGGCATCGGGGAGTACGCCCGCGCCGACCGGGTCTTCCTCGGCCGCGCGGTGCAGCACCTGGTGGCGAAGGAGGGCATACGGCAGTTCCTGGACATCGGTACGGGCCTGCCCACCGCCGACAACACCCACGAGGTGGCCCAGCGTCTCGCCCCGGAGTCCCGCGTCGTCTACGTGGACAACGACCCGCTGGTCCTCGTCCACGCCCGCGCACTGCTCACCAGCACCCCCGAGGGCCGCACCGACTACCTCGACCAGGACCTGCGCGACGTCGACGTGATCCTCGAACAGGCCGCGAGGACCCTGGACTTCAGCAAGCCCGTCGCCCTGATCCTGCTCGGCGTCGTCATCTTCCTCGACGACGACCCCGAGGCGTACGGCGTCGTGCGGCGCGTCATGGACGCCCTGCCGTCCGGCAGCCACCTCGTCCTCAGCCACACCATCACCCGGCCGGACATGCCCGACGTGGACGCCGCCGTCGCGTTCTGGAACGAGCACGGCACCCCGAAGCTCACCCAGCGCACCCCCGAGCAGATCACCCGGTTCTTCGACGGCCTTGACCTCCTCGAGCCGGGCGTCGTGTCGTGCAACAAGTGGCGCGCGGACGCCGCCGAGGGGCCGCTGGAGGACGTGGCGATGTTCGGCGGCGTCGCGCGCAAACCCTGAACCGGCCCCCGGTCAGCTGAGGACGGCCCGCAGCTGGTCGAGCCCCCAGTCCAGGTCCTCCTTGCTGATCACCAGGGGCGGCGCGAGCCGGATCGTGGACCCGTGGGTGTCCTTCACCAGGACACCCCGGTCCATCAGCTTCTGCGAGATGTCCCGCCCCGTCCCGTACGCGGGGCTGATGTCGACCCCGGCCCACAGCCCGCGCCCGCGCACCGCCGTGACCTTGCCGGTGCCGGTGAGCAGCCCCAGCTCGGCGTGCAGATGCTCGCCCAACTCGGTGGCGCGGGCCTGGAATTCGCCGGTGGAGAGCATGTCGACGACCTCCAGGCCGACCGCGCAGGCGAGCGGGTTGCCGCCGAAGGTCGAGCCGTGCTCGCCGGGCTTGAAGACGCCGAGCACATCGGCGTCCGCCACCACCGCGGAGACCGGCACGACGCCGCCGCCGAGCGCCTTGCCGAGGAGGTACACGTCGGGCACCACGCCCTCGTGCTCACAGGCGAAGGTGCGCCCGGTGCGGCCGAGGCCGGACTGGATCTCGTCCGCCATGAAGAGCACGTCCCGCTCCCGCGTCAACTCCCGTACGGCCGCGAGATATCCGGGCGGCGGCACCAGGACGCCCGCCTCGCCCTGGATGGGTTCGAGGAGCACGGCCACGGTGTCCTCGTCCACCGCTGCCCGCAGCGCCTCCTCGTCCCCGTACGGGACGATCTCGAAGCCGGGGGTGTAGGGGCCGAAGTCGGCGCGCGCCTCGGGGTCGGTGGAGAAGCTGACGATGGTCGTGGTGCGGCCGTGGAAGTTGTCGGCCGCCACGACGATCTTCGCCCGCCCGTCCGGCACGCCCTTGACCCGGTAGCCCCACTTCCGCGCCGTCTTCACGGCCGTCTCGACCGCCTCGGCGCCGGTGTTCATGGGCAGCACCATCTCCTTGCCGCACAGCTCGGCCAGGCGCGTGCAGAACGCCGCGAACCGGTCGTGGTGGAAGGCCCGCGAGGTCAGCGTGACCTGGTCGAGCTGGGCCTTCGCGGCGTCGACGAGACGGCGGTTGCCGTGCCCGAAGTTGAGCGCCGAGTACCCGGCGAGCATGTCGAGGAAGCGGCGCCCCTCGACGTCGGTCATCCACGCGCCGTCGGCCGAGGAGATCACGACGGGCAGCGGGTGGTAGTTGTGGGCGCTGTGGGCTTCGGCCTGGGCGATGAGGGCTTCCGTAGCGGACACGGGGTCTCCGTTCTTCGGCACACACGGCGGATGGAGGGCGGGGCTCGTGGCCCAATTCCTATCGTCGCTCGCATCGCGGACAGGGAAACCTGCCGTACCGGCGCGCCCGTTACTGTGTTCTCACCGGCAGGGCGACTGGCGTACGGGGAACCGACCCCGAGGAAGCCCCGCCATGGGCAAGACCTTCGAGGTGCCGCCCGCCTGGGCACCCCGGGAGCACGTCACGTACGGACACGAACTGACCGCATGCCCCGGAGGCCACCACCATGACTCTCCCCTTGTCGCACCCCGCCCTCACCGCCGAGGACCCCGAGCTCGCCGGCCTCGTCGGCGCCGAGGAGCAGCTCCAGGCGGAGACGCTGCGCCTGATCCCCAGCGAGAACTACGTCTCCACGGCCGTCCTCGAAGCCACCGGCACGGTCCTGCAGAACAAGTACAGCGAGGGCTACCCGGGCCGCCGCTACTACGAGGGCCAGCAGGTCATCGACCAGGTGGAGCGGCTCGCCCAGGACCGCGCCAAGGCCGTCTTCGGCGTCGGCCACGCCAACGTCCAGCCCTACTCCGGCTCCCCGGCCAACCTCGCCGTCTACCTGGCCTTCGCCGAGCCCGGCGACACCGTGATGGGCATGGCCCTGCCGATGGGCGGCCACCTCACGCACGGCTGGGGCGTCTCGGCGACCGGCAAGTGGTTCAGGGGCGTGCAGTACGGGGTGCGTCACGACACCGGCCTGGTCGACCTGGACGAGGTGCGCGACCTCGCCCTCAAGGAGCGCCCGAAGCTGATCTTCTGCGGCGGCACCGCACTGCCCCGCACCATCGACTTCGCGGGCTTCGCGGAGATCGCCCGCGAGGCCGGGGCCGTCCTCGTCGCGGACATCGCCCACATCGCGGGCCTGGTCGCGGGCGGCGCCCACCCCTCGCCCGCCGAGCACGCCGATGTGATCTCCACGACCACCCACAAGACCCTGCGCGGCCCGCGCGGCGCCCTGCTGATGTCCCGCGAGGAGCACGCCAAGGCCATCGACAAGGCCGTCTTCCCCGGCCTCCAGGGCGGCCCGCACAACCACACCACCGCAGCGATCGCCGTCGCCCTGCACGAGGCGGCGAGGCCGGAGTTCCGCGCCTACGCGCACGCCGTCGTCGCCAACGCCAAGGCCCTCGCCGACGCCCTCCTCGCGCGCGGCTTCGACCTCGTCTCCGGCGGCACCGACAACCACCTGATCCTGATGGACCTCACGCCGAAGGACGTCCCCGGCAAGGTGGCCGCGAAGGCGCTCGACCGGGCCGGGATCGTCGTGAACTACAACACCGTCCCGTACGACCCGAGGAAGCCCTTCGACCCCTCCGGCGTCCGCATCGGCGCCCCGTCGCTCACCTCCCGGGGCCTCACCGCCGACCACATGCCGACCGTCGCCGAGTGGATCGACCGGGGCGTCACCGCAGCTCGTGCGGGTGACGAGGAGACCCTCACCAAGATCAGGGCCGAAGTGGCGGACCTGATGCGGTCGTTCCCGGCACCGGGCCTGCCCACGGACTGAGGCGTCAGCCGGGCGGGGAACAGGCGGGGAGCCGGTACGGGCCGTCCCGCACCTGTTCCGCACCTGTTCCCCACCTGTCGCAGTCACCTGAGAGAATGCTGAGCATGGCCTCTGATCGTCCTCGCGTGCTCTCCGGAATCCAGCCCACCGCAGGCTCGTTCCACCTCGGCAACTACCTCGGCGCCGTCCGCCAGTGGGTGGCGCTGCAGGAGTCCCACGACGCCTTCTACATGGTGGTGGACCTGCACGCGATCACGGTCCCGCAGGACCCGAAGGAGCTGCGCGCCAACACCCGGCTCGCGGCGGCCCAGCTCCTCGCCGCCGGGCTCGACCCGCAGCGCTGCACCCTCTTCGTGCAGAGCCACGTCCCCGAGCACGCACAGCTCGCCTGGGTCATGAACTGCCTGACGGGCTTCGGCGAGGCGTCCCGCATGACGCAGTTCAAGGACAAGGCCAGCCGGCACGGCGCGGACCGCGCCTCCGTCGGCCTGTTCACCTACCCGGTCCTCCAGGTCGCCGACATCCTCCTGTACCAGGCCGACCAGGTCCCGGTCGGCGAGGACCAGCGCCAGCACGTGGAGCTCACCCGCGACCTGGCGGAGCGCTTCAACGGCCGCTTCGGCGACACCTTCACGGTCCCGCAGCCGTACATCCTCAAGGAGACGGCGAAGATCTTCGACCTCCAGGATCCGTCGATCAAGATGAGCAAGTCGGCGTCGACGCCGAAGGGCGTGGTCAGCCTCCTCGACGAGCCGAAGGCGACCGCGAAGAAGGTCAAGAGCGCCGTCACGGACACCGGCAGCGAGATCGTCTACGACGCCGAGAACAAGCCGGGCGTCAGCAACCTCCTCTCCATCTACTCCACGCTCACGGGCACCGGTATCGCGGAACTGGAGCAGAAGTACACCGGCAAGGGCTACGGTGCGCTGAAGACGGACCTCGCCGAGGTCATGGTCGACTTCGTGACCCCGTTCCGGGACCGCACCCAGCAGTACCTGGACGACCCGGAGACGCTCGACCAGATCCTGGCCAAGGGCGCCGAGAAGGCGCGCGCCGTCGCCGCGGAGACCCTCGCCGAGACCTACGACAAGGTGGGCTTCGTGCCCGCCAAGCACTGAGCGCCCCTGCCGCCTCTGCCCAGAGGCAGCACGGCGCGGGACACCACCCCGGCACAAGCCATCACTAGGAACGGGAGTACGACGTGGGGACCGTAACGATCGGCGTCTCGATCGCGGTCCCGGAGCCTCACGGCAGCCTGCTCCAGGAGCTGCGCGCGGGCTTCGGCGACCCCGCGGCACACGGCATCCCCACCCACGTCACGCTGGTCCCGCCGACCGAGGTGGACGCCGGGGCGCTGCCCGCGGTGGAGGCGCACCTGGTCTCCGTCGCCGCGGGCGCGCGCCCCTTCCCGATGCGCCTGTCCGGCACGGGCACGTTCCGCCCGCTCTCCCCCGTCGTCTATGTCCGGGTGGTGACGGGCGGCTCGGCCTGCGCCTGGCTCCAGGAGCGGGTCCGGGACGCGTCCGGCCCGATCGTCCGTGAGCTGCAGTTCCCGTACCACCCGCACGTCACCGTCGCGCACGGCATCTCCGAGGAGGCGATGGACCGGGCGTACGAGGAGCTGGCGGACTACGAGGCGGAGTGGCCGTGCACCGGCTTCGCCCTGTACGAGCAGGGCGCCGACGGCGTCTGGCGCAAGCTGCGCGAGTTCGTCTTCGGCGGCCCGATCGTCCCGCCCCAGGCCCAGGCACCGGCGGCCCGGGGCACCTTGCCCGCGCGCTGAGCGGGCCGGCGGTGTGCCCGCTTACACGGGCAGCTTGCGGAACACCGGCCTCGGCACATGCCGCAGCGCCGACATGACGACCCGCAGCGCCCCCGGCACCCACACGGTCTCCGACCGCCGCCGCAGCCCGTTCTCGATGGCCTCCGCGACGGCGTCCGGCGTCGTCGCCATCGGGGCCTCCTCCATCCCGGCGGTCATCTTCGACCGTACGAAGCCGGGCCGCACGACCATCACATGCACCCCGGTCCCGTGCAGGGCGTCACCGAGTCCCTGCGCGAAGGCGTCGAGGCCCGCCTTGCTGGACCCGTAGATGAAGTTGGAGCGGCGGGCGCGCTCGCCCGCGACGGAGGAGAGCACGACGAGGGAGCCGTGCCCCTGCGACTGCAGCGCCCGCGCGCACACGAGGCCTGCGGAGACGGCACCCGTGTAGTTGGTCTGCGCGACCCGCACGGCGGAGAGGGGCTCGTCCTCGTCCCGGGCCTGGTCGCCGAGGATCCCGAAGGCGAGCAGCACCATGTCGATGTCGCCCTCCGCGAAGACCTTGCCGAGGGCGGCCTCGTGGGACTCGGCGTCGAGCGCGTCGAAGGGGACGGTGCGGACGTCGGCGCCCATGTCGCGCAGGGCGGCGGCGGACTTGTCCAGGGCGGGGGAGGGGCGTCCGGCGAGCCAGACGGTGCGGGTTCGGCGGGCGACGAGGCGGCGGGCGGTGGCGAGGCCGATCTCGGAGGTGCCGCCGAGGAGGAGCAGGGACTGGGGGGTGCCGAAGGCGTCTTTCATGTGCGGGCTCCTGGTAGGTGGTTGTTTCTCTTCCCCAAGCCCGCCCCTTCCCGAATCCGGCGACTCCGTCGCCCCTGGGGCGCTCGTCCTGGGGCTTCGCCCCTAGACCCCTTTTTCGGCCTGGACGGCCTCGTCCTCAATCGCCGGACGGGCTATCCCTAGCCCGTCCGGCGCTTGAGGACGAGCCGCGTCAGCGGCGACAGGGGGTGCCCCAGGGCGACGGAGTCGCGGATTCGGGAAGGGGCGGGATTGGGGAAAAGGAAAGCTAGAGGTCCAGCCGACGCGACAAGTCCGAGCGGAACACCCCCCGTGGGTCCAACTCGGCGCGCAGCGCGCGGAAATCGCTCAGCCGGGGATACATCCCCGCCAGCATCTCCGGCCGCACCCGCGAGTCCTTCGCCAGGTAGATCCGCCCGTCCGCCCCCGCCACTTCCTCGTCCAGCTCGTCCAGGAACCCCCCGAGCCCGGGCAGGTTCGCCGGGATGTCGAGGGCCAGCGTCCACCCGGGCATGGGGAAGGAGAGCCACCCCGGGTCGCCGTCCCCGAACCGCTTCAGGACCGCGAGGAACGAGGGGCAGCCCCGCTCGGAGATCCGCCGCACGATCCGCCGCAGGGCCTCCTCCTTGCCGTACCCGACGACGAATTGGTACTGGACGAAGCCGCTGCGGCCGTAGATGCGGTTCCAGTGCGGGACGCCGTCCAGCGGGTGGAAGAAGGTGGACATCTTCTGGAGCTCGCCGGTCCGCGAGCGCGGCGCCTTCCGGTACCAGAGCTCGTTGAAGAGGCCCACCGACTTCCGGCCCAGCAGGCCCTCCGGGACGAAGGAGGGCGCCGCCGGGAGCTGCCCCGGCCGGAAGGCGAGCGGGGCCCGCCGCGCCCGCCCCGTCAGCGCGTCCAGCGGCGCGTGGTCGCCGCGCGTCAGGACCGAGCGCCCCATGGCCGCGCCGCGTGCGAGCAGGTCGATCCACGCGACCGAGTAGCGGTAGCGGTGGTCCGTCGCGGTGAGGCGGGCCATCAAGTCGTCCAGGTCCGTGGCCCGTTCCGTGTCGACCGTCATCAACGACGTCTGAACCGGCTGGAGTTGGACCGTGGCGGAGAGGATGACGCCGGTCAGGCCCATGCCGCCCGCCGTCGCGTCGAAGAGGTCGCTGCCCCGCTCCACCGTGCGGACCGAGCCGTCGGCGGTGAGCAGGTCGAGGGAGTGGACGTGACGGGAGAAGGAGCCCGACACGTGGTGGTTCTTGCCGTGGATGTCCGCGCCGATCGCGCCGCCCACCGTCACATAGCGGGTCCCGGGCGTCACCGGCACGAACCAGCCGAGGGGGAGCAGGACTTCCATCAGGCGGTGGAGCGAGACCCCCGCGTCGCAGACGACGGTGCCCCCCGCCGCGCCAGCGGCTGATGTACCCGTGGCGTCGATCGCGTGCACGCGGTCCATCGAGGTCATGTCGAAGACCACGCCGCCCGCGTTCTGCGCCGCGTCTCCATAAGACCGCCCCAGGCCGCGGGCGATGCCGCCCCGCTCCCCGCAGGCGCGCAGCGCCGCCGCCGCCTCCTCCGGTGAGCGGGGCCGGACCATGCGGGCGGTGGTGGGGGCGGTGCGGCCCCAGCCGGAGACGGACGCGACATCGGAAGCAGGCGTGGGAACGGGCATGGCAGCGACCGTATCGCCCGCACAAGGGTGCTTCGCTCTAAACCGTCCACCCCCTCACCGAAATGGGTGATTGAGGGAGTGTCACCCAACATTGCCGTAATTGTTGGGTCGTTGCCCGGAAGAGTCGGGATGTCCGGCTCCCTGGAGTACTCCCAACGCCCCCCGAAAATGAGGCCACATGCACGACATGGACCACCGGTTGCTGTCGGCCCTGCACGACTGCGGCGCCAACCCCCGGGTGGCAGCGGCCGCGCGGGCCCTGTCCTGGAGCGGTGAGCACGGTGCGCTCTGGCTCGCCGCCGGGCTCGCGGGCGCCGCGCTGGACCGGGAGCGGCGCGGTGCCTGGCTGCGCGGCACGGCCCTGACGGCGGCGGCGCACCTCGCCAGCATGGGGGTGAAGCGGGTGGTGCGGCGGCCGCGGCCGGGGAGCGACGGCAGCCCCGTCGACGTCACGCCGCTGGTGCGTACCGCCGGACGGCACTCCTTCCCCAGCTCGCACGCCACCTCGGCGGCGGCCGCCGCGGTCGCCTACGGCGCGCTCCGGCCCGTCGGCGCCCAGCTCGTGCCGCCGCTCGCCGCCGCGATGTGCGTGTCCCGGATGATCGTCGGCGTCCACTACCCGAGCGATGTCGCGGCGGGCGCGGCGCTCGGCGCGCTCACCGCGCGCGTGGGCGCCTCCTGGATGCGGGCGGGGGGCGTCAACCATGGCTGAGCGCACCGCACTTCTGCACCGCCCGGTCCCGCCGCAGCGGCCGAAGCCGGGGGCCGTCAGCCTGCCGCTCGGTCTGCTCAAGACCGCGCGGCCCCGCCAGTGGGTGAAGAACGTCCTGGTCATCGCCGCCCCGGCGGCCGCGGGCGAGCTCTTCGCCCGCCACACCCTGGTCCAACTGGCGCTGGTCTTCACGCTGTTCACGGCCGCCGCGTCCGCCGTCTACCTCATCAACGACGCCCGGGACGCCGAGGCCGACCGCGCCCACCCCACCAAGTGCCGCCGCCCGGTGGCCGCCGGACAGGTGCCGGTCCCGGTCGCGTACGGCGCCGGCGGCGCCCTCGCCGTCCTCGCGCCCGCCGCCGCCTTCGCCCTGTGCACCCCGCTCACGGCCGCGCTCCTCGCCGCGTACGTGGGCATGCAACTCGCGTACTGCGTCAGCCTGAAGCACGTCCTCGTCGTCGACCTCACCATCGTCACGACCGGGTTCCTGATGCGCGCCATGATCGGGGGCGTCGCGCTCGGCATTCCGCTGTCGCGCTGGTTCCTGATCACCACCGGCTTCGGCGCGCTCTTCATGGTCTCCGCCAAGCGGTACTCCGAAGCCGTGCAGATGGCCGACGCGGCGCCCGAGAAGCTGGGCGCGACGCGGGCGCTGCTCACCGAGTACACCACCGGCTATCTGCGCTTCGTCTGGCAGCTCGCCGCCGGGGTGGCCGTCCTCGCGTACTGCCTGTGGGCCATGGAGGAGGGCGGCACCGCCAACGGCAGCCTGCTGCCCTGGCGTCAGCTCTCCATGGCGGCCTTCATCCTCGCCGTCCTGCGCTACGCGGTCTTCGCCGACCGGGGTACCGCGGGCGAGCCCGAGGACGTCGTCCTGCGCGACCGGGCGCTTGCCATCATCGGCCTGGTGTGGCTGGCGATGTACGGGCTCGCGGTCGCCGACTGGTGAGCCGGCCGGTGCACACCACTGCCGTCCGGGAGCGGCTGCGGGCCCTCGGCCCGGAGCTGCTCGGCTTCGCCACCGCCGGAGTCCTCGCCTACGCCGCCGACCTCGGCCTCTTCGTCTGGCTGCGCGGACCCGTCGGCCTCGATCCGCTCACCGCCAAGGCCCTGTCGTTCCTGGCCGGTTGCTCGGTGGCGTACGCGGGCAACGCGCTCGGCACCTACCGGAACAAGACCGCGGCCGTCTCCCGGCTCCGCCAGTACGGGATCTTCTTCGCCGTGAACATCGCGGGCGCCCTCGTGCAGCTCCTGTGCATCGCCGTGTCGCACTATGGACTCGGGCTCACCTCGCAGCGCGCGGACACCGTCTCGGGGGCCGGAATCGGCATGGTGCTCGCCACTGTTCTGCGCTTCTGGGGTACCCGGACCTTGGTGTTCCGTACGCAAGGCAGCACGCAAGCCAGCGCACAAGCCCGCACGCAAGGCACCCCCGGCACACAGGGCACACAGAACAGACAGGCGTCATGGACTGGTTGAAGAAACTCCCCGGGATCGGTCCGCTCGTCACGCGGCTGACGGAGACCCACGCGTGGCACGCCTACGAGCGGCTCGACCAGGTGAAATGGAGCCGCCTCGCCGCGGCCATGACCTTCATCAGCTTTCTCGCGCTCTTCCCGCTGCTCACGGTCGCCGCCGCTGTCGCCGCGGCCACCCTCAGCACGGCACAGCGGCACAAGCTCGACAGCAAGATCGCCGAGCAGGTCCCGGGCATCTCCGACCAGCTGAACCTGGACGCGCTGTTCGCCAACGCGGGCACCGTCGGCCTCGTCGCGGGCGCCCTGCTGCTGCTCACCGGCATCAACTGGGTTGGCTCGATAAGGGAGTGCCTGCGCTCGGTGTGGGAGCTGGCGGACGAGGAGGAGAACCCGTTCCTGCGCAAGCTCAAGGACACGGGCGTGCTGCTCGGGCTCGGCGGCGCAGGGCTTGCCTCGCTCGTCGCCTCCATGCTCGCCTCCACCGCGGTCGGGTGGATGGCGGACCAGCTCGGCGTCAGCGAGGACGGCTGGGGCGGCTTCCTGCTCCAGGCGGTCGCCTTCGCCATCGCCGTCCTCGCGGACTTCCTGCTGCTCCTGTACGTGCTGACGCTGCTGCCCGGCGTGCAGCCGGGCCGCCGTGAGCTGGTCACGGCGGGCCTGATCGGCGCCGCCGGCTTCGAGCTCCTGAAGCTGCTGCTCGGCAGCTACATGAAGGGGGTGGCGGCGAAGAGCATGTACGGAGCCTTCGGTGTGCCGATCGCGCTGCTGCTGTGGATCAACTTCACCGCGAAGCTCGTCCTGTTCTGCGCCGCCTGGACCGCGACCCCCCGGGTCAGCTCCGACGGCCGGAGCGACGCCGCACCAGCTCCGGCAGCGGCCACCGGCGGTTGATCAGGAAGACACCGCCCGCGAGCAGCACCAGCACCCCGCCGGTGATCCCGAGGGCGACCCCCATGCCGCCCCCGTTGTCGTCCGAGGCGTTGGCGACCGTCTTCGCCGAGTCCGAGCCGCCCTGGCCCGCACCCGGAGCACCCTTGCCCGCACCGGTCTTGGCGCCCTTCGGCGGGACGAGCTCGCCGACCGGGTCGACCTTGCCGGAGGCCGCGAAGCCCCAGTCGAGGAGGCGGGCGGTCTCCTTGTAGACGGCGTGCGGCTCACCGGAGTCCGGGTTCATGACGGTGACGAGCAGCACCTTGCCGTTCCGCTCGGCGACGCCCGTGAAGGTCGTGCCCGCGTTGGTGGTGGAGCCGTTCTTGACGCCCGCGATGCCCTTGTACTGCTTGACGCCGTCCAGGCCGGTGAGCAGCCGGTTGGTGTTCTGGATGGCGAAGGAGCCGCGCTTCTTCTTCCCCGTCTTCTTGTCCTTCGTGGTCGCGCCGGGGAACGTGGCCGTCGCCGTCGAGCAGTACTCGCGGAAGTCCTTCTTCTGCAGCCCGGAGCGGGCGAAGAGCGACAGGTCGTACGCGGAGGAGACCTGGCCCTTCTCGTCGTAGCCGTCCGGCGTGACCACGTGCGTGTCGAGGGCCTGCAGCGACTCGGCGTGCGCCTGCATGTCCTTGACGGTCTGCTTGACGCCGCCGTTCATCGCGGACAGGACGTGCACCGCGTCGTTGCCGGACTTCAGGAAGACGCCGAGCCACAGGTCGTGGACCGTATACGTCTCGTTCTCCTTGACGCCGACCATGCTGGAGCCCGCGCCGATGCCGTCGAAGTCGGAGAGCTTGGTCTTGTGCTTCAGGTTCTTGGGGAACTTCGGCAGAACCGTATCTGCGAAGAGCATTTTGAGGGTGCTCGCAGGGGCGAGGCGCCAGTGCGCGTTGTGCGAGGCGAGCACGTCGCCGGTCTCCGCGTCGGAGACCATCCACGACCGCCCCGACAGCTCCTTCGGCAGGACGGGCGCGCCGGACTTCAGCCGCACCTGGGTACCGGGCTTGCCGAGTTGGGCGCCGCCGACCGTCGACATCGACTTCGGCGGCTGGGGCTTGCCCGTGTCGCCGCCCGGTTTGCCGTCCGCTAGTGCGGGAGCCGCGGTGGAGACGGTGAGCAGGGCTGCGGAGGCGACCAGCAGAGCGGTCCTCTGGGTCCTCTGGGTCTTCTTTGTCTTCTTAACGGCGGACACGGACGAGAACGTACAGGGCGCAACTATGGAAGTCGCCGCCGCGGTCGGCTGTGTCTCCCGCTCCCCACCCCGGCGGCGGTGCGCCACGGAGGCTCGCGATACTGAACGCATGAAGCTCAGCCGCCCGGTCTCCTGGTTCCTGCTCGCCTTCGGTGTGTGGAGCTGGTTCATCTGGATCACTTTCGTCAAGAACCTGTGGAAGGACGGCAGCGGTCTCGCCTTCGATGACGCAGACAACCCGACCGGGTACTTCTGGGTGCATCTGACGCTCGCCGTTGTCTCCTTTGTCTTGGGGACGGTGGTCGGGACCATTGGGTTGCGTGGGCTGCGCGCCTTGCGCCGAACGTCATAGCCGTGGTCGTCCTCGCCCTCCTCGCGGGCCTCGTCGCGCTCGCGGTCCTCGCCGCGCTGCACTGGTACGCCTGGCGCCGCCTGTTCCGTGACACCACGTCCCGCCCCGGCATCCGGCGCGCGGGCGCCGTCCTCCTCGCCGCCGGCCTGGTGCTGATGATCGGCGCCGTCGTGGTGGAGCGGGCGGGCGCGCCGTTCTGGCTCCAGCGGGCGGTGGCGTGGCCCGGGTTCCTGTGGATGGTCCTGTCGCTGTACCTGGTCCTCGCGCTGGTGGTGGGGGAGGCGGTGCGGCCGCTGCTGCTGCGGTGGACGGCCGCGCGGGCGCGGGGGCGCGAGCCCGTACGGGAGGAGACGGCGGAATCCGAGACGGCGGAATCCGAGACGGCGGAACCCGAGACGGTGAAGGTCCCGGAGGAAGCCGCCGAGCCGTCGCGGCGGGTCTTCGTCTCCCGCGTCGTGGGCGGGGCGGCGGCCGCCGTCGCCGTCGGGACCGTCGGGTACGGCACGTACGGGGTGCTGCGCGGGCCGACCGTGAAGCGGGTGACCGTGCCGCTGGCCAAGCTGCCGCGCGCGGCGCACGGGTTCCGGATCGCCGTGGTCAGCGACGTCCACCTGGGCCCGGTGCTCGGGCGGGGCTTCGCGCAGCGCGTGGTGGACGTCGTCAACTCCACGCAGCCCGACCTGATCGCGGTCGTCGGGGACCTGGTGGACGGCAGCGTCGAGGACCTGCGCCCGGCCGCCGCACCCCTGCGCGGTCTGCGGGCGCGGCACGGCAGCTTCTTCGTCACCGGCAACCACGACTACTACTCGGGCGCGGACGCCTGGGTGGACGAGGTCCGCGAACTCGGCCTGCACCCGCTGCGCAACGCCCGCGTCGAGCTCGGCGCCTTCGACCTGGCGGGCGTCGACGACGTGGCGGGCGAGAGCGAGGGACACGGGCCCGACTTCGCGGCGGCCCTCGGCGACCGGGACCGCGCGCGGGCCGCCGTCCTCCTCGCCCACCAGCCCGTCGTCATCCACGACGCGGTGCGGCACGGCGTCGACCTGCAGCTCTCCGGGCACACCCACGGCGGCCAGCTGTGGCCGGGCAACTACCTCGCCGAGCTGGCCAATCCGACGGTCGCCGGGCTCGAGCGGTACGAGGACACCCAGCTGTATGTGTCCCGGGGCGCGGGCGCGTGGGGGCCGCCGACCCGGGTGGGGGCGCCGTCCGACGTGACGGTCGTGGAGCTGGCGTCGCGCCAGGCGTGAGGCCGTCAACTGGCCTATGTCAGCGGCAGGTTCGGACCTGGCCGGATCGCGGCACGCCCGTCCGCGACCGTGTGACAAGGCGAGCTTTCGCCGCGCAGCATCTTGTGTAGGACGTGTGTGCGGTTTTTGATGCTTTCTCCATGTCGTGGTGTGCCGGAGGGGAGAACGGGGTTTGTTACGACGTCTGGCGTTCCGGCTGCCACCGCACCCGGCCTCCGTCCCGCTGGCCCGAAGACGGGCCCACGACCACCTCGCCGCCTGGGGCCTGCCCGAGCGCGGCGACGGCCTCGACGAGGCGCTCCTCCTCGTCTCCGAGCTGGTGACCAACGCGGTGACCCACGCGAGCGCCGGGGAGCGCGAGGTGGAGGTCGCGGTCACCGCCCTCGCCGACGGCTCCTGCTTCATCGAGGTCTCCGACGGCGACCCCCGCCTCCCCGAGCCCCGGCCCGCCGCCTCCTGCAACGGCGAGAACGGCCGGGGCCTGCGCCTGGTGGACGCGTTCGCCGAGGCGTGGGGGGTGTGGCGGCGGGGGCGCTACGGAAAGACCGTGTGGGCCCTCGTACGGCATGCGTAGCCGCACATACGCAGCGAGGCAGGAATCAAGCCGCACGCACGCGGGCGTGCGCCGCGCTCACTTCGCGCTGCGGGCCCGCCGGGACACCACCGCGCGGAGCACCCGCCGCCCCTCCGTGGCCACCGTGTGGGCCTGACGCAGGCCGCCCGCGCCCGCCCCCTGGTTGGCCAGGAGCTCCAACGTCCGGATCTGGCGCCGGAGTTCGGCGGCGACCAAGGGGGACGTGGGCTCGTAGCCGCCCACCGCCGCAGGCGCCGGGGCGTTGGTGGCCGCCAAGGCCACCGTGTCGAGGAGGCGGTGGATCTGCAGCGCGGCCACCGAGCAGCCGTCCGCCCACTCGCGCAGCCCGCCCGCCGCGCGGGACGCGGGCGCGGCCACGAGCATGCGGTGCGCGAGCGCCGTCGCCTCGTCGGCCGCCGCGTCCACCGGGCCGATGGCGGCGCGCGCCGCGGCCAGCGGGGCGTCCCACTCCGCACCGTCCGCGAGGCTGGTCCACAGCGGCCGGAACACCTCGTCCCCGCCGCCGAGCAGCGGGGCGCACCGGTCCAGGCAGGCGAGCCCGCTGGCCGCCAGGCCCCTCTCGTCGGCCTGCGCGATCAGTTCCACCAGGCTCATGGCGTACGCCTCCCGTAGAGCGGACCCTGCACATCCCCTTACTGCGTGCGAGGCCCCGGGAACGTCACTGCGGGAGAACGCCGAGCCGGTCGAGGAAGCGGAAGAAGAGCTGCTCCGCCGACGGCTCGGGGTCGGCGCTCAGCACATCCAGGAGCGGCTCCGCCGTGACCCGCCGGCCCGACTCGGCGGCCCAGGCGACCGCCCGGTCCGCGGCGTCGCGCGGCTCCAGGAAGTAGTCCTCCACCGTCAGCCCGTCGTCGCCGAGGTAGCCCGCCATCGCCTCGCGCGCCAGACACGTCGTCCACGCCCCGCTCTCCGGGGCGGCCGCCTCGACGACGACGCAGTCGCTGTCCATCACGTACCCGAACAGGGCGGGTGAACCGGTCTCCAGGGCAAGGGTGTTCATGTTCCCGACGTCCCGCGCGCCGTCCCCGCCCGGGACCTCCCAGACCTGCCAGCCGTCGGGCCGCCGCTCCAGCAGCGTCAGCTCGTCATGGACACCGGCCACCGCCGCGTATTCATTGAGCGGACGCTCGCTGCGCCCCACGACGTAATAACCCCAGTAGCCCATGCCGGCATCCCCCCGGTGTGCTCGCAACGCTTGAATCTGCAGTCTCGGCTCGGGCCGAATAGACCACACGGATAAGCGAGTTCGCCACCCATCACGTCAATCCACGTCAGGTCCTGGCCCTAAAGACGATCGGCGAGCCGTGCGAAGTTCCCCCAGGAAAGCGCGGGCTTCCGCGGATCCCACAACTTCTGCACGGTCGCCCGCAGCGGCAGCCGGATGCCCCGCGCCACCTGGTCCTGCGTCTGCGCGCCCGCCAGGTCGCACCAGACCGCGAAGGAGCCGCCGAGGACCTGCCCGTCGTACGTGCCGCTCACCGCGTGCGAGCCGCGCAGCACGAGTGGCGTCCACTCCTCGTAGATGCGCTGCCCCGTCGGATAGCGGAAGGTGTTGGGCTGCCCGAGCACGTAGTACAGATACTCGTCGTTGTAATTGAGCACCTTGCGGCCCTCGCGCAGATACTCGGCGGGCTCCCGCGCCCCGATCTCCTTGCCCGTCCAGTACGCCACCTCGACGTCCTTGTCGGCCTCGACGGTGCCGCCCCGGAAGAACCCGTCGTTCCAGGCGCGCGGCCGCTTCTCGTACGGGGACTGCCGGACGAAGTCGGCCCGGTCGTTCAGCCACGTCGTCGCGAGGTCCTGCACGCGCGCGCCGGGACCGTCGTCCTCCCGCGCGCGGGCGGCCAGTTGGGGATAGGAGGCTTCGGGGTTCTTCGTCATCAGGGCGCGGTACTCGTCGGCGCCCACGTGCCAGTAGGGGCCGGGGAAGAACTTCCCGTACTCGTCGAGCAGATCGTCCACGATCTCCTCCGACTCGGGCTTGGAGATGTCGACGGCCCCGCGCGCGGGCACGCCCCGGGTGTCCTTCAGCTGCAGCCCGGGGTGCTTGTCGATGACGGCGCCGAGGTGCCCGGGGGAGTCGATCTCGGGCACGACCGTGACGTGGCGGCTCGCGGCCAGCTTCAGGATGCGGCGCATCTCGGCCTTGGTGAGGTGGTACGGCGAGACGATCTCCGGGTGCGAGTCCGACGCGAGCCGGAAGCCCTGGTCGTCGGAGAAGTGCAGCCCCAGCTCGTTGAACTTGAGGTCCGCGATCTCCCGGATCCGGTCCTCGATCCACCCGGCGGTGAAGTGCTTGCGCGCGATGTCGAGCATGAAGCCGCGGCGCGGCTTGGCGGGCCGGTCCCGCACCACGCCCTCCGGCGCGGTGCCGTCCCCGCTCACCTCCTGCTTGAGGGTGCGGGTGCCGTAGAACACCCCGGCGTCGCCGCCCGCGACGATCCGCACCCGCCGGTCCTTGACGGTGAGGGTGTACGACTCGTCGTTCTTCCCGTTGTGCCCGCCCTCGTCGAGCGCCAGCTCCACGTCGCCCGCGCGCGGGGCCGACTCCCCGAGGATCCCCGCGTACCGGAGCTTCAGCTCCCCGGCGAGCAGCCGGCCCTCGTCGGCGAGCGCGTCGTCCGCGACGACGACGCGGCCGCCCTCGGCGGGCTTCCACCCGGGGCCGCGCGCGGGCGTGTGCTGGCGCACCGCCGGAATGGTCTGCGGCGCCTTGGACAGCGGATACGACTTCGTGGGCGAGGGAGAGGGCGACACGGCCGACTTCCCGTCGGAGGGGTGGCCCGCGCGCTCGCCCGACCCGTCGCCCCCGTCCGGCCAGAGCACCACCGTCAGCACCACGGCCCCCGCCGCGACGACCCCGCCGACCGCCGTGGCCCGGCGCCGGTTCACCGGGCACCGCCCCGCAGGGCGAGGGACCGGGACAGGGAACGGGGAGTGAGAGTGAGCGCCGTCATGAGGGTCACGCTACGACCTGCCCCGCACGGCCCCCCGTCCACACCGCGAAGCCAAACTCTCCCGTCTGAGTGAAATTCGTGCATCCGTCGGACACTTCCCCACACGTCTCGCTAGCGTTACGACACACCCCCCAGCACCTTCAGTCCCATCCACCGATGGTCCCTGCCCAGGAGCACCCGCTGCCCACGCACCCGCGCCCCACCGGCCGCGTCCCCGGCCAGCCACGAGGCCCCGTCGCCCTGTTGACGGAGCTCAACTCCGCCGCGGCCGAAACAGCGGTGCGCACCCTCCTGACCTGCTGCGCCAGCCACAGCTGGGCCCGCCGCGTCGCCGAGCACCGGCCCTACCCCGACCTCGACGCGCTGCTCGCCGCCGCCGACGAGGCCGCCTACGACCTGACCCCCGCCGACCTCACCGAGGCCCTCGCGGGCGAACCCATCGAGCCCGCCGCGTTCCCGGCGCCCGGCGCCGACCAGGACATCTACTCCGCCGCGCACACCGCGCTGCGCGCCGCGACCGCCGCGTACGAGAGCCGCTTCGGCCACGCCTTCGTGATCTGTCTCGACGACATCGCCCCGGGCGAGGCCCTGGACACGCTGCTCGCCGGGATCCGCTCCCGGCTCGGCCACGACCCGGAGGAGGAGCGGGCCCTCGCCGCCGAGGAGCTGCGCCGCCTCGCCCGCGGCCGCCTCGCCCGCCTCGTTCAACTGCAGGGAGAGCGGACACAAACGCGGCCCGATAGCCCGTACGTGCCTGTTTGATTGCCTGTTTGATCACACCTGCGGACCCCGGGCGAGCAAGCCGACAACTCGTCGATACGATGTCGAGCGGCCGGTGGACCGTACCCGGCCGGGTCGTCCGACACCGCAGCCGGCCGGCCCCAATCCCCGCTCCCGGAGGGTTCTTCCGTGCCGGCTGGAACGCTGTACCGCGGCCGGGAAGGCATGTGGTCCTGGGTGGCTCATCGAGTCACCGGTGTCCTCATCTTCTTCTTCCTGTTCGTGCATGTGCTGGACACCGCTCTCGTCCGCGTCTCCCCGGAGGCGTACGACGATGTCGTCAGCACCTACAAGACGCCGATCGTCGCACTCCTCGAGTACGGCCTGGTCGCTGCCATCCTCTTCCACGCGCTCAACGGCCTGCGCGTCATCGCCGTCGACTTCTGGTCGAAGGGTCCGCGCTACCAGAAGCAGATGCTGTGGACCGTCGTCGGCATCTGGGTCGTGCTGATGGCCGGGGCGCTCTACCCGGTTCTCGGCCACGCCGTCCGTGAACTGTTCGGGAGCTGACGCCAGACATGTCCGACACCACACTTGAGAAGTCCGGAGTGGGTCCCGTCGAGGGCGGCGCGTCCCTCTACGACGCCGACAACCCGGCCCCGCTCATCGAGGCCCCGCGCAAGCGCACCTCGAAGACGCCGCGCTCGACCCGCGGCAACTTCGAGATGGCCGCGTGGCTCTTCATGCGCCTGTCCGGCGTCGTCCTGGTCGTCCTGGTCCTCGGCCACCTGCTGATCCAGCTCGTCCTCGACGGCGGCGTCAGCAAGATCGGCTTCGCCTTCGTCGCCGGCCGCTGGGCCTCCCCGTTCTGGCAGGTCTGGGACCTGCTGATGCTGTGGCTCGCGATGCTGCACGGCGCGAACGGCCTGCGTACCGTCATCAACGACTACGCGGAGCGCCCGAACACGCGACTGTGGCTCAAGGGCCTGCTGTACACCGCCACGGTGTTCACCATCCTTCTGGGCACGCTGGTGATCTTCACCTTCGACCCGAACATCCGCTAGGCACGGGGCTGAGGTAATCCACTCATGAAGATCCACAAGTACGACACCGTCATCGTCGGCGCCGGCGGCGCGGGCATGCGCGCCGCCATCGAGGCGACGAAGCGCAGCCGTACCGCCGTGCTGACGAAGCTCTACCCCACCCGCTCCCACACGGGCGCCGCGCAGGGCGGCATGGCCGCCGCGCTCGCCAACGTGGAGGAGGACAACTGGGAGTGGCACACCTTCGACACGATCAAGGGCGGCGACTACCTGGTCGACCAGGACGCCGCCGAGATCCTGGCGAAGGAGGCCATCGACGCGGTCCTCGACCTCGAGAAGATGGGCCTGCCGTTCAACCGCACGCCCGCCGGTGAGATCGACCAGCGGCGCTTCGGCGGCCACTCCCGCAACCACGGTGAGGCCCCGGTCCGCCGGGCCTGCTACGCCGCGGACCGCACCGGCCACATGATCCTCCAGACCCTCTACCAGAACTGCGTCAAGGAGGGTGTGGAGTTCTTCAACGAGTTCTACGTCCTCGACCAGCTCATCGTGGAGGTCGACGGGGTCAAGAAGAGCGCGGGCGTGGTGGCCTACGAGCTGGCCACCGGCGAGATCCACATCTTCCAGGCGAAGGCCGTCGTCTACGCCTCGGGCGGCACCGGCAAGTTCTTCAAGGTCACGTCCAACGCGCACACGCTCACGGGTGACGGCCAGGCGGCCTGCTACCGGCGCGGGCTGCCGCTGGAGGACATGGAGTTCTTCCAGTTCCACCCGACCGGCATCTGGCGCATGGGCATCCTGCTGACGGAGGGCGCCCGCGGTGAGGGCGGCATCCTGCGCAACAAGGACGGCGAGCGCTTCATGGAGAAGTACGCGCCGGTGATGAAGGACCTCGCGTCGCGAGACGTGGTGTCGCGATCGATCTACACCGAGATCCGTGAGGGCCGCGGCTGCGGTCCCGAGGGCGACCACGTCTACCTCGACCTCACGCACCTCCCGCCGGAGCAGCTCGACGCGAAGCTGCCCGACATCACCGAGTTCGCGCGCACCTACCTCGGCATCGAGCCCTACACGGACCCGATCCCGATCCAGCCGACCGCGCACTACGCCATGGGCGGCATCCCGACGAACGTCGAGGGCGAGGTCCTCGCGGACAACTCGACGGTCGTGCCGGGCCTGTACGCGGCCGGCGAGGTCGCCTGCGTCTCGGTGCACGGCGCCAACCGCCTCGGCACCAACTCGCTCCTGGACATCAACGTGTTCGGCCGCCGCGCGGGCATCGCCGCCGCCGAGTACTCCGCGAAGAACGACTTCGTCGAGCTCCCGGAGAACCCGGAGGAGCTGGTCGTCGCCCAGGTCGAGCGCCTGCGCGACGCGACCGGCACCGAGCGCGTGGCCGAGCTCCGCAAGGAGCTGCAGGAGACCATGGACGCCAACGTGATGGTGTTCCGCACGGAGCAGACCATCAAGACGGCGGTGGAGAAGATCGCGGAGCTCCGCGAGCGCTACCTGAACGTCTCCATCCAGGACAAGGGCAAGCGGTTCAACACCGACCTCCTGGAGGCCATCGAGCTGGGCAACCTGCTCGACCTGGCCGAGGTCATGGCGACCTCCGCCCTGGCCCGCAAGGAGTCCCGCGGCGGTCACTACCGCGAGGACTACCCGAACCGCGACGACGTCAACTTCATGCGCCACACCATGGCGTACCGCGAGGTCGGCGCTGACGGCTCCGAGTCGATCCGCCTCGACTACAAGCCGGTCGTGCAGACCCGCTACCAGCCGATGGAGCGTAAGTACTGATGGCTACCCCGACGATGGACAAGCTGGAGGCTCTGGAGAAGGAGTCCCAGTCCTCCCACCTGATCACGGTCACGTTCCGCGTCCGCCGCTTCAACCCGGAGATCTCGGCGGAGGCGACCTGGGAGGACTTCCAGTTCGAGATCGACCCCAAGGAGCGGGTCCTCGACGGCCTGCACAAGATCAAGTGGGACATGGACGGGTCGCTGACCTTCCGCCGCTCCTGCGCGCACGGCATCTGCGGCTCGGACGCCATGCGCATCAACGGCAAGAACCGCCTGGCCTGCAAGACCCTGATCAAGGACATCAACCCGGCCAAGCCGATCACGGTCGAGCCCATCAAGGGCCTCACGGTCCTGAAGGACCTGGTCGTGGACATGGACCCGTTCTTCCAGGCGTACCGGGACGTCATGCCCTTCCTGGTGACGACCGGCAACGAGCCGACCCGTGAGCGCCTGCAGTCCGCCGAGGACCGCGAGCGCTTCGACGACACGACGAAGTGCATCCTGTGCGCCGCCTGCACGTCGTCCTGCCCCGTCTTCTGGAACGACGGCCAGTACTTCGGCCCGGCCGCGATCGTGAACGCGCACCGCTTCATCTTCGACTCGCGTGACGAGGCGGGCGAGCAGCGCCTGGAGATCCTCAACGACAAGGACGGCGTGTGGCGCTGCCGCACGACGTTCAACTGCACGGACGCGTGCCCGCGTGGCATCGAGGTCACGAAGGCGATCCAGGAGGTGAAGCGAGCGCTGATCACGCGCCGCTTCTGAGTACTTGCCCGTACTCCTTCGGTACGTCGTGTGGGCCCCGTTTCCCCTGGAAGCGGGGCCCATCGCCGTACTCTGACGACATGTCAGATGACCAGTCGTACGATCCGTCCGAGACCTGCGAGACGCTCGGCTTCGACAACGTGCTCTTCCCCGTCGGGGACCTGGGCGAGGCGGTCTCCTTCTACGAGCGGGCGGGCTTCCCTGTCGCCTTCCGCCTCGACGAGATCGGGCTCGCGATCCTGAAGGTCGGCAAGGAGACCCCGGGCATCCTGCTGCGGGTGGAGGAGGCGACGGTCCACCGCGGTGCCCCCTGGGACGCGCCCCGCATCTGGCTGGAGGTCCGCGACGCGCGGGCGAAGGCGGGGGTGCTCGCGGGGGCGGGCATCCCGGTCCTCGCCGAGCCGTTCTCCGTGGCCACGGGGTGGACCGTGGAGATCGCGGATCCGTGGGGGAACGTGGTCGGGTTCACGGATTACTCGAAGAGGCCGGAGCTGGCGCGGAGTTGAGCCACCGGAGGCTTGCCCGCGCCGGAGCGCGCCCTACGGCCGGATTTGCCCGTTACGGCGCCTTGATCGCTGTCTAGCGTGAATGCCCGAAACGCTCGTCATCCCCGTTTCTTCATGGAGGATCCATGGCGATGCAACTCGTGGTCGAGCCGGGCAGGTACTTCATCAAGAGCGCGGCCTACGCGGACCGCGTCCTCGACGTCAGCGGTGGCAGCACGGCGCCCAACACCCCCGTCATCGGCTGGCACTGGCAGAAGAGCGACAATCAGGCGTGGGAGCTGGTCGAGACCCAGTTCCCGAACGAGTTCATCATCAAGTCCGCGATCGGTGAGGTCTTCCTCAACCTCTCCAGTGACCGGTCCTACCCGCCGAAGCTGGCGGTCCAGCCCGTGTACGTGGTGTGGCCCATCGTGCCCGTCGCGAGCAGCGCGTTCCGGATCAGCTACCCGGGCACCCTCCAGGTCGTCACCCTCGCCACCGAGACCGAGGGCTCCCAGGGCATCCTCCAGGACGGCACGCTCTCGCCGACCCAGGAGTGGACCTTCGAACGCGCCTGAGTTGTAAGTGAGTTGTGGGGTCGCCGCCATCAGCGTGTGTGCTGCGTGGGGCGGCCCCTTTCCATGTCGCTTTCTGTATCGGAAACTGGACTCTTGCCGTATCGGAAAGTCAGCGGCTAGAGTTTCCGGCATGGAAACAAACGGGGGAGTCCTTCAGCCGACGCCCGAGCAGGCCCGTGCCGCTCTGGCCGACACCGAACAGGTCCGCGCGTCCGTCGCGGCACTGTCCGCCACGCCGTGGCCGCGGTGGTTCGCCGTGCTGCTCGCGGTCTTCTGCGCCGCGTCGCCGATCCTGCTCGGCGGTGTGCTGGGCGAGCGTGACTGGCTGATGCCGCACGGGGCCTGGCTCGTCGCCCTGCTCGTCGTCGAGGGCCTGTACTTCCTGGCCTTCGCCGTCGCCGCCCGGAACTGGCGTGCCAAGACAGGGGTGGCGCTGCGCATGGACGTCCTGCCCAAGAGCGCCACCGTGCCGCTGTTCATCGGGGTGCCGCTGCTCTTCGTGGGGCCCGCGTACGTGTTCCGGGCGACCGGACAGCCGCTGTGGCTCTTCGGCGCCGCCGCCGTGGGCGCCGCCGTCTCCCTCGGCTTCCACCTCTGGTTCGTCCGGCTGCACCGGAAGGCGTCGTGAGCGCCGCCGACCCCATGGAGGGCTTCAACGCCACCATCCACGCGCCCAACCGGCTCCGTATCTGCGCCCTGTTGGACGTCGCCGGGGAGGCGGAGTTCAGTGTCGTGCAGGAGCAGCTCGGCGTCTCCGCGTCCGTGCTCAGCAAGCACGTCACCGTGCTCATGGACGCGGGGTATGTGGAGCAGCGCAAGGCCGTACGGGACACCCGGCAGCGGGTCTGGCTGACGCTGACCTCGCGGGGGCGGGAGGCGTATGGGGCTCACCATGCGGCGTTGCGGGCCATTGTCGGCCCTTGAGTTCCCCGGGTTTCCGCGTTTCTGAGTGCCTCAGTCGTCGCTGTTCTTGAGTGCGTCGACGAAGGTGGTCCACGCGGGGGCCGTGAAGGGGATGGCGGGGCCGGTGGGGTTTTTGCTGTCGCGGACGGGGATGTGGGAGGGGCGGGTGGTGTCGTTGACCTCCAGGCACGCGTCGCTGCTGCCGCCGCTGTAGCTGGACTTGCGCCACTTGTGCACGACCGAGGCGTCGGGGATGGTCACGGACTCACTGCTGCGCATGCTCGTATTCCTTTGCGATGGAGCGGATCAGAGCCAAGGACTTGTCCTGCGGGAGTGCGTCGCTCAGCGCAAGATCGTAGGCGACCTGACACTCCCGTACCACGGCCGGGACTTCGCAGAGCTGGCCCATCCGGAAGGCTTCCATGTACGCCACCGGTGGCTGGTCCTCGAACCACATGAGCGACACCATGCCCGCCAGCAGTGCGTAGCTGCCCGCGTCGTAGGGAATCACATGCACGCGTACTCGGCGGCTACGCCCCAACTTTTCGATGTGACAAAGCTGTTCGCACATCACCAGAGGGCCCCCGATCGGATGCCGCAGGACTGCTTCATCGAGCAGGGCCCACACCACGGGGTTCTTGAAGTCGTCAAGAATGCTGGCTCGCTCAAGGCGTTTGGCGACCATCTTGTCGCGCTCGTCGTCGGTTCTGGGAAGCGGAGCGGAGCCGAGTACCTCAGTTGCGTACGCCCTGGTCTGGAACAAGCCGGGTACAAGGCAGGGGGCGAACTCCCTGATCATGACAGCCTGTTGCTCCAGCTGCAGCGCCACCTCGAAGTGCGCAGCGACGTTGCCCTCACTCAACGTCGGCAGGAACTCCACAAAGAAGTCCCCCGCGCCCAGCACCTCACCCAGCCGTCTCGCGTCCTCCACGTCCGGCCTCCGCCGCCCCGCCTCAATATGCGCGATGTGCGTCCGCGACATGACCGCCCGCACACTCAACTCCTCCTGCGTGAGCCCGGCCGCCTCCCGTCGCCGCTTCAGCTCCTGCCCGTACTTCTCTCGCGACTGCGGGCTGTCCTCGATCGCCATGCCCAACTCCCGGATGTGCGAGTTGCGTTGTCACATCGGATCCCCTTCCGAGCGTACCCACCCCCACCTCACTCTGTGATCGGAACAGCACGCTGAGCGAGAGGGCGAGGTCATGGAGGAGATGGAGGAGACGGGGGAGAAGGGGTGGGGAGGGCCCGGGATCACCTTGCGGGTGTCGCGGGACAGCGGGCGGACCTGGGGGCCCCGGGTCGTCTACTACCCGGCCCGGGACGTCGCGCCGCTCCCGGCGGGGGTCAGGTATCCGCTGTGCAGGTGTTCCCGGTGCATGGGTGTGAAGTGACCCTGCGTGTACGGGAGTTGTTGTAGCGTGAGCGCGTACAGCTTGATCGCCTCGTACGGAAACGAGGCGGCCCCCGTCCCGGCTGCAACCGGCGGCGAGGGCCTTCAACCCCGAGTGCGAAGCAAGAGGAGCACCCGACGATGTTCCGTCATGTTAGCGCGCCCGCGCGCTTCTTCTCCCAGGTCCCGAACGAGATCATCCGGCATCCCCGGCTCTCCTCCGACGCGGTTCGACTCCTGACCTGGCAGCTTTCCCTCCCCGCCGAAGCGGAAGAATCTCTTTCCCGGACTGCCCGGCGCGCCGGGATCGGGAAGGTCGCCTTCCTGCGCGCCAAGGGGCAGTTGAAGGACGAGGGGTACGTCCACGAGTGGAGGGAGCAGGTGGAGCGGGGGCGGTGGTGTACGCGGCAGCTCGTATCCAATGTGCCGTTGGTGCGGGAGGAAGCGATCCGGCTCGCGGGTGGTGGTGCGGACGAGTCGGTGCAGGTCGTGCCGACGGGTGGTGTACCGGCCGCCGGTGCGCCGGTGGGTCGGTCCGTCGGCCGTCTTCCAGATGAAACCCCCGTAGGGAACACCCGCCAACCCGGCGCGGAGGTGGACGCGGTGCTCGCCGAAGGGCGGCGCGTCATCGACGCGCTGCCCCAGCTCGACCCCCGGCTTCGGGTTCCCCGCGGGATGTTCGCCGAGCTGTCCGTGCTGGCCGCCGAGTGGGTGGTGCGCGGGCACACGGCTGAGGGGGTCTGGCGCGAGGTCAGCCGCCAACTGCCGAGACCGGGAACGGGAATTCACCGGCCCGGCGGGCTGCTGCGCTACGTGCTGCGGCAGGTTCCGCCTGTTGCCGTGCCGCCCGCACCGCGACCCGAGCCGCGTGTCGCGCGGATGCGGGAGTGCGCGGGCGAGCGGCACGTCCAGGTGTGGCTCTTCCGGCCGGTGGGGGACGAGGAGTTGTGCGCCGAGTGCCGTCGGGAGCGGGCGGCCGAGTCCGAGTCCGAGTCCGAGCTCGTACCGGGTGTGGAGTCGGTCGCCGTGCGAGGAGCCTCCGCCGTGCGGGCGGCACTGCGCGGGGAGTGGGAGTGGGGATCTGGGCCTGGGGCCCGTGCCTGTTCGGAACAACCTGAAGGAGGCGCTGCGTAATATGGCGTGTTACGTTGGTGGTGTGGCGAAGACTCGCATCTCGATCAGCCTGGACCCTGGTGACGCAGAGCTCATCAAGAAGGTCGCAGCGGAGAATGGCTTGGACGTCTCCGCGTTCCTCGTCATGGCAGGGCGCAAAGAGGCGGCCCGGCTAGCTCGGCTCGCCGAGTCGTTCGCCGAGATCGACACGGCCATCGCCGCTGCCGAGGCCGAAGCCGAGGAGCTGGACTGGCCCCCGGAGAGCAACCTCAGTGCGGACGAAGTGGCCCGCATTGAGGCCGAGATCGATGCGGCCCGGGCCGAATCCGCCGCTCGCAGGCGGGGCGCCGCGTGAACCTTGGGTGCCCGACCTGCCCTGACGTCAGCGTGCTCGGTGATGTTGTGTACGACGCGGGCATGCTGATCGCCCTCGCCGAGAAGCGGCCGGACCGGGCGCTGGCACACCACCGTAAGTTTGGCGCGAAGGGGCTTCCCGTAGTGCCTGCCCCGGTGGTGGCTCAGGCTTGGCGCGGGGGTGCCAGTCACGCGCATCTGGCTCGTGCGCTGAAGGACTGCGCGGTCGTGTGCTGTTACACCGAGATGGAGTGGCGGCGGGTGGGCGAGCTGATCGGGCGAGCCCGCTTGCCCGCCAAGAAGCGGCCCGATCCGGTCGACGGACTGGTTGCGCTCACGGCATTGCAGGTCAGGGCCGCGATCGTGGCGACCTCCGATCCGGACGGCATTCGGGCCTATCTGGAACAGTTGCCGGGTGCGGAGTCGGTCCTCCCGTTGCGGGTCTGAAAGCGGGCGGGCCGTACCCCTGGGATGAGGAGTGCGGCCCGGACCATGTGGGAGAAGTGCGGACTACGGCGTCAGCGACGCACCCACGTGCGCGCCCGCCGGAGTGCCGAGCGCCGTACGCCCGTAGTACACCCCGCCAGCCAGCGAGATCCCCGAACTGCCGCTGTCCAGCTGGAGGATCGTGCCGTCGCCCGCGTCCTCGCCGTCTACGCCGATCGCCAGGTCCGCGCGGTCGTCGGCGGTGGCGAGGTCCGCGAGGGAGACGGAGGAGCCGAGGCGGTCGCCGGATTCCGTGGAGCCGGGGACGTCGGGTTCGTCCTGGGAGATCGCGAGGGCGCCCGTCCCTGTGAGGCCCGATGACGTGCCCTTGAACAGCAAGCTCGTGCCCGCGTCCTTGCGGTTCGTACCCGCGCGCGTGATGTCCTCGCCGGGGGCGCCCGCCAGGACGTCGGCGTGGCCGTCGCCGTCCACGTCGGCGGCCGCGACCGACCAGCCGAGCGCGTCGCCCGCCTCGGCGGCGCCGGGGACGCCGGGCGAGGACTGGTGGATCGTCGTAAGTCCGGTGGACGTCGGGCCTGTCGGGGAGCCGGGGAGTACCGTCACCTGGCCGCCCGCGTGTGCGCCGGACTCGGCCGTGTACGGCTGGCCTATGACCAGGTCGTCGTGGCCGTCGGCCGTCACGTCCGCCGCCGCTATCGACCGGCCGCCGGGAGTGGCCAGGACCCCGACCCGGCTCAGGCCCGACCGCGTGCCCCTGAACCACGTGACCCGGCCCTTGCCCGCCTGGTCGCGATAGGTCAGGGCCACATCCGCGTAGCCGTCGTGGTTGAAGTCGCCGGACGCCGCGTCCTCGTACGCTGTCGAGCTGTCCTGCGTGGTCAGGCTGCCGCCGACCTCGTGGGTCTCCGACAGGCGGGCCGACCAGGTGCCGCCCGTGCCGGTGGACGCCGCGAAGACGTCCGCCTTCCCGTCGGCGTTGAAGTCGCCGACCGCGACCGCCGAGCCGAACCGGGCGCCCGGCATGTGGAAGTCGTCGGCCAGCTGCATGTCCGTGCCGGAGGTGAGGGCGGGGCCGTAGAGGATCGTGACCGCTCCTCTGTCCTTGTGGCCCGTCGTGTCGTCCTCGCCGGGGGCGCCGATCGCCAGGTCCGCGTAGCCGTCGCCGTTGATGTCGCCGGTGGCGGTCGCCGCGGCCCAGTTGTCGCCCGCCTCGGAGTTGCCGGGGACGCCGGGCGAGGACTGGGTGAGGGTCTTCTTCGCCCCGCTCGCCGGGCCCTGCGCGCCGCTGGGCAGGACCGTGAGGGAGCCGGTGCCACCGGAGGTCCCGGGCGTGCCCGCGACCAGGTCGGCGCCGCCGTCGCCGTCGATGTCGCCGGCGGGGACGGCCGGGCCCGGCTCGGCCGCGGACGCGGGGCCCGCGAGCGCCGTCACCCCCGAACACCCCAGTACGGCCGCCCCGATCGTCAGCAGTGCCCTGCTCCTCAGGCTCAACTCGCCCTCCTTTACGTCCAGTTGTTCCCTATGGCCCATGACCGACCGTACGACTGCCGAAGTGGCCAAAGGGTTGTACGCGGGCGGGTGAAATGTCGCGTGATGTTTTCCGCAGTGGTGGGGCGTGACGTCGGGGCGTGCGGATGCGCTGTTCCAGCTGTGAAGAGATCTTTGGTGAAGAGGGCCGGTGCGGGTGCGCTCGTGGTGGGGCTGGGCGTGGGGCTGCTCACCGCCTGCGGTTCCGACGAGCCCGTGACGCTGTCCGGCGGGACGTGGCGCACGCTGCCGCCGGAGGACCAGGTGCGCGGCGGCAAGCTCGCGGACCGGGCGATGCGGCTGCTCTCCGAGACCGACTCCGTGCGGCTCAAGGTCTCCATGACCGCACCCCAGGGCACCCGTGAGGTCTCGCTGCTCGTGGACCGGAAGGGCAACTGCTCCGGCACCTTCGACGAGGGGGAGATGAAGTCGGGCGAGATCCGGGTGCTGGCGGACGGGCTCGTCTTCTTCCGGTTCAGGGACAGCGCGCTGGACGCGATCCTCGCGCAGGCGGCGCTGCGCGGCCCCGCCGTCGAGGCCCGGGTCAAGGAGCGGACGGCGCTCGTGCGCGGCAAGTTCATGGCCGTCCCGGCCAAGGACCCGAGCACGGCCGCGCTGCACAGCCAGTGCGACCTCGACCGGCTCATGGGCCCGATGGGCAGCGGCGGCGGCCAGGACAACAAGAACACCCGCGCCAAGCCCGAGACCTACCGCGACGGCAAGCGCGTCATCCCGCTCGTCGACGCCAAGGGGGAGATGGACGCGACGCTGTACGTGGCGGCGGACGAGAAGAAGCCGTACGCGCTCGCCATGGAGATGCGGCAGGGGCGCTCACGGATGGAGATGGAGTTCTCCGACAACGGCAAGACGGTCCAGGTGAAGGCTCCGCCGCCGTCGGAGATCGCCGACATCGACCTGGGGAGCGCGGGCTCGCTGCTGGAGGCGTAGCGGCGTAGCGGCAGGTCCGGGTGAACGGCCGAGGCCGCCACCCCCCACAGGAGAGGCCCCGGCCGTCACGCGGTACGGACCGCGGGCGGCCCGTACTCTCTACAGCGCCGCCGGTGCGTTTTCTGTCACACCGCGCTCTGTCACCCGGTGGTTGCTGGTCGTACAAACATGGACGTAGGGCGTGTCAAACCCGTAGCGTGCTACATCGCGCGGGAGGCCGCGGACGTCAGGACCGCTGTCTTCGGGACCACGCACCGCACCATCAATTGAGCAACCACAACGGTGAACAACCGACTCCGCGAGAGCGGCGCCGGTTTAGGCGCAAGGGACAGGCAGGCAGCCAGCAGTGGGGGACGACGCGGAGTTGACCGCCGCGGTGCTAGCGGCTCAGGACGGGGACGAGACCGCGTTCCGGACCGTGTACCGCGCCGTGCATCCACGGCTGCTCGGATACGTCCGGACGCTTGTCGGGGACCCGGACGCGGAGGACGTCGCGTCCGAGGCGTGGCTGCAGATCGCCCGTGACCTCGACCGGTTCACCGGTGACGCGGACCGGTTCCGCGGCTGGGCGGCCCGCATCGCACGCAACCGCGCCCTCGACCACATACGGATGCGGGGGCGCCGCCCGGCGATAGGCGGCGACGAGACGGAGCTGACCGGCAAGCCCGGCGAGGCCGACACGGCGGGCGAGGCGATGGAGTCCCTCGCCACCGGTGACGCGCTCGCGCTGATAGCCCAGCTCCCGCAGGACCAGGCCGAGGCCGTCGTGCTCCGGGTCGTCGTCGGCCTCGACGCGAAGAGCGCGGCCCAGACCCTCGGCAAGCGCCCCGGAGCGGTACGCACGGCGGCGCACCGCGGCCTGAAGCGGCTCGCGGAGCTGCTCGGCGCGGACGGCACGGAAGGTGCCGAGCCCCCCGCCGCGCTCGGCGCGGTACCACCCCAGCGAGGCCGCCGCGGGCGCCCGGTGTCGTCCACCGGTGTGACGCATTCGCGTACGCGGACGCAGAAGGACATGTGATGGCCGACGAGGACTACCAGTGGCTTGACCGTGCCGTGGCGGAACGCCTGCTGCGCGGTGAGCCCCTCGACGATGTCGACCTTCACACCCGTAACCAGGCAGAACAGGAGCAGGCCGAACGGCTCGCCCAGGCCCTTGAGGCGCTGTGTGCGGACGATGCGGTGCGCGCCGCGGAGGAGACGTCGGGCGTGCGGCCGGGTGCCGCCGTCGCGAGTGGTCGTCCCGGGACGGCTGCGCACGCTTCTTCTCAGGCTGCTCTCGAGGGTGAACTCCCGGGCGAGGCGGCCGCGTTGGCCGCGTTCCGGCAGGCCAGGGCCGAGGCGTCGGGGCCGGTGCCCGCCGGCGGTGAGCCGGTGCGCCTGGGCCGTCCCGCCGAGCGTCCCCGCGCCGTCCGCTGGGGAAGACCCGTGCGGTTCGGCATGGCCGCTGCCCTCGCCGGGTGCATGCTCGGCGGCGTCGCCGTCGCGGCGGGCACCGGGGTCCTGCCGACACCGTTCACCCGCAAGGAAGCGCCCGCACAGGAGCGCACACCCTCGGCGGCGTCCTCCCCGGACAGCGTTCTGCCGACCCCCTCCGGCAGCAGCCGGCACCCGGACGAGCCGACGCCCGACGAGGGCACCACCCCGGACGACGACACCACGCACAAGCCCGGCACCGCGAAGGACCCGGACAGCAGGACGCCGGACGACGACGCGGGCAGCACGCCCGGCGGCTCCAAGAAGCCGGTCCCCGGCACGGGCCCCGGCACCGACGACGAGGCCAAGGGCTGGTACAAGCGCATCGTCGAGTCCTGCCGCGACTACCGCAACGGCGACCTCCCGGCCGACCAGCGGCGCGGCCTGGAGAAGGCCGCGAAGGGCGCCGAGCGCATCAACGCATTCTGCGGGCGGGTACTCGGCGGCACTCCCGGTGACGGCGACGACGACCGGGGCTCCTCCGGGGGCGGCAACGGCAACGGCGGCAGCTCCGGCGGCGGTCAGGGTGACGGTGACGAGGACGGCTCCGGCGGCTCCGGTTCAGGCGGTTCCGGCTCCGGGGGCAACGGCGGCGGGCACCGGCCCGGCGAGGGCAACACCGCGCGGCCCACGTCCACGCCGAGCGCGCCGCAGCACGCCATGCCCACCGCGTCGTACAGCGTGACGTCCACGCCGACGAGCAGCTTTTCCTGAAGTTCGTTCAAGGTGTGACGTTTTTTGAGGCGGCGGCGCAGTAAGTAGTGAGCCGACTGGTCATCGGCCGGAGCACGAGTCGGGGGTTCCCCCCGTACCTTCGACTCAGTGCCACATAGCGCGGGCGGGACACGTTCCCCCGGTCCCGCCCGCGCTGTTTCTCTTGCTTGTCCCTCCCGCGTCGCTCACTTGTAGATGACGACCTTGTCGCCCTTCTGCACCTCGCTGAACAGCCGCGCGATCTTCTTCTCGTCGCGCACGTTCACGCAGCCGTGCGAGGCGCCGTTGTAGCCGCGGGCCGCGAAGTCGGAGGAGTAGTGGACCGCCTGGCCGCCGCTGAAGAACATCGCGTACGGCATGGGCGTGTGGAACAGCGTCGAGACGTGGTGCCGGGACTTCCAGTACACGGGGAACTCGCCGTCGCGCGTGGGCGTGTACTGCGAGCCGAAGCGGACGTCCGTGGTGAGGCGGGCCGTGCCGTCCACC
This sequence comes from Streptomyces sp. NPDC059009, assembly GCF_042740175.1. NCBI lineage: Bacteria > Bacillati > Actinomycetota > Actinomycetes > Kitasatosporales > Streptomycetaceae > Streptomyces > Streptomyces sp. NPDC059009. Next base: position 50,615 of record NZ_JBHYJB010000040.1, on the reverse strand, counting down.
ATCCAGGTCAGGGTCCGGGTGCTCTTGCTGATGCACAGGACCCGGCCGGTCAGACAGCGCTTGTCGGGCTTGGCGGGCGGTATGCCGCCGCCCGAGTACCGCTCGAAGCGGCTCGGCTCATGGGTCATGGAGAGCAGCCGCTGCCAGGTGACCGTGTCCACGCTGCCGGTGCGGGGCAGGCCGCGCTTGCCCTGGAAGCCGCTGACGGCCTTCGCCGTCGACGAGCCGTATGTGCCCGTCGGGTCCTGGAAGAACCAGGCGAGCTGACGGAGCCTGGCCTGCAGCCCGCGCACCTTCTCGCCGCGGGCGCCCTGGGCCATGAGGACCTTGGGGGGTGCGGGCGGAGTGGGTTTCGCGGTGTGTCCGGGCGTGGGCGACGCGGAGCGCTTCGGCTCCTTGCCCGCCGGTGGTGACGCCTTGCCGTCCGTCTCCACGGCGGCCGCCTTGCAGCCGCCGACGAGCGCGGCCAGGGCGAGGGCGGCCCCCACCGCCGTACGCCGTCTGGATATGAGTCCTCTGGTCATGCCGGTCCCCCCGCTGTAGTGGACGCCGCCCCTGGGTCATGGACACCGACCCGGGTAGTGGACACCGTCCCCCAAACTGTTTCCCCCGAGTGACCGCTCTCGAACGTTGGCGCATCCTGGACCCATGGCGCGTGAAACCGAGTCAGGACTGCCCGTCGAGCCGGTGTACGGCCCCGAGTCGCTCGCGGGCTGGGATCCGGGCGCGCAGCTCGGCGGCCCCGGCGCGTACCCGTACACGCGGGGTGTGTACCCGACGATGTACACCGGCCGCCCCTGGACGATGCGGCAGTACGCGGGCTTCGGCACCGCCACCGAGTCCAACGCCCGCTACCAGCAGCTCATCGCCGACGGCACCACCGGCCTGTCCGTCGCCTTCGACCTGCCCACGCAGATGGGCCACGACTCGGACGCGCCTCTCGCGCACGGCGAGGTCGGCAAGGTGGGTGTGGCCATCGACTCCGTCGACGACATGCGGGTGCTGTTCGAGGGGATCCCGCTCGACCGGGTCTCCACGTCGATGACGATCAACGCCCCGGCCGCGCTGCTGCTGCTCATGTACCAACTGGTCGCCGAGGAACAGGGCGTCGACGCACGGCAGTTGACGGGCACGGTCCAGAACGACGTCCTCAAGGAGTACATCGCGCGGGGCACCTACATCTTCCCGCCGAAGCCGTCGCTGCGCCTGACCGCCGACATCTTCCGCTACTGCGGTGCCGAGATGCCGAAGTGGAACACCATCTCGATCTCCGGGTACCACATGGCGGAGGCGGGGGCCTCGCCCGCGCAGGAGGTAGCGTTCACGCTCGCCGACGGCGTCGAGTACGTGCGCACGGCGGTCGCGGCGGGCATGGACGTCGACGACTTCGCGCCGCGCCTCTCCTTCTTCTTCGTGGCCCGCACGACGCTCCTGGAGGAGGTCGCCAAGTTCCGTGCGGCGCGCAGGATCTGGGCCCGCGTGATGCGCGACGAGTTCGGTGCGCGGAACCCCAAATCCCTGATGCTGCGCTTCCACACCCAGACGGCGGGGGTCCAACTCACCGCGCAGCAGCCCGAGGTGAACCTCGTCCGGGTCGCCGTCCAGGGCCTCGCGGCCGTGCTCGGCGGCACCCAGTCGCTGCACACCAACTCCTTCGACGAGGCGATCGCGCTCCCCACCGACAAGAGCGCCCGGCTCGCCCTGCGCACCCAGCAGGTCCTCGCCCACGAGACGGACGTCACCGCCACCGTCGATCCCTTCGCGGGCTCGTACGCGGTCGAGCGGATGACGGACGACCTGGACGCGGCGATCAGCGAACTCATGGGCAGGGTCGAGGACTTGGGCGGTGCCGTCGCCGCGATCGAGCACGGCCTCCAGAAGGGCGAGATCGAGCGGAGCGCGTACCGCGTGGCGCGCGAGACGGAGAGCGGCGAGCGGGTGGTGGTCGGCGTCAACCGCTACGCCCTCGACGCGGAGGAGCCGTACGAGCCGCTGCGCGTGGACCCCGCGATCGAGGCACAGCAGGTCGCCCGCCTCGCCGCGCTGCGCGCGGGCCGCGACCAGAAGGCGGTCGACGTGGCCCTGGGCGCGCTGCGGACGGCGGCGGAGAGCGACGACCTCAACGTCCTCCACCCGATGAAGGACGCGCTGCGGGCTCGGGCCACCGTGGGGGAGGTGTGTGGGGCGTTGCGGGAGGTGTGGGGGGCGTATGAGCCGAGGGACGCCTTCTGATGTCCTCCGCGCCTCTGATGTCCCTCCGCGCCTCTGATGTCCCTCCGCGCGTCTGATGCCCGGCCGCGCTCCGCCCGGCAGTCGTCACGAGGCGGGCCTAATGGTGCCAGGCGCTCCCGCCCACGTTGTGGATCATCCGCTGGAGCACCTTCAGGGCCGCCACGTACTCCTCGTCCGTGATGCCCGCGTGGATCTGGTCCCGGTTCGCCTTCTGGCGTACGGCGATCCTGGCCTGCAGCTCGCGGCCCGCGTCCGTGGGCCGCAGCCGCCCGGCCCCGTCCTCGCTGAGCAGTTCGCGCCCGAGCAGCGCGTCGATGTCGTGTTCCAGGGCGCCGTCGCCGATGTCGAGGTAGCCGCGCAGGGTCGCCACGACGTCGGCCCGGTCCTTGCCGTCGTCCGTGCCCGTGATCGTCTGGTTCAGGATCCACCACTGCGGCTGGGTGACCCCGAACTCGGCGAGGGTGGTGCGGATGTGGTGGACCACGGCGGCTCCCGTGGCCGAACTCCAGTAGCCGATGGGCTGGTTGTTGAGTCCGGCGTCGTCGTGTGAGTACGTGAAAGTCGTCATGAGGAGAACGTAGAACCTCAAGTCAACTTGAGGTCAAACGTTCGCGGTGAAGTGCTTCAGGTAGTCGGGCAGGGTGGCCGCGTCCGTCCCCGTCCAGCCCACGTATCCGTCCGGCCGGACGAGGAACAGGCCCCGGCCGTACGGCTCGTAGGGCTGTAGATGATGTACGTGGATCAAGTCGGTGTTCAGGGGCGGGAGTTCGGACCCGGGGGTGTCCATGTCCACTGCCAGGAGCGTCCAGTGCGGGCCGCGGAAGAGGTCGAAGAGGTGTCCGCCGTCCGTCGTGGGGCCGTCAGGGGCCCGGTCGCCCGCCTGGAGCGTGCTCTCGCCGAGGTGGTCGCGCTCCTCCGCCGAGAGGGGCGACTCCCGGTAGTTCAGGCCCAGTTGCTGGGTCGCGCGACCCCGTGACTCCTGCTGCCTGTGGACGCGCGTCGAGAGGTCCAGGACGCTTGCGGCGACCGGCAGGCGCTCCTCCTCGTACGTGTCGAGGAGCGCGGCGGGAGCTCCGTCGCGCAGGACCGCGCCGAGCTTCCAGCCGAGGTTGTAGGCGTCCTGGACGCCGGTGTTGAGGCCCTGGCCGCCCGCGGGCGAGTGGACGTGGGCGGCGTCCCCGGCGAGGAACACCCGGCCCACCCGGAAGCGGTCCGCCATCGCCGCGCGCGGACGGAAGTCGGAGGCCCAGCGGATCTCGGTCACGTCCTCGGCGGCCAGGTGGGTGCGGGCGGCGATCAGTGTGCGTACGGCGCCGGGGGAGAGGTCGGGGGTGGCGTCCTCGGGGAGGCGGGCGGCCAGTTGGAAGTCCTCGGTCCCGGCGAGGGGGCAGAGCGCGGTGAAGGTGTGCGCGAGGGTGTCGTCGTCCGCGGCCGGCGGGAACATGTGCCAGTGGTCGCGGTCCAGGGCGCCGGTCCGGATGCGGACGTCGGCGACGATCGTCGGGTACGGGTCCACGGCCTCGCCGGTCATCGTGACGCCGAGCGCGCGGCGCACCGTGGAGCGGCCGCCGTCCGCCGCGACCAGGTGACGGGCGCGCACGGTGCGGGTGCCGTGGTCCGTCGAGAGCTCGGCGGTGACCCCGTCCTCGTCCTGCGCGAGAGCGGTCAGCGCCGTGCCGAACTCGACGTCCGCGCCGCCCAGTTCGCGCAGTCGCGCGTGCAGGATCTCCTGGGTGCGCCACTGCGGCAGCATGAGGGGGACGGTGTGAGGCTCGGTGGGGGTCGGCGCCACCTCCTCGAACATGGGCTGCTCGCCCTGCCGTTCGCCGTCGCGCCAGATCATCCCCGTCGGGTACGTCCCGCCGAGTGCCAGGGCCTCGTCGAGGACCCCCAGGTCGTCGAAGACCTCCTGCGTGCGCGGCTGGATGCCCTTGCCGCGCGAGCCGGGGAACAGGGTCCCGGCCCGCTCGACCAGGAGGGCGCGCACGCCGCGCCGGGCCAGGTCGCAGGCGAGGGTCAGGCCGGTGGGGCCCGCGCCCACGATGAGTACGTCCTTAACGCTGTTAAGTTCCGTCATGCCCCGAGGGTGCGCTTAACGGTGTTAAGTTGTCAAGGTGGCTGGCGAACGAACGACGCGACTCGACCGGACCCTGGTGGCCCGCACCGCCCTCGGCCTCCTGAACGAGACGGGGCTCGAAGGGCTGACGCTGCGCGCCATCGCCAAGGAGCTGGACGTCAAGGCGCCCGCTCTGTACTGGCACTTCAAGGACAAGCAGGCGCTGCTCGACGAGATGGCCACCGAGATGCTGCGGCGCATGGTGGACGACATGGTCGCGCCGGACGGCGCCGACTGGCGGACGGTCATCGCCGCCGCGATGCGCGGGCTCCGCGCCCATCTGCTGCGCTACCGGGACGGCGCCAGGGTCTACAGCGGCACGCGCTTCACGGATCTGTCGTACGTGGCGCCCATGGAGGCGAACCTGCGGCGGCTCACCGGCGCCGGTTTCACGCCCGCCGGGGCCGCCCGCGCCTGGCAGACCGCGTACAGCTACACGATCGGCTACGTCATCGAGGAGCAGGCCATGGGCCCCGACCCGGCCAAGGGCGAGGAGGGGTACGACCTGGATGCGCGGGCCGAGCGGCTCGCGGAGTTCCCGCTCGCCGCGGCCGCGGGATACGAGATGTTCCGGGACTACGACGCGGGCTTCGGGCAGGGCCTCGCGGCGGTCGTCGAGGGGATCGGGGCGACGCTCGTCCGGCCCGGGGGACCGGACCGTAAGGTGGGCGCATGAGCGAAGCCGAAGCCGAAGCCGGGGACGCAGCGGGCACGGAGAGCGTGGACGAGACGCTGGAGCGCCTGGTCCAGGAGCTCGCCGACGCGATCGGCGAGGCCCAGGGCGTGATGAGCGAGGTCATCGACGAGCTGGTGGCGGACCTCACCGGGGAGCCCGGGGAGTCCGGCGAGCGCTGAGGTCCGGTCCCACCTACCCGCCAGGCCGCTCCCGCACCTTCACCGGGGAGCGCTCAGCACCCGCCGTATGCGCGGCGTCGCCCACGCCTCCACGTACCGGTTCAGGAGCCACGCCAGGAACAGCATCGCCGCGACCGTGAGCCCGAGCGTCGCGTACGAGGGCAGCCCCAGGCGCTGGTGCAGGAAGCCCACCGTCACCCAGCCCAGGTGCTCGTGCACCAGGTAGAAGGGGTACGTGAGGGCGCCCGCCACCGTCAGCCAGCCCCAGTTGGCGCGGGCGAGGAAGCCGAGCGCGATCAGGAGCACCGCCGCGAAGCCCGCCGTGACGATCGCGACGATCACGAACGTCGAGCGGTACGAGAACGCGTTCGGCATGTTCGCCGGGTGCCAGAGCCGGTCCACCGCGTAGTGCTGGCCGATCAGCCAGCTCACGCCGACGATGCCCCAGGCCGTGGCGTCCCTGCGGTTGCGGTGCAGCAGGTAGATGCCGACGCCGCCGATGAAGAACGGCGCGTACTCCGGCATCAGGACCAGGTCCAGGAGCGGTTCGTTCGCCGCCTCCGCGATCGCCGCCGCGAGGGTCCAGCCCGCGCAGAACAGCACGACCCGGGCGCGCGTCGCCCCCGGAAGGACCACGCACACCGCGAACAGCGCGTAGAAGCGCAGCTCCGCCCAGAGTGTCCAGCAGACCCCAAGGACCCGGTGCGCGCCCAGCGGCTGCTGGAGCATGGTCAGGTTCAGCAGGGTGTCGCTCGGCGAGACCGCCTTGAACGCCACCGCCGGGAGCGCGAAGACCAGCGTCACCAGGGCGATCGCCGCCCAGTACGCCGGGTAGAGGCGGGAGACGCGCGAGGCGAAGAACGAGCGCAGCGGGCGCCCCCAGCCACTCATGCAGATCACGAAGCCGCTGATGACGAAGAAGATCTGCACCCCGAGGCAGCCGTACGCGAACCAGCCGTGCAGCGTGGGGAATTGGTGGCTCGGTGAGCTGCCCCACGCCTTGGCGATCTCGCCGTCCCGGCCGCCGTAGTGGTACGCGGCGACCATGAGGGCGGCGATGAGGCGCAGGCCGTCCAGGGCGCGCAGGCGGGGTGCGGCCTTCGCGCGGACCGGTGCGGCCACCGCCTCCGGGGCGGGCGCGGGAACGGTCGTACCCGTCGCGGTCATCCGAGTGCGGTCCGCTTGAAGGAGCGCTTCACCGAGCGGGCGCGGCGCGCGACCTTGCGCACCGTCGCGTTGCGCGGGATGAACGACAGCTGCGAGGGCAGCGCGCCGGGCAGCGCGAGGGCGGTCAGGCGGCGGCGCTTGAAGTACCGCCAGGTGCGGTCGGTGAGGTGCCGGGAGAGGTAGTCCTCGGTGGCGGTGCGCAGGCCCGGGTAGATCTGCGGCTGCATCGCGAAGCCCACGGCGCCGAGCAGCCCCTTCAACTCCGTTGTGGAGAGCGGCTTTTGCTGCTTGGTCGCGTCCAGGTCCGGCAGCAGCGCGTCGACGATCGTCACCGGTACGCGGTTGCTGTTCTGGTACGGCGCCAGGCGCTCCAGGAGCAGCTCGGTGCCCGTGCGCGCCACCGGCAGGCCGTAGAACGCGGACGCGGTGAGCAGCGCCGTGGAGAAGCAGCCGACGACGAGCGCGGGCCGCATCCGCTGGTAGAGGACCTCCGCGAGCACCGGCGAGTCGAGCACCGTCAGGTGCACGCCGATCCGCTCCGCCTCCTTCTCCAGGGTGCGGTTCCAGGCGGCCGGGGCGGTGGGGTGCGGCTTGAACACCACGTGGGAGTGGCCGCGTTCATGGGCGCCGCGCACCATGGTCAGATGCAGCTCCTCCTCTTCCTCGGGGGTGAGGATGGAGAGCGCGGAGAGGTACTGGCCGAGGATCAGGGCGGGCTCGGTCTCGGGGCCGGGCAGACCGCCGGGCAACTCCCCTTCGGACTCGCCGAGTTGGCCGAGCACCTTGAGGAACACGTCCGTGGGCACCAGCTCCGGCTCGACACCGAACTCGGTGAGGAGCAGCGGCTTCAGGTCCGGCACCAGATCGAGGTGGAGCAGCCGGCGCACGCGCGTGCCGACCAGCGGGTCGATCTTGTTGCGGGTGGGGCCGTAGCTCATCAGGCCGTCGGCGTAGACGTCGACGGGCGCGCCCGTGAAGATCCGTGCGATCGCCAGGGCCGGGTCGACCTGGATCGACTCCAGCGCCAGCTCCACGCGGTCGTCGCCGAGCCCCCAGGTGAGCCGCAGATACCGCTCCCACAGGGGGACGTCGTCGCCGCGCGGCGACCAACCGCCCGGGTGGAAGGGCGAGATGGCCTCGTTCCAGGACAGCACCTCGTCGAAGCGGGAGCGCAGCCGCTCGAAGCCGGGGGCCGTGTCGGGGCCCGCCGTCGTCTCCGGGGTCGCCGCGTTGTTGGAGACGAGGAGGATGCTGCGGTCCACCGGGGTGAAGCGGTCCGCGTCGATGGCGGCGGCCAGCGTCGCCACGCCGTAGAGGGTGGAGGCGACATAGATACGGGTGGTGCGCGGCGGGCTGGTGAGCCAGGAGGTGGGGGCCGGGGTGGGGGCGGTCATCACGCGGCGACCTCCGCCGCGACCGGACGCCGCCGCAGCCTGCGCAGCCGGGTGGCGCGCTGGACGTCCATGGAGTCGAGCGCCTCGTCGAGCACGCCCTGCGGCATCCGCTTCAGGGCGGCGGCGCTCATCGACTTCAATTTGCGGGCCACAGCCGGTTCGAACCTTTCGATGGATCCCAAGTGGTGGGAAATGATGGCGCAATACGTCCGTACGGCCTTCGGGAGCAGGCTCGCCGCGTCCCGGTCCTGCGCCGTTTCCCGAACGACTTGATCAAATGCGCGAATGAAATCGAGCTGCCGCACATCGCCGATCTGCGTGAGCGAGGACGCGACACCGCGCCGGTAGAACACACCCAACAGGCCCGAAACCGCGAACGATTCCGCTTCTCTGTGCAGCCGCCAGATCCACGGCCGGTCCTCCGCCGTGCGCAGCCCGTCCGTGAAGTGCAGGAGGCCCGCGTCCGCGAGCCGCCGGTGGTAGATGCCCGCCCAGGCGTACGCGTAGTCGACGGAGGTCGAGCGGTCGGCGGGCAGTATGGCGTCGCGCGGATTCAGGGCCTCGTCGCGGCGGCCGTAGGGGACGCGGTGCACCGAGCGGGCCCGCGCGGTGCACTGGACGTGGTCGGTGCGGACGAAGTCGACGTCCAACCGCTCGATCCGGTCGAGGAGTTGCCCGTAATAGCCGGGAGCGAGCCAGTCGTCGCCGTCCAGGAAGGTGAGGTACTCCCCGCGCGCGGCGTCCAGGCCCGTGTTGCGGGCGGTCGCCAGGCCGCCGTTCTGCTCATGACGGATGAGTCTGACCTGGCAGCCCGCGTCCGGCAGTTCCCGCGCGGCGCGTTCCAGGATGTCCGGCGTCTCATCCTTGGAACAGTCGTCTACGAGAATGAATTCGAAGTCGTCCCGCGCGTTGGCACGCAGACTCTTCAAGGTGTCGGGCGCGTATTGCTGCACGTTGAAAAACGGCACGATGACGGAGAGCTTAACCACGTGGGTGACGTTAGGTGTCGGCCCGGCATTCGTCTTGACCCTTGGTGGGATGTCAGGTGAACGACGCATGGCGGGATGGTTAACCGGCTTGTGAGAGACGATTCCGACGTGCCGATTCGCCATTCGTCGGCTCTCTGTTAACCGTTTGTTGCACCTGAGTTGGGCCGCGAATCGACGGGCCTTCCTAGCGTCTTGGCTGTGCCAGTAAGCGACAACGAGACCACCAGGGATCAGCAGCAGACACGCATCGCCGTGCTCGCCGATTCCGACACCCGGTGGAAATGGGGCGCACTCACCGCGAACCGCCTCATCCAGGGTGCCAGACTCGACGGATATCTGCTCCGTGGCCGGGCCACGCCCACCCCCCGGCAGCTCCAGGAAGTCGGCGTGCGCGCCGATTCCCTCCGCGAAGTCACCGCGGTGGAGTTCCTGCAGGAGATGGGGCGGGAGCGCACCGGGGAAGAGGCGTACGACATCGTCGTGCTCGCCCTCGTCGGCGGTGCCGTCCAGGCGGTCCTGCACGGTCTCGCCCACGCCTGGCAGGGGCGCGCCCGGCGTCCCGTCGTCGTCACCGGCTACGTCGGCGTCGTCTACGAGAAGCTCGCCGACGGGCTCCTCCTGCGGCACGGCGCGGACGTCGTCCTCGCCAACTCCCGCCAGGACGCGGAGCGTTTCCGCGCCGTGTACGAGGGAGTGGGCGCCGACGCGTCGAGCGTCACCGAGTGCGCGCTGCCCTTCCTCGGCGGCGCGCCCTACGAGGCCAAGGACCCCTACACGGTGGTCTTCGCGGCCCAGCCCTCCGTACCGGAGAACAAGGCCGACCGCACCTACCTGCTGCGCCGCCTCGTCCGGCACGCGCGGCAGCGCCCCGAGCGCGAGGTGCTGCTCAAGCTGCGCAGCAAGCCCGGCGAGCACACCACGCACATCGAGGAACTCCCGTACCAGAAGCTCGTCAAGGCCGAGGACGCGCCGCCCAACTTCCGGCTCGTGTACGGGCATATGGGCGACGTCCTCGACCACGCCGACCTGCTGGTCACCATCAGCTCCACCGCCGCGCTCGAAGCCCTGCACCGGCGCATCCCCACCGCGGTCCTCACCGACCTCGGGGTGCGCGAGGCGCTCGGCAACCACCACTTCATCGGCTCCGGCTGCCTGGCCTCCTTCGACCAGCTGGACGCCGGGCACCGCCCCGAGGCCGACCCGGAGTGGACGGCGCGCCAGGGAGTCGCCGCGGACGGGACGTACGCGACGGCCTTCGACGCGGCCCGCTCGCGCGTCGAAGAGCTGCTCGCCGCCCCTCAACTCCCGCCGCTCACCCCCTACTACAGCCCCGTCACCGCCTCCGGCTACCTGCCCCGGATCCTCGCCCGCCACCACCTCGGCCCCGACGGCGCCCCGCTCCCCGGAGCGCCCGCCGCCGACCGCGAGCCGGGCCCGGTGCGCCAGGCCGTGCGCAGCGCGGCCCGCGGCGCCTACCGCCACGGAGTGCAGCGCGTGGCGCCCGTCATCCGCCGGATGGGCGAGCTGTGACCGCGCCGACGCCGGACGAGCGAGCCACGACCGCGCCGAACGTGCCGAACCCCCACCCCCACCTCCCCCGCCAAGGAGCCGCCCCCATGTCCCACCCCGACCGCCCCGCCCCAGCGAGCACGCCGGCCCGCCGGGTCCTCGCCGTGATCCCCGCGCGCGGTGGCTCCAAGGGCGTGCCCGCCAAGAACCTCGCCCCGGTCGGCGGCGTCCCCCTGGTGGCGCGCGCCGTCCGGGAGGCACGGGCCGCCCGGCTCGTCACCGACGTCGTCGTCTCCACCGACGACCATGTGATCGCCGAGGCCGCGCGCTCGGCGGGCGCCGAAGTGGTGCTGCGGCCCGCGGCGATCGCCGGGGACACGGCGACCAGCGAGGCGGCCGTGCTGCACGCCATGGACGCCCACGAGGCACTGCACGGCGAGCCCGTCGACGTGGTCCTCCTCGTCCAGTGCACCAGCCCCTTCATCGTCCGCGAGGACGTCGACGCCGTGGTCGACGCGGTGGTGCGCGGCGGCGCCGACACCGCCCTGACCGTGGCGCCCTTCCACGGCTTCGTGTGGCGGGACGCCGACGACGACCCGGCGGTGCTCGGCGCCCAGCGCACCGGCGAGGTGGGCGGGAACGGCTCGGTGAAGGTCGCCAACTCCACGGCCACGGACGGCGGTTACGGCGTCAACCACGACAAGTCCTTCCGGCCGCGCCGCCAGGACCGCCCCCAGGACCTCCTGGAGACCGGCGCCGTCTACGGCATGGCCGCGCCCGGCTTCCGCGAGCACAAGCACCGCTTCTTCGGCCGCACCGAGCTCGTGCGCACCGACCCCGCGCGGGTCCTGGAGATCGACGACCCGCACGACCTGGCGCGCGCCCGTGCGCTCGCGCCCCTCTTCGACGCGGACCAGCCCGGTTCGCTCCCGACCGCCGACGACATCGACGCGGTCGTCCTCGACTTCGACGGCACCCAGACCGACGACAGGGTGCTGATCGACTCCGACGGACGGGAGTTCGTCTCCGTGCACAGGGGAGACGGACTCGGCATCGCGGCCCTCCGCAAGAGCGGCCTGGCGATGCTGATCCTGTCCACGGAACAGAACCCGGTCGTCGCCGCCCGGGCCCGGAAACTCAAGATCCCGGTCCTGCACGGCATCGACCGCAAGGACCTCGCACTCAAGCAGTGGTGCGAGGAGCAGGGCATCGCTCCCGAGCGCGTGCTCTACGTCGGAAACGACGTCAATGACCTCCCGTGCTTCGGCCTCGTCGGCTGGCCCGTGGCGGTCGCGAGCGCCCACGACGTCGTACGCGGCGCCGCACGTGCGGTCACCACCGTTCCCGGCGGCGACGGCGCGATCCGAGAGATCGCCAGCTGGATCCTCGGCCCTTCTCTCGACTCCCTCAACAAGTAAGGAACGCAATCCTCATGTCTGCCACCCCCGCCACCTCCGCGGCTGCCTCCCTCAACTCCCGCCTCCGCAGCTTCGGTTCGCGCACCGCAGGTCCCGGCCAGCCCGTCTACGTCACCGGCGAGATCGGCATCAACCACAACGGTGACCTGGAGAACGCCCTCGCGCTGATCGACGTGGCCGCCGACGCCGGCTGCGACGCCGTGAAGTTCCAGAAGCGCACCCCGGAGATCTGCACCCCGCGCGACCAGTGGGACATCGAGCGGGACACCCCCTGGGGCCGCATGACGTACATCGACTACCGCCACCGCGTGGAGTTCGGCGAGTCCGAGTACCAGGCGATCTCGGACCACTGCGCCAAGCGCGGCATCGACTGGTTCGCGTCCCCGTGGGACACCGAGGCCGTCGCCTTCCTGGAGAAGTTCGACGTCCCCGCGCACAAGGTGGCGTCGGCGTCGCTGACGGACGACGAGCTTCTGCGGGCGCTGCGCGCGACGGGCCGGACGGTGATTCTGTCGACGGGCATGTCGACGCCGAAGCAGATCCGTCACGCGGTCGAGGTCCTCGGCTCGGACAACATCCTGCTCTGCCACGCCACGTCGACGTACCCGGCGAAGGCCGAGGAGCTGAACCTCCGCGTCATCAACACCCTCCAGGCCGAGTACCCGAACGTCCCGATCGGCTACTCCGGCCACGAGACGGGCCTCCAGACGACCCTGGCCGCCGTCGCCCTCGGCGCCACCTTCGTCGAGCGCCACATCACCCTCGACCGCGCCATGTGGGGCTCGGACCAGGCCGCTTCGGTCGAGCCGCAGGGCCTGACCCGCCTCGTCCGCGACATCCGCACCATCGAGGCGTCCCTCGGTGACGGCGTCAAGAAGGTCTACGAGTCGGAGCTCGGCCCGATGAAGAAGCTGCGCCGCGTCGCGGGTGTCGTCGCCGAGACCGAGGCGGCGGAGCGCGAGCCGGTCGCGGTCTGAGGCCCACGGACCTCCTGACGGATACGGGACACGGGATACGGGATACGGGACATACGACGATGAGCACCCTGGCGTTCGTGGAGAGCCCCGTGCAGCTCCTCAACGTGTTGGAGTGGGCACACATGGCGGGCGCGACCGGTTCGGCCGGGGAGCTCACCGTCGTGGTCCTGTCTCCCAACGACCCGATGACGCGGGGCCAGTTGCGCCGCATGGCACAGCTGGCCCGCGACGAGGGCGTGCAGGTCCGCTGGGAGGAGGCGCGCGGCGGCCCCACGGCCCCCTTCCACACGGTCGGCGGTCTCGCGGGCGCGCTGCGCCGCGCGGACCGGGTCGTGATCGGCGACCCCTTCTCCCGCTATGTACAGCTGCTCCTGACGATCACGCGGGCGCGCTCCCTCGTCGTGGTCGACGACGGCACGGCCACGATGGAGTTCGTCTCCCAACTGGCGCGTGGCGAACGCCTGGTGCGCTGGCACCGCCGTGGCGGCCGGCCCGGCCCCCGCGACCTGGTCTTCGCCCCGGTCTCGGGGGCGGCCCGCCGCCGCCTGACACCGAGCTCCCGCCGTACGGTGGAGGTCTTCTCGTCCATGCCGATCGAGTCGGCGCCGGACGGGGTGACGGTGACGGCGAACGACTTCGCCTGGACGCGGGCCCGCTTCGGCCCGCCGCGCGTCTCGCGGGGCGCGGACCTGGTCGGAACGTCCCTGGTGGAAACGGGAGTCGTGGACCCCGACCGCTATGTGGATGCGGTACGCGGCCTGGCGGTGGCGCACGGCGCGACGCGCTACTTCGCGCACCGCCGCGAGAGCGCGGAGAAACTCCATCGCCTCGCGGTCGAGACGGGCCTCCAAGTGGTCCGCCCCGACCTGCCGTTGGAGCTGATCGCGCGCCGGGGCCCGATCGGACGGGTCATTCTGAGCTTCCCCTCAACGGTCGTCCACACACTGCCACTTGCCCTCGCGGGCACGGAGGTCAAGGTGGCGGTCATGGACATCGACCCGTCCTGGCTCACGGAGACGGCGTCGCCGCGGGCGCAGGGGTTCCTGTCGGGGGTTACGGGGACGGCGCGGGATGTGCAGAGGCTGGCTTCGGTGGCGGCGACGGCGACGGCGACGGCTTGAGGGGGCGTGGCTCTCTCGGCCGCCGTCCGGCTACGGCTTGAGGTGCTCCCAGCTGATGAGCTGGTACGTCCGCCCGGCCTTCCCCTTCACCCACTCCGGCTCGTCGGTGCTGCTGAGCCGGTAACCGGTGGCCCGGGCGACGGCGATGCTGCCCGCGTTGTCGGGCTCGATCTGCAGGACGACGCGGGCGAGGCCGAGAGTGTCGTGGGCGTACGCGGTGAGCAGGTCCACGGCACGGCGGGCCAGCCCCTGCCCGCGGTGGGCGGCGCCGATGGCGTAGCCCATGGTGCCCCGCTGCAGATTGAGCAGCACTTCACCGACGGGCACGTCTCCGTGTCCAGCTCCAGCTCCAGCCCCGTCTCCGTCGACGGCAACAGCAAGATGCAGCCGCTCACCCGTGGCCCGCGCCCGCCGGATCATCTCCAGGTACCCCCGCGCGGCCTCCAGGTCGAAGGGCGAGGCGAGCGGGGTGCGATGGGCGACCTCCTCCTCGTCGAAGAGCTCGACCATGGCGGGGAGGTCGTCGTCGGTCCACTCGCGGAGGGTGAGGGCGTCGCCTTCGAGGCGGACGGGGATGGGACCGGTGGGACCGGTGGGACCGACTGGGCACATGCGGGCCATGCTGACACGGACGCGGCACACGCACCGGCCGGGACGCACGAACCCAACGGGAACGTACGGGGCTCAGACGCACCCCGGTCGTACGTACCCGACGCGTACGCAGGCCGCGCACGTACGCAGCTCGCACACATGCGACAGGCACGCACTCGACGCGCAGGCCGGGATCCCACGCACCCGGCCCGCACGCCCCGGCCCGCACGCACCCGGCCCGCACACACGCGACACACGACAGAGCTGGCCGTGACCCGTGGTGACCCAAGCCGTCGTGCCGCCCGTCGCCGCCCCGGTCCGGCCCCGGCCCACCCACCACCCCCTCCACCCGGTGCGTGGCGTCGACCGACGAGTGGCCGCCGAACTGGCGCGACTCGTGCTGCCCCTCTCGCCCCCCGCACCGTCTTGGCCCACCCGCCATCCCCCTCCACCGGGGGTGCGTCGCGGCTAGAGGTGGGCCGGAGACCGGGCTGGCCGAGCCGAGTCGTGCCGCCCCTCTCGGCCCCCGCACCGTCCTGGCCCACCCGCCACCCCCGCCACCATGTCCGGGCCGGGGCGGGCTCCATCGGCCTGGTCCAACTCCTGTCGCCGTGTGCTCGAAGGGCATGGCAGGGAGTTCCGTAAGGGATCAACAAGCCCGGTCTTGCCCCCGTACTCTGACAGGGACGAGCTGTGCAGAGAGGGGCAAGGCCGTGTCTTCAGATGCTTCCCCGGACCCGTTCGCAGAGCCGATTGCCTTCGGCCAGCGCATGCAGATTCTGCGAACCCGCCGCGGTATGAGCCGTGGAGTGCTGGCCGGGCTCTTGGGGAGGTCACCGAGCTGGGTCAAGCAAGTTGAGGGCGGGCGCCTTCAGATGCCCAAGCTCCCCATGGTGCTGCGTATCGCCGAGGCTCTTCGAGCCAGGGATCTCTCAGAGCTCACCGGCGATCAGTCAAGGGCCATCCACCTGTTCACGGGTCCTGGACACGCGCGCCTGCCACACGTACGGAATGCCATCAACGAGTTTCCGTTGACCACGCGTCGCGAGGCACCGTCCCCCGTGCATCTGCGGGAACGGCTGGTCCGGGCATGGAGCGCCCGGCATTCCGCGCCGAACCACCGGGATGTCATCGGGGCGCTCCTGCCGGACCTCATCCGGGACGCGCAGCTCGCGGTGCTTCAGGCCGACACGGCATGGGAACGCCGCGCAGCCCAAGGGCTCTTGGCGGAGGCGTACAGCCTGAGCCAGTTCTTCATTGCTTACCAGCCGGACACGTCGCTGTTGTGGCGGGTCGTGGAGCGCGGCATGGTCGCCGCCCAGGAGTCGGAGGATCCGCACACCATCGGTGTCTCCGCCTGGCTGGCCACGCAAGCGCATCGCGACAGCGGACACGCGCACTTCGACGCAGCGGACGCGGTGAATCTGGAGACCATCCGCTATCTGGAACCGCTCCTGTCCGACGCGGGCAACGATGTGCTCGCCATCTCCGGGGCGTTGCAATTCGAAGCCGGATACACCGCCGCGCGACGCGGCGACACCGGAACGGCCTGGCGGTACTGGGACACGGCACGGGCCCTGGCCAAGCGGCTGCCGGCCGACTACTACCACCCAGTGACGTCCTTCTCCCGCGCCGTGATGGGCGCGCACGCGGTCACCATCGCGGTCGAGCTGCACGCGGGTGCAGAGAGCGTC
The DNA here is from genome assembly GCF_042740175.1 of Streptomyces sp. NPDC059009. Classification (NCBI taxonomy): domain Bacteria; kingdom Bacillati; phylum Actinomycetota; class Actinomycetes; order Kitasatosporales; family Streptomycetaceae; genus Streptomyces; species Streptomyces sp. NPDC059009. The sequence continues at coordinate 34,552 of NZ_JBHYJB010000040.1, read as the reverse complement.
CGGCAAGCGGCAGCGGCGGACACGGCGACTATTCCCTCTCGTCCCCGGCGTGCCCGTCACCGCATCGAGGAAGCACGCGGCTACCAGCTCGACGGTCAGCCGGAGGCGGCACTCGCGACGCTCGACAAGGCGTATGAAGCGGCACCGGAAACCATCCGTTACAACGGCTACGCCCGCCGCATCGTGTTGGAGGAGGCGGATTCGAAGAGTCCGTCACAGCGGCGTCGGGCAAGTCAACTAGCGGTCAAGATCGGCGTATTGGCGGCGTGAGAGTAGGGGCACAAACTGTGCCCCTACTCCCTTCTCAGGGGCCCTACGGTCAGTCATCGCATGACCAACCAGCCCCCTGAGACCGTGCGATCGGTCCGGGGGCGTGGCCAACCTGAGAAAGCAGGCCGACATGCCGCACCGCATGACGAACCGCTCGGATGCCGTCCGGCTTCTTCCGTGGGTGAGCCCGGACGGCAAACCCTGTTTCCTGGCGGGTGATGGAAGGGGCTACCTCTCCCGCGTCGCGGACAACGTCGAGGCCATCCAGCTCGGCATGGGAGCGGATCTGCTCGGCCGAGCGACCGACATACTCGGCGACCCGAAGATCTCATTCGGCGAACTCCGTTATCTCGCCGCACGCTTGGTCGAGTCACTGTCCGATGCACTGCGCGTCGCGGAGAGCCGGGGCGCCCGTCTGCCCGTACTCGACGAGGATCTTGACTCCATCGAGGTGGAGGACCTGGACGGGGCTGACGGACCCGGCGTGCCTCCTGTCAGGCCGCCGCCCCCGCCCGCGGCGGCACCACCCGAATGTTGAACCCATACGTCCCCAGGCCCCCCGCCACCCCCATGAACAGCAGCGCGAAGTGTTCCTGGCCGCGGGCCGTCGCGATGCCGCCCAGGTCGAGTTGGGAGTCGGGGGACCAGCCCAGGTCGGTCAGGAGGTGGGACACGACGCGCTTGGCGGGCTCGTCCTCGCCCGAGAGGAACACCGTGCTGGGGCCCGTCAGGGAGTCCGGCGCCGTCATGACCGCGGAGTCCATCGTGCAGAGCGTCTTGACGACCGCCACGTCCGGGAACGTGCGCTGGATCTCCTCTCCCAGCGACTCCTCCAGGTGCGTCAGGCCCAGTTCGGGCGTGAGGCCGACGCCCACGTCGAGGAGGACCCGTCCGTCCAGGACCTTCGCCCCGATGCTCTGGAGCAGCCCCACCGAGTCGCCGCCCGGCGTCGCGTTCACCAGTACCTCCGCGTGCTCCGCCGCCTCCCGCACGCCCGCCACGGGGAGCGCGAGGTCCGACCGCTTCTGCGGGGTGCGCGAGCCCAGCAGTACGTCATGTCCCTTGGCCGCCCACGCGGTTGCCAGCGCGCGGGCGACATTGCCTGTTCCGAGGAGTCCGATTCGCATGCCCAGACGCTAGGCCGGGCGTTGGCGGGCGCGGATCGGTCCGCGGGACCAGGGGGCGTAGGTGGTGTGGCCTAGGCCGATCGGTCCAGGACTGATCGGTCCAGGACCGCCAACTCCAGCCCCGCCAGCCGTACTTGATCTGCGATCACCTCGTACTCCGCCACCCGCCCCTCCGCCACCGTCACCCGCAACGCGATCAGCAGCCGCCCGTACGGGGCCACGACGATGCCGGGGCGGCCGTCGACCAGGGCCGCCGCCGCGAACCGGGCGTTGCGGCGCAGCAGCACCGTCTCGCGAGCCACCTCGTCCGCGCCCCGTACCACCGGCGCCGCGCCCGCGGGAAGTGTCGTCGGGTCCGCCCTGCGGATGACATCGGGGGCCAGGATCGTGAGGAGCGCGGTCAGGTCGCCGCCGCGTGCCGCCGCCAGGAACGCCTCGACCACCTCGCGGTGCGCCTCCAGGTCGGCCGGCGGGACCGCCGGAGTGCCCTGCACCCTTCCCCGCGCCCGGCTCGCGAGCTTCTTCGTCGTGACGGGGGAGCGGTCCACGATCGGCGCGATCTCCGCGAACGGGACCGCGAACAGGTCGTGCAGGACGAACGCCACGCGCTCGGGGGGAGTGAGGGTGTCGAGGACCACGAGCAGTGCCCGGCCCACGGATTCGGCCGTCAGCGCCTCCTCCTCGGGGGTCCCCCCTGACCCCGGTGCCCCCGGCGGCATCGGCTCGTCCGGCACCTGCTGCCCCACCAGGTCCACACGCTGCGAGCGCGGTGAGCGCAGCACGTCCAGGCAGATGCGGGAGACCACCGTGCGCAGCCAGCCGCCCAGGTTCTCGATCGGGGCATCACCTGAACCCGCTGCCCGGGCCAGCCGCAGCCACGCCTCCTGCACCGCGTCGTCCGCCTCCGCCAGCGAGCCCAGCATCCGGTACGCCACCGCCCGCAGGTGCCCCCGGTGCTCCTCGAACCGCTCGGCGAGTCGCTCCTGACCGTGCCTGGAACCCATGGGTCACCTTTCCGAGACGTCCCTCGTCACCTAGAAGACGCACGCAACCACGCGGAAGTGACCAGGGAGAGACATGACCACGCTGCTCCACCTCGACTCCAGCGCCAGCCCCGCCGCCGACTCCGTCACCCGCCAGCTGACCGAGCGCTTCGTGGCCGCCTGGCGCGCCGCCCACCACGAGCCCGGGGACCGGGGCCGGGACAGGTCCCGGTACCTCTACCGGGACCTGTCCGCCGACCCCGTCCCGCTGATCTCCGGCGCGTACGCGTCCCTGGGGCAGCGCGTGGAGCGGCTCGGCGGCGTGGCGCTCGGCAAGGTCGCCGCGGTCGCCGAGGGCGCGGCGGAGGAGCGGGAGTGGGCGCTGACCCTGCCGCTCGTCGAGCAGCTGCGGTCGGCGGACACCGTGCTCCTCGGGGTCCCGATGTACAACTTCACCGTGTCCGCCGCCCTGAAGGCGTGGATCGACCGCATCAGCTTCCCCGGTGCCTACGGTGATGTGGCCCGAGGCGCGAGTGTGCTGCGGGACACTCGTTTCGTTCTGCTCATGGCCCGTGGGGGCGCCTACGGGCCCGGCACCCCGCGCGAGGGGTGCGACTTCCAAACCCCGTATCTGCGCGCCTACTTCACCCAGATGCTCGGCGTCCCCGCCGAGAACCTGCACTTCGTCGCCGCCGAGATGACCCGGGCCTGGGACATCCCCGCTCTCGCCCGGTTCCAGGACCTCGCGGTGAGCTCCCGGCGCCGTGCCGATGACTTGTCAAGCGACCTTGCCGCCATCTGTCAGAAAAGGCCGTGAGTTTACCCACCCCTACGACGCGCCATGCGCACCACGGCCACTTTTTCTTCCCCTATCGGGCTGAACTTTTGTTGATCGTGGGCCAGTTGACCCCTCGGCCGCCCTACCCTTCAGAGGGTGAACCAAGTGATGTCCCGCGAGTCCGAAGCAGGAGCCGAAGCAGAGGGCGGAGCAGGAGCCGACGCCCCGGCAGGGGGTGAGGCCGCTCCGGCGGCCCTGCTGCCCGGCGCGCTGCCCGAGGGGCTGCGCGCCGAACTCGTCGCCTTCCGGCGCGACTTGCACATGCACCCCGAGCTCGGCAACCAGGAGTTCCGTACGACCGCCGCCCTCAAGGCACGGTTGGAGAAGGCGGGGCTCGAGCCCAAGATTCTCGCCATCGGGACCGGGCTCATCTGCGATATCGGAACGGACGGCTGGGACGGCACGCGGCCGTTGCTCGCGCTGCGGGCCGACATCGACGCGCTGCCCATCCCCGACACCAAGGACGTCGCCTACCGGTCGACGGTGCCGCACCGCGCCCACGCCTGCGGGCACGACGTGCACACCACCGTCGTCCTGGGCGCCGGACTCGTCCTCGCCGAGCTGGCGCAGCGCGGTGAACTCCCGTATCCGGTACGGCTGATCTTCCAGCCCGCCGAGGAAGTGCTGCCGGGCGGTGCCCCGGACGCCATCGAGTCGGGGGTGCTCGACGGGGTGGGGCGGATCATCGGGGTGCACTGCGATCCGCGCGTGGACGCCGGGCGCATCGGGCTGCGGCACGGGCCCATCACCTCGGCCTGCGACCGGCTGGAGGTCTCGCTCGACGGGGCGGGCGGGCACACCGCGCGGCCGCATCTCACCACGGACCTGGTGACCGCCGCCGCGAAGGTCGTCACCGAAGTGCCGCCGCTGGTCGCGCGGCGCGTCGACGCCCGGTCGGGGCTCGCCGTGACCTGGGGGCGCCTGGAGGCGGGGCACGCCTGCAACGTCATCCCGCAGCACGCCGAGCTGTCCGGCACGGTGCGCTGCCTGGACCTGGAGACCTGGCGGCAGGCGCCCGACCTGGTGCACGGGGCGATCCAGGAGATCGCGGACCTGTACCGCGCCAAGCCGGTGATCAACTACATCCGTGGTGTGCCGCCGGTCGTCAACGACCCGGAGATCACCGACCTGTTGCGCGGTGCCATGACCGCGCGGCGGGGTGTGCAGTCCATCGAGGACACCGAGCAGAGCCTCGGCGGCGAGGACTTCTCCTGGTACCTGGAGCGGGTGCCCGGCGCGATGGCCCGGCTCGGCGTGCGCACCCCCGGCGAGCGCACCGTCCGCGACCTCCACCAGGGAGACTTCGACGCCGACGAGTCAGCGATCACGGTCGGCGTGGAGCTGTTCACGGCGGCCGCCCTGCTGGACACCCGGGTGGTCTGACGCGCCCTGTGCCGGGGCCTGGGCGCCCCGGCACACGACGCCCCCGCCACGAATCGATAACAGCCGTGCGAAACCCCGTTCCGCTGCCTTTCTACGCGCGTTACGGTTCGCCCCAAATCAGCGCCGTCAACGGTGCGTTGGGGAACGTAAGGGGTGCGTCCTGTGCGTCGTGTATCGAGACTTTCCCAAGTGGCCGTGGCGGTGGCGGCTCTCGCCCTCGCGGCCTCCGCGTGCGGCAAGACCAGCTCCGAGTCCGCCGGTGACGACGAGGGCGGCACGTCCGGCTCGGGCGTCTCCAAGAACTACAAGGGCAAGGGCATCGGCCTCGCGTACGACATCGGCGGCAAGGGCGACCAGTCCTTCAACGACGCCGCGTACGCCGGATTCGCCAAGGCCCGCAAGGACTTCAAGATCGGTGGCCGGGACATGGAGCCGTCCGACGGCGAGTCCGCCGCCGACAAGGTGCAGCGCCTGGAGCAGCTGGCCGCCAAGGGCTACAACCCGGTCATCGGCATCGGCTACATCTACGCCCCCGCCGTGCAGGCCGCCGCGAAGAAGTTCCCGAAGACGACGTTCGGGATCGTCGACGACGCCTCGGTGAAGGCGGACAACGTCGCCGACCTGGTCTTCCACGAGGAGCAGAGTTCCTATCTGGCGGGCGTCGCCGCGGCGAAAGTCACGAAGGTGAAGCATGTCGGATTCATCGGCGGTGTCGACAACAACCTGATTCACAAATTCGAGGCCGGATTCGTGCAGGGCGTGCACTCCGTCGACCCGAAGATCAAAATCGAGAAGCGGTATTTGACGGAAAAGGCCGAAGACGGCGGATTCAGCAGCCCGGACAAGGGTGAGAGCGCCGCGAGCGGCCAGATCGAGGACGGGGCCGACGTCATCTACCACGCGGCGGGCCTCTCCGGGCAGGGCGTGATCCAGGAGGCCGGGTCCAAGAAGGTGTGGGCGATCGGCGTCGACTCCGACCAGTACCAGCAGAAGCCCCTCGCCAAGTACAAGGACTACATCCTCGGTTCGGCCCTGAAGGACGTCGGCGGCGCCGTCTACGACCTCACGAAGTCGGTCGTCGAGGGCAAGCCGATGGCGGGCGAGCAGCGCTACGACCTGAAGTCGGGCCGCGTCGGCTTCGCCGACACCAACCCCAAGTACCAGGCCATGAAGGACGCCGTGGCCGCCGTCGAGAAGGCCAAGAAGGACATCGTCAGCGGCAAGGTCACGGTCAAGACCGTGCCGTAGCCGCCCGGCGGTCGTCCGGCGGTCGCCCGGCGGTGGCTTTGTAGGAAACGTGGGCGCTCCCCGGCCTCGGGGGGCGCCCACCCTTCGTACACGTGTAAGCAATGTTGCGGCCACAGCTCGATAACGGACGGGACAGAAGGGTTCTTCTGGTTGGTCTACGCGCGTTACGCTGCGGCGAAATCAGCGCCGGGTGAGGCGCTCGTACGTGCTTTGTGCATGTGTACAAAAGGAGTTCGTCTCTATGCGCCGGGTGTCTCGAATAGCAGTCGCGGGCTGTGCGACCGCTGCTCTCGCTGTTTCTGTCTCTGCCTGTGGCGGCACGTCGAGCGACGCCGCCGGTTCCTCCGACGGCGGCAAGGGCAAGGGCATCGCCATCGCGTACGACGTCGGCGGCGAGGGCGACCAGTCCTTCAACGACGCCGCCACGCGCGGCATGGACAAGGCCGCCAAGGAGCTCAAGATCGGCAAGGAGGCCGTCGAGCCCACCGACGGTGAGTCCGACGCCGACAAGGTGCAGCGCCTCACTCAGCTCGCCAAGAAGGGCTACAACCCCGTGGTCGGCATCGGCTACGCCTATGCCCCCGCGGTCAAGGAGGTCGCCAAGCAGTTCCCGAAGACCTCCTTCGGCATCGTCGACGACGCCACGATCCAGGAGAAGAACGTCTCGGACCTGGTCTTCAACGAGGAGCAGTCCTCCTACCTCGCGGGTGTCGCCGCGGCCAAGGCCACCAAGACCAAGACGGTCGGCTTCGTCGGCGGCGTCAACAACAACCTGATCCGCAAGTTCGAGGCGGGCTACGTCCAGGGCGTCGCCTCCGTGGACAAGTCGATCAAGGTCAAGCGCAAGATGATCACCGAGAAGGCCGAGGACGGCGGCTTCTCCAGCCCCGACAAGGGCAAGGAGGCCGCGAGCGGCCAGATCGACGACGACAACGCCGACGTGGTGTACCACGCCGCGGGCCTGTCGGGTCAGGGCGTCATCGAGGCCGCCGCCGCGAAGAAGGTCTGGGCGATCGGTGTCGACTCCGACCAGTACCTGCAGAAGCCCCTCGCGGCGTACAAGAAGTACATCCTGACCTCGGCCACGAAGGACGTCGAGGGGGCGGTGTACAACCTGGCCAAGCAGGTCCAGGATGGGAGCGCCAAGGGCGGTGTGGTCCGCGCGGACCTCGCCTCCGGCGGCGTCGGACTCGCGGACTCGAACCCCGAGTTCAAGAAGATGACCGACCTGCAGGCGGCCCTCAAGAAGGCCGAGGACGGCATCAAGAGCGGCAAGATCAAGGTCAAGACCACGCTGTAATGGCGGCGTTACGGCAGTGGAGCGGGGTGTGGAGAGGACCGTCGGCCCAGGGGGCCGCCCGGTCCGGCCACGCCCCGCTCCGCGCGCCGACCCCCTCAACAGCCGTGCGGCGCGCGGCGGTTGAGGCTCCCAGCTAGGGGCAGCACTGCGCGCTCAGCGATCAGGTGGTGGCCCCTTTCCTTAAGGATTCCCGAGGAGAGTGCGCCATCGACGCGTCCACCAGCCCAGACACGGGCAAGACCACCGTCCGGGCCACCGCAGTTGAACTCAGCGGCATCACCAAGCGCTTCCCGGGCGTCGTGGCCAACCACGACATCCACCTGAGCGTCCGCAAGGGCACCGTGCACGCCCTCGTCGGCGAGAACGGGGCCGGCAAGTCGACCCTGATGAAGATCCTCTACGGCATGCAGAAGCCGGACGAGGGCACCATCGCCGTCGACGGACAGCAGGTGAGCTTCGCCAGCCCCGCCGACGCCATCGCGCGCGGCATCGGCATGGTGCACCAGCACTTCATGCTGGCCGACCAGCTGACGGTCCTGGAGAACATCGTCCTCGGCAGCGAGCAGCTGCACGGCATCGGCGCCGGGGCCCGCAAGAAGATCGCCGAGATATCCGAGCGGTACGGGCTCGGGGTGCGCCCCGACGCGTACGTGGAGGACCTCGGCGTCGCCGACCGCCAGCGCGTGGAGATCCTCAAGGTCCTCTACCGCGGCGCCACCACGCTGATCCTGGACGAGCCCACCGCCGTCCTGGTGCCGCAGGAGGTCGACGCGCTCTTCGACAACCTCCGCGAGCTCAAGGCGGAGGGCCTGTCCGTCATCTTCATCTCGCACAAGCTGGGCGAGGTGCTCTCGGTCGCCGACGACATCACGGTCATCCGGCGGGGCACGACGGTCGGCACGGCGGTCCCGTCCGAGACGACGCCGCGCCAGCTCGCCGAGCTGATGGTGGGCAGCGAGCTGCCGACCCCGGAGACCGCCGAGTCGACGGTCACGGAACGGCCCATGATCGAGGTCCGCGGCCTCAGGCTCCTCGCGGAGGGCGGCCGTCCGCTCCTGGACGACATCAGCTTCACCATCCACGAGGGCGAGGTCCTCGGCCTCGCGGGCGTCGAGGGCAACGGCCAGACCGAGCTGATCGACGCGCTCATCGGCCTCAAGGGCGCCGACTCCGGCGAGATCCACCTCGCGGGCGAGGACATCACCTCCTGGGCCACCCGCAAGCGCCGCGAACAAGGCGTCGGCTACATCCCCGAGGACCGCCACCGCCACGGCCTCCTCCTGGAGTCCCCTCTCTGGGAGAACCGCATCCTCGGCCACGTCACCGAGAAGCCGAACGCGAAGGGCTTCTGGCTCGACCCGAAGGGCGCGCAGGCCGACACCCGCCGCATCGTCGAGGAGTACGACGTCCGTACGCCCGGCATCGACGTGACGGCGGCCTCCCTCTCCGGCGGCAACCAGCAGAAGCTGATCGTCGGCCGCGAGATGAGCCACCGGCCGCGCTTCCTGATCGCCGCCCACCCCACGCGCGGCGTGGACGTCGGCGCGCAGGCCCAGATCTGGGACCAGATCCGCGAGGCCCGCCGCGAGGGCCTCGCCGTCCTCCTCATCTCCGCGGACCTGGACGAGCTGATCGGCCTCTCCGACACCCTGCGGGTCATCTACCGCGGCCAGTTGGTCGCGGACGCCGACCCGGCCACCATCACGCCGGAGGAGCTGGGCTCGGCGATGACGGGCGCGGCGTCGGGCCACCTGGAACACGTAGAAGAAGAGGCCGCCGAAGACCGCGCGGACGAGGCCGCCGAAGCCCCGGAGGACGAGGCCCGATGAAGAAGTTCGACAAGGAGCGGGTGCTCCTCGCGGTGGCCGGACCGGTCATCGCCCTCGTCGTGGCCGTGGTGCTCACCTCGGTCGTGCTCCTCGCGTCGGGCAAGAACCCGATCGAGCCGTACCAGCTGATGTTCAAGCAGGTCGCCTACTCCGACATCCAGGTCCTGACGATCAACCAGGCCGGGATGTACTACCTGGCGGCGCTCGCGGTCGCCATCGGCTTCCGCATGAACCTCTTCAACATCGGTGTGGACGGCCAGTACCGCCTCGCCGCCCTGGTCACCGCGGTGGTCGGCGCGCACGTGGCGCTGCCGTCCTTCCTCCAGATCCCGCTGCTCATCCTGGTCGCGATGCTGACCGGCGCCTTCTGGGCGGGCATCGCGGGCATCCTGAAGACGACGCGCGGAGTCAGCGAGGTCGTCTCCTCGATCATGCTGAACTCCATCGCGACCAGCGTCATCGGCTACCTCACGCTCGCCGAGAACTTCGGCGTCCCGGTCGAGAACAACATGACGACCGGCGTCATGCACAAGTCCGGCTGGTTCCCCGGCATCGACATGGGCGCCGCCGGCGAGATCTACGGCTTCGTGGTCATCGCCGTCCTCGCGGGCATCGTCTACTGGCTGGTCCTCAACCGCACCCGCTTCGGCTTCGACCTCCGCGCCACCGGCGCCTCCGAGTCGGCGGCCGCCGCCAGCGGCGTGAACGCCAAGCGCATGGTGCTCACCGCGATCGTGCTCTCCGGCGCGATCGCCGGCCTCTCGGGCCTGCCGATCCTCCTCGGCGACGCCCACACCTACAGCCAGACCTTCCCCGCGGGCCTCGGCTTCACCGCCATCGGCATCGCCCTGCTCGGCCGCAACAACCCGGTCGGCATCGCCTTCGCCTCGCTCCTGTGGGCCTTCCTCGACAAGGCGTCCCCGGCCCTCGACTACGCGGAACCCGTCGCGTACGACAAGGAGATCGCGGTGATCATGCAGGGCCTCATCGTGATCGCGGTCGTCGTCTCGTACGAGGCGGTGCGCCGCTGGGGCCTCAAGCGCCAGCAGCAGCGCGTCGGTGAGGAACTGGCCGCCGCCGCGCGCACCGCGGACACCGACGGCAACGGCAACAACAACGACTCCGTGAAGGAGGTGGCTGCCCGATGAGTACGGCAACCGTCGCCAAGTCCCCGGCCCAGCAGCCCGCTTCGGGCAAGCGCGGCCGCCGCCTCTCGCTGCCGGTCGTCCTTCTGATCGTCGCGGGCGTACTGGTCCTGACCTCCGTCGTGCGCCTCATCACCGGCGCGGACGGCATCACCTCCACCGGCCAGATGTCCACCGCCCTGCGCCTGGCCGTGCCGATCGGCCTCGCGGGCCTCGGCGGCCTGTGGGCCGAGCGCGCGGGCGTCGTCAACATCGGCCTCGAGGGCATGCTCATCCTCGGCACCTGGTTCGGCGCCTGGGCGGGCTACCAGTGGGGCCCGTGGGTCGGCATCCTCTTCGGTGTCCTCGGCGGCGCGATCGGCGGACTGCTGCACGCGATCGTCACGGTCACCTTCAACGTGAACCACATCGTCTCCGGTGTGGCCATCAACATCCTCGCCCTGGGCGCGACCCGCTACCTCTCCACCTTCGCCTTCGAGGGCAAGGAGGGCGGCACGTCCAAGCAGTCCCCGCCGATCGACTCGCTCGGCAAGTTCTCCGTCCCCGGCCTCTCGGACTGGCTCGCGGACCTCAACCACAAGGGCTGGTTCCTGATCTCGGACGTGGCGGGCCTGGTCGGCGGCCTGGTCACCGACCTGTCGCCGCTCACCGTGATCGCCGTCGCGATGATCCCGCTGACCTGGTGGGTGCTGTGGCGCTCCGCGTTCGGCCTCCGCCTGCGCTCCTGCGGCGAGAACCCGGTGGCGGCCGAGTCCCTCGGCGTGAACGTCTACAAGTACAAGTACCTGGCGGTCGTCATCTCCGGCGGCCTCGCGGGCCTCGGCGGCGCGTTCCTCTCCCTGGTGGCGTCCAACATCTACCTGGAGGGCCAGACGGGCGGCCGCGGCTACATCGGCCTCGCCGCGATGATCTTCGGCAACTGGATGCCGGGCGGACTCGCCCTCGGCGCCGGCCTGTTCGGCTACACCGACAGCCTGCGGCTGCGCGGCGGCGGCGACAACGTCCACGCGCTGCTGCTCCTCCTCGCGATCCTGATCCTGATCGGCGCGGCCTATCTGGTGTGGCGCAAGCGCTACGTCCCCGCCGTCATCACGGCGGCGGTGTCGGTGCTGATGTTCGCGTGGTACGCCTTGACGGACGAGGTGCCCAACCAGGTCGTCACCGCGACCCCGTACGTCGTGACGCTCCTGGTCCTGTCCCTCTCAGCCCAGCGCCTGCGGATGCCGAAGGCGGACGGAATGCCGTACCGAAAGGGCCAAGGAAAGTGACGCCAGCCGCCGCGGACTCCGACTTCGACTCCGACTCCGAACGGTTCGACTGGAGTGCCCTGCGGGAGGCCGCGCGGGATGCCATGTCCCGCGCGTACGCCCCGTATTCGGGCTTCCCGGTCGGCGCCGCGGCACGGGCCGACGACGGCAGGACCGTCACCGGCTGCAATGTGGAGAACGCCAGTTACGGCCTCGGCCTGTGCGCCGAGTGCGGCCTGGTCTCCCAGCTCCAGCTGACCGGCGGCGGCCGCCTCACGCACTTCACGTGCGTGGACGGCAAGGGCGAACTGCTCATGCCGTGCGGCCGCTGCCGCCAGCTCCTGTACGAGTTCGGGGGCGCCGAACTCCTCCTGGAGACGGGCTCGGGCATCCGGACGCTGGCGGAGTTGCTGCCGGACGCGTTCGGCCCGGAGAACCTCAACTGATGTACGGCCCCTGCCTGTTGCTGAGCAACGGGCGGGGGCCGTCGCCATCATGTCGCTCTATGCGCGTAGAGTCGCTGTGCCGGTTCAGGCACGAGGAAGGGATTTGCCATGGACGTCATTTCCGTCATCCGTACGAAGCGGGACAAGGGCGCGCTCAGCGACGCCCAGATCGACTGGGTCATCGACGCGTACACGCGCGGCGAGGTGGCCGACGAACAGATGTCGTCCCTCGCGATGGCGATCCTCCTGAACGGTATGACCCGCCCCGAGATCGCCCGCTGGACGGCGGCGATGATCGCGTCGGGCGACCGCATGGACTTCTCCTCTTCCCTCTCCCGCCCCACGGCGGACAAGCACTCCACGGGCGGGGTGGGCGACAAGATCACGCTCCCGCTGGCCCCCCTGGTCGCGGCGTGCGGAGCCGCCGTCCCCCAACTCTCGGGCCGCGGCCTCGGCCACACGGGCGGCACGCTCGACAAGCTGGAGTCGATCCCGGGCTGGCGGGCGCTCCTCTCGAACGAGGAAATGCTGGACGTCCTGAACGGCACGGGCGCGGTGATCTGCGCGGCGGGCGACGGCCTGGCCCCCGCCGACAAGAAGCTCTACGCGCTCCGCGACGTGACGGGCACGGTGGAGGCGATCCCCCTGATCGCGTCCTCGATCATGTCGAAGAAGATCGCGGAGGGCACGGACTCCCTGGTCCTGGACGTGAAGGTGGGCTCGGGCGCCTTCATGAAGAACATCGAGGACGCCCGCGAACTGGCCTCCACGATGGTCGAGTTGGGCACGGACAGCGGGGTGCGCACGGTGGCCCTGCTGACGGACATGTCGACCCCGCTGGGCCTCACGGCCGGTAACGCGCTCGAAGTCCGGGAATCGGTGGAGGTCCTGGCGGGCGGCGGCCCCTCCGACGTGGTGGAGCTGACGCTGGCCCTGGCGAGGGAGATGCTGGACGCGGCGGGCCTGAAGGACGCCGACCCGGCGAAGGCTCTGGCCGACGGCTCGGCGATGGACGTGTGGCGCCGCATGATCGCGGCGCAGGGCGGTGACCCGGACGCGACCCTGCCGACGGCGCGCGAGACGCACGTGGTGACGGCGCCGTCCTCGGGCGTCCTGACCCGCCTCGACGCCTACGACATCGGCGTCGCGGCCTGGCGCCTGGGCGCGGGCCGGGCCCGCAAGGAGGACCCGGTGCAGGCGGCGGCGGGCGTGGAACTGCATGCGAAGCCGGGGGATTCGGTGGTCGCGGGCGCCCCGCTCCTGACGTTGCACACGGACACCCCGGAGCGCTTCGAGTACGCGCTGGAGTCGGTGGCGGGCTCGTACGACATCGGGGCGGCGGGGACGCAGTTCGAGCGGACGCCGATCGTGCGGGACCGGATCGCCTGATTCCCGACCCGCCTTACGCGACGGGTCCGCACTCGCGGCAGAGCCCGGGTTCGGCGGAACGAAAGGCCCGATCGCAGCCGTCGCATTCCTGGAGGGGGATGACGACGGCTGCGCCCGTTGTGGGGGACGTGGGCAGGGCCGGTGGCAGCCACTGTTCGAGCCGATGGGCGAGGAGTCTCGCGGGCCGGTGGATGGGGACGCCGGGCAGGCCGGTGCTGAGGGTTCGGGCGACCTGCTCGGGCGGCACTTCGCGCTCCAACCATGCTTCTACGGCGGGTGCCAGAGCGGCGACGTCCCGCACGGAGAGAGTGAGGCGGGGGTCGCGGGCGCGGAGCCCGGCGAGGAGGTCGGCGGCCGGCCCTTCGGGGCGGCGGGGTGTGGGCCGCTCGCGCCGGGGTTTGACCAGGCAGACGACGGGTCGCGGAGGTGAGCTCGCCCGCGCGGGTGTCTGTGCGCCAGGGCAGTCGAAGTACGTCGTACGGGTCACGATCCGCTGCCCGTCGGTCCGCACCTTGGTCCGCCGCAGATACCCGGCGGCTTCAAGTTCCCGCAGTGCAGCGGCAATTCGGTACTCGCTCTCCGGGAAGTGGGCTGCGAGAACCTTGATGCCGACGTGAGCCCCGTCGGGCAGCGACTGGATGTACACGCCGATCCCGATGGCGGTGGCGGAGAGGCCGCGATGCTGGGCGAGATGGTTGCCGACGACCGTGAAGTGGGTGGCGTGTCGGTGGCGGATGTGGGTGACGCCGCCGGAGTTGGGGGCGTGGCCGACAGCGGGCGCGTTAGACTGCGCTGAGCTCATGGGGAAGGTGTTGCTTCCTCGTAGTGAGGCCCTCGGACCGGGATTGCCGTCCCGCCGGGGGCCGTCTTTGTGTGCGGTTGTCGTCGCGAACGTAGCGCCTTCGCTCCTGCATATTCCACTCCGTCACCCGATGTGATGACAAAGGGAGTTGGGGAAGTCCCCTGCTTCCAGGCGGAGTTGGAGGGGAAGGTTGGGAGGTTCCTTGCCCAGGTCCTTTGGATGCATCGAGGGTGGGTGCGTCGCGGCCCACCGGGTCGCGGAATGCACGACCCGGAGAGCCGTCAGCCGCCCAGGGTTGCCACCGCGTTCGCGATGAGGGCACGTGCTGCCGCTCCCCGTACGGCCTGCTGTGAGAGACGTTCAAAGGCGCGGACGTACAGCTCGATCTGGCTGGGCTGTGTGAGGGTGGAGGCGGCGTCCAGGGTGTCAGCGTGCACCCTTCGGTCATCGAAGATCGTGAATGTCGGCATGGGCCACATGGTCCGTTGCCCCGAGAACGGGACGATGCCCACGGCGACGTTCTGAAGGTCCATGGCTCCGAGAAGGTGACCGAGCTGCGCCGCCATGGATTCGGCACTGCACAGCTGGTGCCGCAACACCGACTCCTCCAACACGAAGGAGAACCGGTGCCGGCCCATGCGCAACACCTCGTTACGCCGCATCCGGGCTGTCACGGCCTCGCTCACGTCATCCGGTGTTCCACGGAAGTCCGCGATGGAGGACAACAGCGCGGAGGTGTACCCCGGAGTCTGGAGAAAGCCGGGGATCACGTCGGATACGTAGACGCGGAAGGTCTTGGTCTGCTGGTAGAGGTCGCCGATGCTTTCCTGCAGGCGCCGGAGGCCAGTCCGCTGAAGTTGCTTCCACTCCACATGGGCTTCGGCGGACTGCCGGTTGGCCGCGATCAGATCGGGGGCCTGGTCGTCGGCGGAACAGGATCGGCACCACGCTCGGATGTCGGCATCGGAGGGCGGGGTCCTGGCGTTCTCGATCCGGGACGACTTCGACTCCGACCAACCGCACCTGATGGCCAGCTCCCGCCCGCTGATCCCCGCGTCTTTCCGGATCTCCCGCAGACGGCCCGCAAGCTTCTCTCGTGCCTTCTGAACGCGTGAAGAGGGGTGCGGGGGCATGGAGTTGGCTCTCGTCAGACCTTGTACTGGTGGTGTGGTATCGCCCGCTCCCAGACCGCGTCGAAGGCGGCGGAGCACAGTTTCACCGCTTCCGGATCCGCTGTGATCTCGTCCTCTACCACCGCACCGTCGCCCGAGAAGTGGTGCACCCGGAGCAGCGCGTCATCGAACAGCCAGAAGTCGTTCCCCGGCAAGGGAATGGCCGTGGCTCGCCGTCGCGGCAGCCAGCGGACTTCCTCCCCTGCAGTGACATTGGCATGGGTGACGTAATGCTCCCAGCGGATGTACTCCGACACCGGCTCGGAGATCACCCGCGCTCTGCGGATCACCACGCCCCTGGCCACGGTGTCAGCGATCAACTGGTCATAGGGGTGCCACCAGGACGCGCGATTCTCCCAGTCGATCCGCTCTCCCCGCTGCCACGCCTCGAACCGATCCGTGGTGGCGTACGAGTCGCGCAACTCCAGGTGGACGGCGGACCGCTCGCACCGGCCAAGCAGCTCAGCGAAGCTGGGCACGCTCGACGGCATCGCACGCCTCCCTGATCGCCGGAATCATCCGGGCCGGAATCCTGACGATGGCCTCGCTGCCGGGCACAGGGCCGTTCGCAGGGCTGGTTCCCTCGCACTCCGCCTGAGTCTCGGCTGTCGCCTTCCACCCTTGCAAAAGGATCTCCTGTGCTTCCGCGTCCGCCCACACAGTGGGGCAGTGGTCCCGGTCGGTGTCGGGGTCGATCCCCACGAACTCTACGGCCATAAGAGGCTCCCTGGGTCCGGTACTTGCTTGGGCTTGCACCAGCTTGTTTGAACTGGAGTCATGGAGTCAACACCGCTATGGGCCCAGCCAATTGACGTGCAAGCTCGTGCAAGTTTGTGGAGCCCTGCGTTCCCCGATTTCTACGGTCACGACATCGACGCGGAACAGACCGGGAGGCGGACATGGCGGGCGGAGACGACACGCACGACATCGGACCGACTGACCACATGAGCGGCGGGGAAAGCAGACGGTTCCTGGCTCGGCTCACGGGCGCCTTCGGCGCCGGTGGGGCCGTACTCGTGGCCAAGGCGGACGCAGGCGGTCCCGAAGGCGGGGACCTTGCTCCGGGTGACGGCTTGAAGTGGCCGAGATGCCAATGCGGCTGCCCGAGCTGCCCCGACCACCAGGCATCGGATGAGCTGTGAAGCGCCACAACAGGGAGGAACGCACATGCACGATGTACGCGCATTACTCACCCCGGTCGCGTTCGGGGGTGTCGTCGCAACCGTCATCGACAACAACCCCGGCATGGAGGAGGCCACGGCCGAGCGGATCGTGGTGGAAGCGCTCAAGTTCATGGATGCCGCCGCGCAATTCCCCACCGCCAAGGTCACGCCTTCCAACGTGGTGGACGAGGGATGGCACGCGCTGATCCTTCACACGAACCTGTACGAGAAGCTGTGCGACCGCCTGGGGCGGTTCGTGCACCACTGGCCCGAACGTCCCGACGCCGATCGGTACGACGACCACGCGCTCACGCGAACGGTGGCGATCATCGAGCAGGGCGGGCACACCGTGGACAGCGAGCTGTGGACGGGCCCGGGTAAGACCCTGGTCTCGGTCGCGGCGAGTTGCTCTCACACCCCCAAGCCAGGTGGCTGCGGACCGATCAATCCGGGCAACTGCGCTTCTCATTGCTCGGGCGGTGGTAGTAGCTAGGCTGACCGCGAGCAGACGGAAGGCGAAAGCTTGGACGCCGAGCAGGCACGACAAGTGGAGGCCGTACTCAGACAGTTGGGAATCTCTGGTGTGGTGGCGCCGGAAGACCCGGAGAACAAGGAGGGGAACTGGCGTGTGTATGACTCGGCCCATCCCGCCAGGCGCCGGGATGTGACCGCTGACGCGCTGGCATCCCTTGCCGCCACATTCCCTCAGGGGGAACCGAGTTCGGGCCCGAAGAGGGGATTCGTCATCCCGCCGAAGGGCGAATGACTGCCTGCTGGCGTACCAACGAAACAACGCCCCTGCCCCACTGCGGCGGGGGTGTTTATCGATACACCGAGTGAAGAGATCGCCATGAGCGCACGCGTCACTGACCATTGGCCAGGTCAGACCTGGGACGACCTCGTCCGCCTCTGGGAGGAGATGGACTGGCCCGAGGGCAGCAAGGTGGAGATCATCGACGGGGTCATCACCGTGTCGCCCAGTCCCGCGAACCAGCACCACGCCATTGCGGAGAAGGTGCAGCGCAGTCTGTACTTCGGGCTCCCCGAAGATCGGGGCATCTACCCGACGCTGCCTGTTGCCCTCCCGTTGGGCGTCGCCATGCCCATTCCCGATCTTGTCGTGGCGCCGGTTGCAGACGTTGCGACCCCAGGTACCTGCATTCCCGCCCGCGCCGCCGAGCTCGTCGTCGAGGTGACGTCGCCGGGCAACGCTCACTACGACCGCATCACCAAGGCCGCCTGCTACGCGCGATCAGCCATCCCCCTCTACCTCCTCATCGACCGCTGGGCCCCCGGCGGCCCCACGATCACTCTCTACGGGGAGCCTACGGGCGACGTCTACCGCACCCTGAGCGCCTGTAAGTTCGGCGAGACCATCAAGCTCCCCGCCCCCTTCGACCTGGACCTCGACACGTCCCGGTTCCCCACGGACTGACCCGGACCGACCCGGACCGACCCGCCCCCCGGCGGGGCACCGCAAAGCCCCGCGCCCCACCGATGAGTTCCGGTCACCCGGACAGTCCACCCACCATGGACACCGACACCTCGCCCCCCTCCGACGCCCCGCCCCACCTGACCCTGACCGGCCCCCTCGACCAGGACGCGGTGCCCCGCCTCTGCGCGGACCTCCAGGGCCACGTCCGGGCCAGTCCCACCGGCACCGTCGTCGTCGACGTCGCGGGCCTCGGGCCACCCGATCTCGCCACCCTCGACGCCCTCGCCAGAGCGCAGCTGGCCGCCCGGAGAGCGGGAGGCGGGGTACGGCTGCGCAACCCCACCCCGGCCCTCCGCGCCCTGCTGGACCTCGCGGGTTTCTCCGAACTCCTCGGCCTAGTCGTCGAGATGGAGCGGCACCCCGAACAGCGGGAACCACCTCTCCGTGTCGAGGAAGCAGTGGAATCCGGCGATGCGGCCCGCTGAGATCTCGATGACCTGGATCGACCACGGCATGAAGCCGCCGTTGTCCGGGTCGGGCTTGTACTGGGCGAAGCCAGGCGATCCGTTCACACTCACCGGCAGCAGGCGGCCGTTGGCGCAGGCCGCGCCCATCGTCGACATGAAGCCCGTGATGTCGGAGGTGCCCTGGAGCCAGAGGTCGAACGGCGGCATCGTCATGACGGCGTCCTCGGCGAGCAGCTCCGTGAGCGCCTTCATGTCGTAGCCCTCGAAGGCCGCCACGTAGCGGTCGAGGAGCTTCTGCTGCTCCTCGTCCAGCGGGTCGGACGTCGCGGTGTCGTCCTTCGGGGTCTCCGCCAGCGTCGCGCGGGCCCGCTGCAGCGCGCTGTTGACCGAGGCGACCGAGGTGTCGATCAGCTCGGCGACCTCGCTCGCCTTCCACGCCAGGACCTCACGCAGGATCAGCACCGCCCGCTGCTTCGGCGGCAGTTGCTGCAGGGCCGCCATGAAGGCGAGGCGCACCGACTCCTTCGCCACCGCGGCCTCCGCCGGGTCAGAGACGGACGGGAGCACGCGGGCGTCCGGCATCGGCTCCAGCCAGACGTTGTCCGCGCGGGGAGTCAGGGCCGCCTGGGCCAAGGGCGCGGCCGCCGTCAGGTCCATGGGGCGGGCCCGCTTGTTGCCCGCGTTGAGCATGTCCAGGCAGACGTTCGTCGCGATGCGGTACAGCCAGGAGCGGAGCGAGGAACGCCCCTCGAACTTGTCGATGTTGCGCCACGCCCGCACGAGCGTGTCCTGCACCGCGTCCTCCGCCTCGAAGGCCGAGCCGAGCATCCGGTAGCAGTAGCCGGTCAGCTCGGTCCGGTGGCCCTCGAGGCGGGAGTCCAGGTCTGCCGTCGTCGCCAGATCACTCATGGTCCCCACCCCTGATCACCGCGAGATCGCCTTGATCGTCGCTGGTCGTCGCTGGTCGTCCCCAGGGCCTGTCCCGTGGATCAGGTCCCGTCCGGCACGCACTCGCGCCGACACCCAAGGAAGCTACCGGAGCCCACTGACAATCGCCCGGCGAGCAGGGGAAGTTGCAGGTCAGCGGCGTATGTGCGCCATCCGGGCCACGGGCCCCACCGCAGCCACCCCCTGCCCGTGCCGCACCCGCTCCACCCGCGCCGCCCTGCTCCCGTACAGCGTCACCGACACCACACCGAGCACCGCAAGAAGACCGAGCCCCACTGCCCCGCCCCAGCCGCCCGCCCGGTACGCCGTCGCGCCGAGCGCCGCGCCCGCGCTGGACCCCAGGTAGTACGCGGACTGGTACAGCGCCGACGCCTGCGCGCGCCCCGTCTCGGCGGTCCGGCTCACGGACGACGAGGCCACCGCGTGCCCCGCGAAGAACCCGGCGGTGATCAGGACGAGCCCGAGCAGCACCGCCGCCAGCGCGTCCGAGAGGGAGAGGAGCAGGCCCGCCGCCGTCGTGCCCACCGCCAGATACAGCGCCCCGCGCCGCCCGAGCCGCGCCACGAGCTTCCCGGCCGCCGCCGAGGAGACCGTGCCCACCAGGTACACGAGGAAGATCGAGCCGATCACACCCTGGGGGAGAGAGAACGGCGCCTCCGTCAGGCGGTACCCGATCACGGTGTACACCGCCCCGAACACCGTCATGAAGAGCGCCCCGATCGCGTACAGGCGGCACAGCAGCGGGTTCGAGAGGTGTGAACGGACCGTGCGGGCAAGGGACTTCGGGCTGACCGAGCCCTGCGTGAAGTGCCGGGGCGCGGGCAGCAGCGCCCGGAACGCGAGCGCGCACAGCACGGCGATGACGCCGACCACGCCGACGGCCACGCGCCAGCCCCAGACCTGCGCGACCCAGCCGGTGATGATGCGACCGCTCATGCCGCCGATGGAGTTGCCCGCCACGAACATGCCGATCGCGCCGACCAGCGCCTTCGGCCGCACCTCCTCCGCCAGATACGCCATCGCGGAGGCCGGCAGACCGGCGAGCGCCGCGCCCTGTACGGCGCGCAGCGCGATCAGCGCGCCGATCGACGGCGCGAAGGGGACGAGCAGCCCCACCGCGACCGCGACCGTCAGCGACACCGTCATCAGCGTCCGCCGCCCGAACCGCTCGGACAGCGCGCTCAGCGGCAGCACGAACAGCGCGAGCGCGCCCGTCGCCCCCGACACGGTCCAGCTCGCGGTCGAGGCGCTCACCCCGAAGTCGCCGGAGACGAGGGGGAGCAGGGCCTGGGTGGAGTACAGCAGCGCGAACGTCGCGACCCCGGCGAGGAAGAGGGCGAAGCTCATCCGCCGGAATCCCGGCCCACCGGGCGCCATACGGAGATCGGAGGAGGCGGACGCGGAGTCGGAGGCGGCGGCAGGGAACGACTGATCGAGGGCGACCGCACGACTGTCGTCGGCGGCCGCCCCGCTACTGGCGGAAGGCATGCACCGAACGTACGACCGCTCCACTGATGCGTCCAATGCATGAAAGAGCCATAATCGATCCCGTGCCGCATCAACCGAGCTCACAGCCGCGCCTGTCACGGAACAGTGACACAGAGGACATCGTCACACTGCTCGCCCCGCGGCTCGCCTACTTCGCGGGCGTCGCCCGCACCGAGCACGTGACGCGGGCCGCCCAGGAGCTCCAGGTCCCCCAGTCGACCCTGTCCCGCGCCCTCGTCCGCCTCGAACAGGACCTCGGCGTCGACCTGTTCGCGCGCCACGGCCGCACGGTCTCCCTCACGCCCGCCGGCCGCACGTTCCTGACGTCGGTGGAGCGGGCGCTCGCGGAGGTGGGGAAGGCGGCCGAATCGGTCCGCGCCGACGCCGACCCGGACTCGGGCAAGGTCGCGTTCGGCTTCCTGCACACGATGGGCTCCGAGACGGTGCCCGGCCTGATCCGCGCCTTCCGCGCGGACCACCCGCGCATCCGCTTCAGCCTCGTCCAGAACTACGGGGAGGCCATGATCGAGCGCCTGCGGGCGGGCGACCTCGACCTCTGCCTGACGTCCCCCGTGCCCGACGCCCCCGACCTCGTCGCCCGCCGCCTCGACGAACAGCGGCTGCGCCTGGTCGTCCCCGACGACCACCGCCTGGCCACCCGCAAGCGCGTCCGCCTCGCCGAGACCGCCGACGAATCCTTCGTCACCCTCGAACCGGGCTACGGCCTGCGCCGCATCACCGACGACCTCTGCCAGGAGGCGGGCTTCAAGCCCCGCATCGCCTTCGAGGGCGAGGAGGCGGAGACCCTGCGCGGCCTGGTGGCGGCGGGCCTCGGCGTGGCCCTCCTGCCCCCACCGGCCGTACCGCGCCCGGGAGTTGTCGAACTGACGGTGACGGGCCAGCGGGCGGTCCGCGAGATCGGCGTGGCCTGGCTGGACGGGCACCCGGACACTCCGCCGGTGGCGGCGTTCAAGAGGTTCTTGCTCAGCCGCAAGGGCAACTTGCTCCAACAGTCGGGAGCTCCCGGCCAGTCCGGCGGACCCAGCAGCCCGTCAGGGGGGTCCCCCCTGCTCCTTTAGAGCTTGGGGGAGTTTGAGGACGAGGCCGTTCAGGCCGATACGGGGGTCCGGGGCGAAGCCCCCGAGAGGGCGCCCACGCCGAAGCCGCACCCGACCCGAAGGGTCACCCGATACCCCGCCCGAAGCCGGAGGCCAACGGCATCCGAAGCCCCAGCGGCGGCGGCGCCGCCAACGCGTCCTCCAGGGGCCGCGCGAAGTCCCGCCCGAACAGCACCCCCATCACGAAGTCCACGGCGAGCGCGTGCACTTCGGCATGGTGCTGGCGCAACCCGTGCCCGTCCGAGTGCACTTCGAACCGGCACACCTCCCGGTTCGTCTTCTTGGCCCGCTCCGCGAGCCGGAAGGACAGCTCGGGGTCGGTCCGCAGGTCGTTCGTGCCATGCACGATCAGCACCCGCCGCCCCATCAGCTGCTTCACCGGCTCGGGCGGCGCCGCCACGTCCTCCTCCGGCAGCCAAGGGGCCAGCGCGAGCACGGAGTTGACCGCCGGGTGCCCGGCCGCCCGCAGCGCCGCCCGCCCGCCCATGTCCACGCCGACGAGGCAGACGGGCACGTCCCCGTACCGCCGTACGATCTCGTCGGCCGCCCAGGTCGCGTCGCGCGCCAGCTGCGCCTCGGCCCCGTTCCAGCCGCGGTAGCGGTAGTGCACGACGTGGGTGGCGAGCCCCGCTTCCCGGCCGTCGTGGGCCAGCCGCCGGCCGAGCGCGCGCACCGAGGCGGTGGCGAGCGGGGAGGGTCTGCGGGTGGATGTCTCGTGGCCGGAGGGCAGTAAGAGCACCGCCCCGCTCACCGCCCCGGCGCCGGTACCGATCGCGCGCCCCAGCCTGGCCGAGCGCGCAGGCTCCGCCGTCCCTTGCTGTGCCATGACAGAACAGTGTCAGAAGCCATGGTGTACGCGACCCGTCCGCCGGGTCACTGTTGCGTATCGCTGCGGATCTCCACCGGAATCACCGGCCCGAGGTGTTACGTATAACTGTTCCGTATCGACCGTGCGCGAACCCCCGACGATCTACGCGCGTAGGCGTTAGAGTGCGGAAATGACGAGCCAGCCGAGCCAGAGCAGCGCAACTGGTCCCAGCGACCGCGAGATCCCGAGCCCCGAGCAGATCCGCCGGGCCCCCAAGGTGCTTCTGCACGACCACCTCGACGGCGGCCTGCGGCCGGGCACGATCGTCGAACTCGCCCAGGAGCAGGGCTACACGGGCCTCCCCGAGACCGACCCCGACAAGCTCGGGATCTGGTTCCGCGAGGCCGCCGACTCCGGTTCGCTCCCGCGCTACCTGGAGACCTTCGCCCACACCTGCGCCGTCATGCAGACGAAGGACGCCCTGAAGCGCGTCGCCGCCGAGTGCGCCGAGGACCTCGCCGAGGACGGCGTCGTCTACGCCGAGATCCGGTACGCGCCGGAGCAGCACCTGGAGCAGGGCCTCACCCTCGAAGAGGTCGTCGAGGCGGTCAACGAGGGCTTCCGCGAGGGCGAGCGCCGCGCGAAGGAGAACGGCCACCGCATCCGCGTCGGCGCCCTGCTGACCGCCATGCGGCACGCCGCCCGCGCCCTGGAGATCGCCGAACTCGCCAACCGCTACCGCGACTTGGGCGTCGTCGGCTTCGACATCGCGGGCGCCGAGGCCGGCTTCCCGCCCACCCGCCACCTCGACGCCTTCGAGTACCTGAAGCGCGAGAACAACCACTTCACCATCCACGCCGGTGAGGCGTTCGGCCTCCCCTCCATCTGGCAGGCCCTCCAGTGGTGCGGCGCCGACCGGCTCGGCCACGGCGTGCGCATCATCGACGACATCCAGGTCGCCGACGACGGCACCGTGAAGCTCGGCCGCCTCGCCTCGTACGTGCGCGACAAGCGCATCCCCCTGGAGATGTGCCCCAGCTCCAACCTCCAGACGGGCGCGGCCAGTTCCTACGCCGAGCACCCCATCGGCCTGCTCCGCAAGCTGCACTTCCGCGCGACCGTGAACACCGACAACCGCCTGATGTCGGGCACCAGCATGAGCCGCGAGTTCGAGCACCTGGTCGGTACATTCGGCTACACGCTCGACGACATGCAGTGGTTCACTGTCAATGCGATGAAATCAGCATTCATTCCTTTCGATGAACGACTCGCCATGATCAACGACGTCATCAAGCCCGGATACGCCGAGCTGAAGTCCGAATGGCTGTTCCGTCAGACCGCTTCGACCAGCGGTTCTGTGGAGTAACGGCGAGAATTCGTGCGAACCGTCAGCGGCCGGGAGCCTCAATTCCCGGCCGCATTTCGGTGTTTGCGGGCGTCCCGGCGGCATGTTTACGGTCGGTGCACCGCTCAAAGACCCCGTCATCAAGGACGCATTGAAGATGAAGCAGTCTGCTGCCAAGACCCTCGGTGTCGCCGCGCTCGGTGCCGCCTTCGCCGCCGCCGGTGCGGGTGCCGCCAACGCCGCACCCGCGGTGCCGGACGCGGCCCAGGCCGTCGGCACCGTCACCTCGATGCTGCCGGTCGAGGACGCCGCCAAGACGCTGCCCGCCGGCGCCCCGGAGTCCCTGGCCGCCGGGCAGAACGCCCTCGCGAGCGGCCTCAGCACCGCCAAGCCCACCATCGAGCAGACCGCCCCCTCGGTCCTGCCGAGCGACGACAAGGCCGACACCAAGGCCGCTGAGAAGGGCGGCGACCCGCTCTCCGGCCTGCTCGGCGGCCTGCCCGTGAGCAGCAGCAGCCTGCCGGTCGGCGGCCCCGGCGGCGGCCTGCCCGTCAGCATGGGCTGACCGCACGCGCCGAAGCTCCGCGCATACGAGGATGGGGCGCCCCCTGCACAGGGGGCGCCCCATCCTCGTACTCATGTGGTCGTCACCAGGCTTCGCGGGCGCCGGCCTTGCCCTCCGAGGGCAGCAGGATCCACAGCGCGATGTAGAGCAGGAACTGCGGGCCGGGGAGCAGGCAGGAGAGCACGAAGATCACGCGCATCGTCGTCGCCGACGTACCGAAGCGGCGGGCGAGGGCCGCGCACACTCCGCCGATCATCCGGCCGTGGGTGGGGCGGGCAAGGGCGGTCATGGCGGGCTCCTTCAGAACCGTAGGGACGAGGCTCCTGTGTGGGCCTCTCGATGTCCTCAAAGCTACGGTCGTGAAGGGGGCAAAGCGTCGGACTACGGGGCGATCCCGACCCTGGGAATCGTCGGGGTCGACCCCTGAGGGATGTCCTCCCGCGGACCTGCGACGGCTCGTCCCGTGGAGCGACAGCGGCGCAGCCTGGCCCGGGCGGCGGGCACCACCGCGAGATGCGCGAGGGCCACCCCGACGGTGTTCAGGAGCAGCGAGTCGACGTCCACGACCTGCCCCGGCACCCCGGTCTGCAACAGCTCGATGCCGAGGGAGAGCAGCGCGCCCGCCGCGACGGTGCGCGTCAGCGACGCCACCGGCGACACGTCGAGCCGCCCCCCGGCCAGCGGAAGCAGCACCCCGAGCGGCGCGAGCAGCAGCATGCCGCTGCCGAGGTGCCGGGCGGCCTCCCCGGGGCCGAGTGCCAGGTCCGCCTTGATCCCGGCGAAGGGCTGGAGGTTCGCCGCGCTCACATACGGCACGTCCAGCGGACGCAGCGTGAGCCAGCCGACGAACAGAAGATGCGCGACGAGGAGGAATCCTCCTGCCACACGGATGCGGATGGCGGCACCGTGGCCGCCCGAGCCTTGACGCACGCCCCCCAAGACGCCCGCACCGGGAGGATCGGTTCCGCCTCCCCCGCTTCTCCGGTCGCGCTACTTCACCGTCTCCGACGGCGGCGCCTCCGTGCCGGGCCGTGCGCGCACCTCAGGCGTGCACTCGTAGCGCTCCAGGGGGTCGTCGCCCGGGCCGCCGAGCACCACCGAGCGGTCGCCGTCCGCCGCCGCGCTGCTGGCGTACGTGCAGACGATCTGGGCGAGCGCGAACGACGACAGGTCCTCGGGCCGCGTACTGAAGCGGAGCGCGTCGTCGGGGTCGCCCGCGCGCGGGCCGGAGACCACCGTGCCGCCGCGCACGTCGGTGGAGAAGCCCGCCTGCTCCTCGGCCTCCGACGGCGACGTGGCGAGCTGGTCCAGGAGCGCCTGCGCGATGCGGACGCGGTCCGTGGTGGGCTTGTCCGTGGCGATCCGCACCGACCGGTCCACGGTCACCAGCTGCGCCCCGCACACCAGATAGACCTGCACCGGCACCGCGCTGCTCGACTTCGAGGTGAGCCCGTCGCCCGACAGGAGACAGGCCGAACGGGAGGGCGCGGGACCGAAGTCGGTGGGCACCTCCGTCGACCGGATCCCGCACCCGGCGAGCACCGTGGCGAGCGCCCCGACGAGCACTCCGGCGCGCAGCGCCCGCCCCCTCATCGGGCACCCCCTTCGGAGCTCTCGCCGTTCCCGTCGCCGTTCTTGCTCTCTGTCTGGTCCGTCGCCGTCAGGGGCGAGGCGTCCCGGGGCAGGCGCAGCGTGAAGACGGCGCCGCCCTTGGGGTGGTTGGCCGCGGTGATCTCGCCTCCGTGGATGTGCGCGTTCTCCAGGGCGATGGACAGGCCGAGCCCGCTGCCCTCCGAGCGCGGCCGCGAGGCACTGGCCTTGTAGAACCGGTCGAAGACGTGCGGCAGCACGTCCTGGGGGATGCCGGGCCCGTGGTCGCGCACGCCGATCACCAGCTTCTCGCCCTCCAGGCGCACCGAGACCGCCACCGGCGAGCCGCCGTGCTTGAGGGCGTTGCCGATCAGGTTGGCCAGGATGACGTCGAGGCGCCGCGGGTCGAGCCGGACGATGCTGCCCCGCTCGGCGTCGAGCTCGACGGCGTCGAGCCAGGCCCGCGCGTCGATGCACGCGGTGATCTGGTCGGCGATGTCGACGTCGTCCAGGACGAGACGGGCCGTGCCCGCGTCGAAGCGGGTGACCTCCATCAGGTTCTCCACCAGGTCGTTCAGGCGCCGGGTCTCGCTGACCACGAGACGTACGGCGGGTTCGATCATCGGGTCCACGGAGCCGGTCTCGGCGTCGAGCTCCTCCTCCAGGACCTCCGTCACGGCGGTGATGGCGGTCAGCGGGGTGCGCAGCTCGTGGGACATGTCGGCGACGAAGCGCCGCGACGCCTCGTCCCGCGCGCTCATGTCCTCGACCTTCTTCTCCAGGTTCGCCGCGGTCCGGTTGAACGTCCGTGACAGATCGGCGAGTTCATCGGTCCCCGACACCCGCAGCCGCGTATCGAGCTTCCCCTCACCGAGCCGCCGCGCCGCGACACCGAGCCGGTGCACCGGCTTCAGCACAGTGGTCGCCGCGGCCTGGGCGAGCAGCGCCGCCCCGATGAGCGCGAGCCCGGTCGCGATGGCCAGCGACCACCCCAGCGAACTCAGGTCCTTGGCCTCCGGCTCCAGGGACTTGAGCATGTACGCGGTCGGCCCGCCCCCGATCACCTTGGCGCCGCCCACCAGATACGGGGTGCCGTGATCGACGGTGCGCTGCCAGTACAGGTGGTAGGGGCTCTTGTTGCTGGAGGTGAGCGGCTGCTCCTTGTCGACCGCCTGCCGCAGCGACTTGGGCACCTTGGCCAGCGTGAACTGCCCCAGGTCCGAGTAGCCGGTGACGGTGTCGCCCTGGGCGTCCGTCGCGATCAGCAGCACGCTGTAGCCCTGGCTGCTGCTCGCCATCAGGCCCACGGCCTGCTGGAGTTGGTCCCGCGTCGGGTGCGGCGGCAGCGCGGCTGCGCGCGTCTGCAGCTGCTGCTGGAAGTCCTTCAGCGCCGCGTCCTGCGCGCGCGTGAGCACCGCTTCGCGGTTGAGCCAGTACGCGATGCCCGAGGCGCTGACCGCCGCGGTGAGCGCCACGAGGGCGAACACCACGACGAGCCGCAGCCGCAGACTCGTGAAGCGCAGTCCCGCCAGTATCGCCTTGCGCGCCGCGGCCCAGCCGCGGAGCTTGTCCTGCGGTTTGGTCACTGAGGCGTGTCCAGCCGATAGCCGACGCCGCGCACCGTACGGATCAGGGTCGGCGAGGACGGCACGTCCTCCACCTTCGCGCGCAGCCGCTGTACGCACGCGTCCACGAGCCGCGAGTCACCGAGGTAGTCGTGCTCCCACACCAGCCGCAGCAACTGCTGCCGCGACAGGGCCTGTCCGGGCCGGCGGCTCAGCTCAAGCAGCAACCGCAGCTCGGTCGGGGTCAGTTGCAGGTCCTCGCCGTTCTTGGTGACGGTCATCGCGGCCCGGTCGATCACCAGAGAGCCGAAGGAGGCCGCGTCGTTGGCCTCCCGCTCACCGCGCCGCAGCACCGCGCGGATCCGCGCGTCAAGGACCCGCCCCTGCACGGGTTTCACCACATAGTCGTCGGCGCCCGACTCCAGGCCCACGACCACGTCGATGTCGTCGTTGCGCGCGGTGAGCAGGATGATCGGCAACTGGTCGGTGCGCCGGATGCGACGGCACACCTCGAAGCCGTCGATGCCCGGCAGCATCACATCCAGCACGATCAGGTCCGGCCGCTGCTCGCTGAGCAGCTTCAGGCCGTCCTCGCCGGTGGCAGCAGTGGCCACCCGGTGCCCCTGGCGCGTCAGTGAAAGCTCCAGGGCCGTCCGGATGGCGTCGTCGTCCTCGATCAGCAACAGGGAAGGCACGGACGTCATTCTGTCCCATGGCACGGCCCCAGTTCGACCGTCGGAGCGCTCCCACACTCGACCCACACGACCCGGAGCCCTGTGACAGGCCTGTGACAGTCGGCGGACACCGTCATGAAGTGGCTCGGGCAGAGTTTTGGTCACACGGAAAAGCCGGACTCCACCGACGGGGGGCGCAAGATGAACACGCTGCACAGCACCAGCTCAAGCGCAGTTGTCACGCGTCTGCACGATGTCGCGAGGAGCCAGGAGAAGTCCGGTGCCGTGAGCGGGCGGGGGTGCGCTCGCGGCACCGGGCGTCAGCACACCGCGTACATGACGGTGGTTGACGCACACCACGGGGGAAACGACGGGGGAGCTCACGGGGGAGCCGCGTACGGGGAGGACACGGGGGAGCGGACGTCCCTGTCGGAGGCGGAGTTCACCGCCTACGTCCAGGAGCGCCGCGCCTCCCTGTACGCCACCGCCTACCACCTGACCGGTGACCGCTTCGAGGCCGAGGACCTGCTGCAGAGCGCCCTCTTCTCGACGTACCGGGCGTGGGACCGCATCAGCGACAAGGCGGCCGTCGGCGGCTATCTCCGTCGCACCATGACCAACCTGCACATCAGCGCGTGGCGCCGCCGCAAGCTGAACGAATACCCGACCGAGGAGCTGCCGGAGACGGTGGGCGACACGGACGCGATGCGCGGCACCGAGCTGCGCGCCGTCCTGTGGCAGGCCCTGGCCCGGCTGCCCGAACTCCAGCGCACCATGCTGGTCCTGCGCTACTACGAGGGCCGCACGGACCCGGAGATCGCGGACATCCTCGACATCAGCGTGGGCACGGTGAAGTCCAGCATCTGGCGCTCCCTGCGCCGGCTGCGCGAGGACGAGGTCCTCAGCTTCGGCCGTGACCAGGAGGAGTCCTTCGGCGAGCTCGTGGCCTGAGGGATCTGGGGGGAACACGGGGGAATACGGGGAAACGGGGGCCGCCGCTCCGGGGGGACGCGGCGGAGCAGAGAGCGGGACCGGAAGGCCGGGGGGTCTTTCCGGTCCCGTTTTTTGCGCCTGAACCGGCACCGCTCTCGCGGACCGCATGGCTCGCCGCGGGGGCTGCTCACGTGATGGTTGCGGTGTTCTTCGCCTTGACGCATCTGCCCGCCGCGGCGGCGGCCACGCGGCCGAACGCCTCGTCCTTGCCGCAGGGGTGGGCCCCAAGTGCCGCCTGGCGGGCGACGATTGCGCGCTCGGCGCGCATCAGGCGCCAGCCGCGGCGCAGCAGGAACGGCACGGACTTGCGGCCCTCGCGCAGATCACGCAGCAGGCGGCGGCGGAACGTGGTGGCGGGGCGGCCGCGCAGACAGATCGCGTCGGCGAGGACGCCGAGTTCCCGGCAGCGCGCCACGATGTCCGCCGCGAAGATGCCCTCCGCGACGAACAGCGGGGTGCGCTCGATGTCCATCGGCTCCTCGCCGGTGCGCGAACTGGTCGCGATGTCGTACACGGGTACGCGCGTACGACCCTTCTGGCACAGCTCCACGATGGCGGCGACCGCCACGTCCTCGTCCCACGACAGCGGGGAGTCCCAGTCGATGTCCGCGCTGCCCGGGACCTGCGGGAGCGTCGGGTCGCCGGCTTCCTTGTAGAAGTCGTCGAGGCAGAGGACCGGGAGGCCGGAGCGGGCGGCGAACGAGGACTTGCCGGAGCCGGAGGGGCCGGCGAGCAGCACGACCCGGGTGGGTATCGGGGGATGGGAACTCACGAGAGACCAGTGTGCGGCATTGGGCCGCGCAGGCGACCTCGCGGGTAGCCCTTTTGTCTCCGTATCACGGCTCAACTACTCTACGTGCGCGCTCGATTACTGTTCTGTGCGCATCGTCGAGGACAGGTGGAACAGCAGCCATGGCAGGACGACACGCAAGTCCCCAACCCCCCTCCCGCGCCCTCCTGCGCGCGGGGCTGACCCTCGGTGTCGCGGGTGCGGCGCTCGGTGTCGGCGGCGCCGCGACGGCGAGCGCGGCGCCGGTGTCGACGTCGCAGGCCGTGGGTCTGGCCACGCCGGTCGGCCACTTCGACGCCGCGACGCCGGGGCAGGCCGTGACCGAGGCGGTGCACCGCTCGACGGCGGGCGGCCTCGCCCCGGCCAAGCACCTGCGGCTCGACCCGCTCGCCGGTACGGGCGTCGACCCGCTGGACAACTCCCTTGGCACCCAGGTCGCGGACTTCAAGCCGGTGAGCTCGGCGGCCCTGACCGGCCCGCTCGCGCAGGGCGGCTCCCTGGACGACGTGCCTGTGGTGGGGCAGGCGACCGGACTGCTGCCCGGCTAGTACCTGTAGCTGTGGGCACGCCGGAAGCCCCGGCCTCCTGGACGGCGGAGGCCGGGGCTTCTGGTGTGCTCAGGGGTCTGAGGCACGCGGGCGCGTGTCGGCTCAGTAGGCGGAGCCTGAGGCGCCGAGGGAGCCCGTGGGGTGCCAGACCGTCTTGGTCTCCAGGAAGGACGTCAGGCGGTCCGTGCCGGGGTCGGCCGACCAGTCGTCCACAGGCTGTGGACGGCGGACCCGCTTCAGGTTGTCGGCGGCCGCGATCTCCAGCTCCTTGGCGAGGACGTCGTCGGCGCCCGCGAGGTCGATCCCGTTCACGTCCTGGTGCGCGGCGAGCGACGGGGCGATCTCCGCGGCCCTGCCCGACAGGACGTTCACGACGCCGCCCGGCAGGTCCGAGGTGGCCAGGACCTCGCCCAGGGAGAGGGCGGGCAGCGGGGACTTCTCGCTCGCGACGACGACCGCGGTGTTGCCGGTCGCGATCACGGGTGCGACGACGGAGACCAGGCCCAGGAAGGACGACTCCTGGGGGGCGACCACGGCCACCACACCCGTCGGCTCCGGGGTCGAGAGGTTGAAGAACGGGCCCGCGACCGGGTTCGCCCCGCCCACGACCTGGGCGATCTTGTCGGTCCAGCCCGCGTACCAGACCCACCGGTCGATGGCGGCGTCCACGACGGCGGCGGCCTTCGTCTTCGACAGCCCCTCGGCGTCGGCGACTTCGCGGACGAACTGGTCCTTGCGCCCCTCCAGCATCTCGGCGATGCGGTAGAGGATCTGGCCGCGGTTGTACGCCGTAGCGCCCGCCCAGCCGCCGAACGCCTTGCGTGCCGCGACCACGGCGTCCCGGGCGTCCTTGCGGGACGAAAGCGGCGCGTTCGCCAGCCAGTTGCCCTTTGAGTCGGTCACCTCGTACACCCGGCCGCTCTCGGAACGCGGGAACTTCCCGCCCACGTACAGCTTGTAGGTCTTGAAGACGGACAGCCGCTGCTGCTCGGACTTCTTCTCCGACCTCTCAGACTTCTCCGACTTCTCAGACATCGAGGTAAGCCTCCAGACCGTGGCGGCCGCCCTCGCGGCCGAAGCCCGACTCCTTGTAGCCGCCGAAGGGCGAGGTCGGGTCGAACTTGTTGAACGTGTTGGCCCAGACGACGCCCGCGCGCAGCTTGTTCGCCACGGCGAGAATCCTCGACCCCTTCTCGGTCCAGATGCCCGCCGACAGGCCGTACTGGGTGTTGTTGGCCTTGGCGACGGCCTCGTCCGGCGTACGGAAGGTGAGCACCGAGAGGACCGGGCCGAAGATCTCGTCGCGGGCGACGGTGTGGGCCTGAGTGACGTTCGTGAAGAGCGTCGGGGCGAACCAGTAGCCGGAGCCGGGCAGTTCACAGGGCGCGGACCAGCGCTCGGCGCCCTCGGCCTCGC
The DNA here is from genome assembly GCF_042740175.1 of Streptomyces sp. NPDC059009. Lineage (NCBI taxonomy): Bacteria > Bacillati > Actinomycetota > Actinomycetes > Kitasatosporales > Streptomycetaceae > Streptomyces > Streptomyces sp. NPDC059009. Next base: position 2,460 of record NZ_JBHYJB010000040.1, on the reverse strand, counting down.
CGGTCTCCGCGAGCGCGGTGATGCGGGCGAGCTGCTCGGCGGAGTTGATGGCGCCGATGTCGGTGTTCTTGTCGAGCGGGTCGCCGAGGCGCAGGGTCGAGAGCCGCGCCTTGAGCCGCTCAAGGACCTCGTCCTGCACCGACTCCTGTACGAGGAGGCGGGAGCCGGCGCAGCAGACCTGCCCCTGGTTGAAGAAGATCCCGGTGACGATCCCTTCCACCGCCTGGTCGACGGGGGCGTCGTCGAAGACGATGTTGGCGCCCTTGCCGCCGAGTTCGAGCGTGAGCTTCTTGTCCGTACCGGCGACGGTGCGGGCGATCTGCTTGCCGACGGCGGTGGAGCCGGTGAAGGCGACCTTGTTCACGTCCGGGTGGGCGGTCAGGGCCGCACCCGCGTCCCCGTATCCGGGAAGGATGTTGACGACGCCCTTGGGGAGACCGGCCTGCCGGCAGATGTCCGCGAAGAACAGGGCGCTCAGAGGCGTGGTCTCGGCGGGCTTCAGGACGACGGTGTTGCCGGTGGCGAGCGCCGGGGCGATCTTCCACGCCAGCATGAGCAGCGGGAAGTTCCAGGGGATGACCTGGCCCGCGACGCCGAGGGCCTTCGGGTTCGGCCCGAAGCCCGCGTGGTCCAGCTTGTCGGCCCAGCCCGCGTAGTAGAAGAAGTGCGCGGCGACGAGGGGCAGATCGGCGTCCCTCGTCTCCTTGATGGGCTTTCCGTTGTCGAGCGTCTCCAGGACGGCGAGCTCGCGGCTGCGCTCCTGGATGATGCGGGCGATCCGGAACAGGTACTTGGCGCGCTCGGCGCCGGGCAGCGCGGACCAGCCGCCGAACGCCTTGCGGGCGGCCTTGACGGCCCGGTCGACGTCTTCGGAGGAGGCTTGCGCGACCTCGGAGAGGACCTCTTCCGTGGACGGCGAGACCGTCTTGAAGACCTTGCCGTCGGCGGCCTCGGTGAACTCGCCGTCGATGAACAGGCCGTAGCTGGGCGCGATGTCGACGACGGAGCGGGACTCGGGCGCCGGTGCGTAGGCGAAGGGGTTCGGAGCAGGGGAAGTCTGCGTTTCCATGGTCATGAGGTCTCAGTCCACCGTCACGTAGTCGGGACCGGAGTAGCGTCCGGTGGCCAGCTTCTGGCGCTGCATCAGCAGATCGTTGAGCAGGCTCGACGCACCGAAGCGGAACCAGTGGTTGTCCAGCCAGTCGGCGCCCACCGTCTCGTTCACGAGGACGAGGAACTTGATGGCGTCCTTGCTGGTGCGGATGCCGCCGGCGGGCTTCACTCCCACCTGGACCCCGGTCTGGGCGCGGAAGTCGCGGACGGCCTCCAGCATGAGGAGCGTGTTGGCGGGGGTGGCGTTGACGCCGACCTTGCCGGTGGAGGTCTTGATGAAGTCGGCCCCGGCCAGCATCCCGATCCAGCTGGCACGCCGGATGTTGTCGTACGTCGACAGCTCCCCGGTCTCGAAGATGACCTTGAGGCGGGCCGCGCCGGACGCCTCCTTCACGGCGCGGATCTCCTCGTAGACCTTCATGTAGTCGCCCGAGAGGAAGGCGCCGCGGTCGATGACCATGTCGATCTCGTCGGCTCCCGCGGCGACGGCCTCGCGCACGTCACCGAGCTTCACGTCGAGGGCGGCGCGGCCGGCGGGGAAGGCGGTGGCCACGGAGGCGACCTTGACGTCGCTGCCGGCGAGGGCGGCCTTGGCGGTGGCCACCATGTCCGGGTAGACGCAGACGGCCGCGGTGCGCGGGGCGGAGCGGTCGGTCGGGTCCGGGTTGAGCGCCTTGGTGCTCAGGGACCGGACCTTGCCCGGGGTGTCTGCGCCTTCCAGGGTCGTCAGGTCGATCATCGAGATGGCCAGGTCGATGGCGTACGCCTTCGCCGTGGTCTTGATCGAGCGGGTGCCGAGGGCTGCGGCGCGAGTCTCCAGGCCGACCGGGTCCACGCCGGGGAGGCCGTGCAGGAAACGGCGGAGGGTGTGGTCTGACGTGGTCGCTTCTGCGAGGGGGCCTTGGCCTTGGGCGGGTGCAGTGGGCATGGTCACGAGCTGAGCATATCTACGCGCGTAGCGGCTGTACAGGGGTCGGTCCCCTCTTGGGCAGGGGGCCCTTGGGGGTGGGGCGCCCCACCCGTGGGCCGGGGTGGTCTTTCCGGGGTGGGCGGGTGGCCCCTGCCGGGGGCTTCTTCCCCAACCCCGCCCCTTCCCGAATCCGGCGACTCCGTCGCCCCTGGGGCGCTCTTCCTGGGGCTTCGCCCCTAGACCCCCGATCGGCCTGAACGGCCTCGTCCTCAAACGCCGGACGGGCTGAATGGCGCCCCCGACCCGCAGACGGAGAACCGGCGGGAGGGGTGGGGACGCGGCGGTATGTCCGCCCGCAGTACAGCAACCCGCCCACTCCAGTACTCATGTACCCCTACGGCGCCCCCGGCTTTTCGAGGACGGACATACCGCCGCGT
>NZ_JBHYJB010000039.1:0-113132 GCF_042740175.1 Streptomyces sp. NPDC059009 | reverse complement strand
CCACGGCGCCCGTACCGACCTCGTCGGCCACGACGGCAAAACCCCCCACGACATCGCCGCCACCACCTTCGGCACCCACCACCCCCTCACCCAGCAGCTCGCTTAGGAGAAACGGCCGTGCTCTTCTATGTCCAGATGAAGTGGAACCACGAGGGCCGCATCAGTCTCGATGAGTTGTGGAACATCGAGCAGGAAGAGGCCGAACACGCCCAGGAGACGGTGGATTCCGGTTTCTGTGTGGGCATTTGGAAGGTTGCCGCGCAGAAGCGTGTCATCGCCATCATCGATTCTCCCGACGCCGAGGAGTTGGACCGTACGGCTCTCGGGCGTCTTCCCATGAGGGAGTATCTGGAGTTCGAGGTGGTCTGGCCGCTGCGCGACTATCTGGGATTCGCCGACGACGTCAAGGCGCGCTACCGCGTTTAACGGCCCTCATCCGCATCTCACCTCATCGAGAAGGAACCATGACTGCCACCGATTCCGCCGCAGCGAAGGCAAACATCGATCTGGTCAACCGTTTCTACGACGCCTATGCGGTGTACGACCTGAAGGTGATACGGGAAGAGATCCTGGCGCCCGGCATCCGCTGGCACATTCCGGGCCGTCACCCCCTCGCCGGCACACATGAGGGCGTCGACGACGTGATCGCCTTCTTCGACAAGCTCGGCGAGTCCAACTTCAAGGCCGAGACCATCTACCTGGGTGCCGACGAGACGTATGTCGTCGACGTGCACCGCGGGTGGAGCGATCGCGGTGACGGCAACGATCTCGACCAGTCCTGGGTCCTGGTCTGGCGGATCGAGAACGGGCGGGTCGTCGAGGCGCGGGACTACGCGGAGGACCAGGCGTCAGCGGACACCTTCTTCTACCGCGCCTATCCGCTGGCGCCGGTGACCCGCAGGCTCGCCTAGCCCCCTCCCCTACGCAAGGCTGCGCCGTCCCGCCTCCGATCGCCGCGGGACGGCGCAGCGCGGTGACTCGCCGAAGGAGATGTATGCAGACGCAGCCTGGCCTTCGTTCCCGTACCGGCGCCGGTACGGGAGATCTCGGCGGAAGGGTCGCAGTGATCACCGGCGCTTCCGGTGGTATCGGAGCTGCCACGGCCTGTCGGCTTGCCGCGGAGGGCGCGACGGTGGTCCTGGTCGCGCGCCGCGGGGAGGTCATCGAGGAGTCCGCGCGCGCCTTGCGCGGCGCGGGGCGGTCCGCTCTCGCCGTCACCGCCGATGTCACGTCCGCGGACGGGCTGGCCCGGGCCGTCGACGTCATCACCGAACAGGCCGGTGCGCCCGACCTGTTGGTGAACAACGCGGGCGTCATGTATCCGGGGCCGCTGCACGAGATGCGTCTCGACGAGTGGCGGCGCATGCTCGACGTGAACGTACTGGGGTTGCTGCAGACCACGGGGGCCTTTCTGCGGCCCTTGCTGGCGAGCGCGCGGGCCGGCCGTCAGGTCGACGTGGTGAATGTGTCGTCCATCGCCGGGACGCGCGACTTCTCGCCCGAGTACGCGGTCTACAACGCGTCGAAGGCGGCGGTCAGCGCGGTCTCCCGCTCCCTGCGCGGCGAGTTGGGGCCACAGGGGATCCGGGTGACCGACATCCAGCCGGGCCTGGTCAGCACCGGGCTCGGCGAGCAGACGACGCGTACGGAGTCGAGGGAGTCCATCGCCGGGCTCTTCGAGCGGCATCAGGCCCTGGAACCGGACGAGTTGGCGGATGTGATCGCGTACGTGGTCAGCAGGCCGCCGCATGTCGGCATGCCGCAACTCGTGGTCGCCCCGGTCACTCAGTGACCGAGATGCAGGGAAACACCACGCGCCAGATGCGGGACAGCTGGTCCCGCGCGCTCTCCTGTGCGTCCGCCGCGCAGGCGCCCGGTACGGCGGCGCCGCGGCGGACGTATGCCTCTGTGCCGACCATGAGGTAGGAGGTCAGGGCGAGGACCGTGCGGGGGGCGACGCCCGGGCGCAGGTCGCCCTCCGCCTCGGCGATCAGCTTCTCCACCACGGGCAGCCAGGTGGCGGGCCAGGGGGTCTCCAGGTGCGGGCACTCGCGGGTGAGCCGGGCGGCCGCTCGCACGGCGACGTCCTCGTCGAGGAGCTGTGCGATCTCCAGGGTGAGGGCGAGCATGCGGTCCAGGGGGCGCCGCGAATCCTCGGCGATGGCTCGTGTCACGGCTTCGGTGGCGGTCGCGCCGCGCACCTGGACGGCGTGCGCGAGCTGCTCCTTCATGGGGAAGTGGAAGGTCAGCGCCCCCATCGAGATCTCCGCGGCCTTGCTGACCTGGGAGAGGGAGGCGGCCTCGTAGCCGACGCGGTCGAAGGCCACGGCCGCCGCCTGGACGAGGGCCTCCCGGGTGCGCGCCGCTCTCTGCTGTTTCACCATGTCCTGTCTCCGGTTTCGTCCGCACTCGCACGGTGGCGAGCCGGTCCGCTGCGCCATGTTCTGGCCAATGATCGCTCGGTATTTTCGCCATGTTCGCGGCGAAACATCCGGTCGGCGCCGCCTTCTGCCGCACGAGTCCGCGACCTACGCCCCCGCCTGCATCGTCGCTGGACTGAAGAGTTTTCAAGGCAGCACCCCGTTGAAGCAAGACCGACTTCCGAGAGTGCACCCGGCTTTTCATGATCATGGCTTGAATTGAACGGTTAGCGAATTCGCTCGCAACCCGCTCCGCCGGTTCGCCCACTTGGTGAAGTCGCGGGCCCTCTGCAAAACATAGCGATCGTTCGTTATTCTATTGAGGGTCAGCGCGCCGGGACGGCGCAGCACTCCGTCAGGGAGGGAAGGCGGACATGGCAGATCACCTCGGGGTTCCGATGCTCGGCGCGGAGCCCGTTACGACGATTTCGGAGCCCGGTACGACGGTGTCGGACCCCAGCACCTCGGTCTCGGCCTTCACGCAGGAGGTCTTCGGGCACATGGCGCGGGCCGACCAGCGACGCTGGGCCCAGGCATATCTGCAGGGGCTGCTCATGACACCGGGGCGCAAATCGATGCGTCGCCTGGCCGCCACGGTCTCCGGGTCCCGTACGGCGGCCATGTCCCTGCACCAGTTCGTCAACGCGAGCCCCTGGGAGTGGGGGCCGGCCCGCCGGGAACTGCTGCGCTTGACCGAAAGGCACAGCACAGCCATCGCGTGGACGGTCGGCACGGTCATCCTGCCGAAGCGCGGTGACCACTCCTGCGGGGTCCACCGCCGCTTCGTGCCCACCGCGGGCCGGACCATCAACTGTCAGGTCGGGATCGGCGCGTTCGTGGCGTCACAGGCCGACGCCATCCCCGTCGACTGGAGTCTGCTCCTGCCGGAGCAGTGGACACAGGACGCGCGGATGCGTTCGCGCGCCCGCATCCCCGACTCCCTGGACTTCCGCCCGATGTGGGCGCAGATCCTGCACCTGGTCGACACCATGGCCTCCCGCACGTCCGGCCCCCGGCTGCCCGTCGTGGCGGAGCTGAGCGACCCGGCCGACGTCGGTCCGCTGCTGCACGGGCTGAGCACACGCGGCCAGGAGTTCGTGATCCGGGTGCCTGCCGCACTGCGGGTACTCGGCGCCCCCGCGCCCGGCCGGATGCGCGGCACGGACAGCGGGCAACAGGCCCGCCCCGCCCGCGACTTCGTCGGCAGGAACGGCCTCCTGCCGCAGCGCCTGGCCGGGGCCGACGGGCAGCGGCGGCAGGTGCCGTTCCTGTCCCAGCCGGTACGGCTGCCGGGGCTCGGGCACACCTACCGGCTGTTCAGCCTGTGGCGGCACACGGGGGACTCGCCCTCCCAGGTGTGGATCACCAACCTCACGGGGCACTCCATCGACCGGCTGGCCGGCCTCGCCCGGCTGCTCTCCCGGACGGCGACGGCGGTCGACTCCCTGGAGCGCGACTTCGGGCTCCTCGACTTCGAGGGCCGCTCCTTCCCCGGGTGGCACCACCATGTGACGCTGGCCTCCGCCGCATACGCGTACAGCAGACTGAGCCCCGATGCGGCGGCCGACGACGCGTGGTTCGACCTGAGGGTCTGAGAGGGCGGCGCGCGGCGCCGCCATGCCGCGTCGGCATGGACACGAGTATTGGACGCCCGGCTCCCCGCGGTCGAATCATGAAACACGGATCACGCGGACGACCCCGAGGAGTTCACCATGAGCAAGGACGCACAAGACGCACAGGGCGTGAAGGACGCTAAGGGCGCGAAGGGCGCGCGGGCCGAGGCCAATCTGGCTCTGGTACGGCGGTTCTTCGAGTACTACGCCACCGACAACGTGACCGCGTTACGCGACGACGTGCTGGCCGCGGACGCCGTCTGGCGTGTGGCCGGGCGGCATCCACTGGCCGGCGACCATCGCGGCGCCGAGGCGATCGTGGACTTCTACCGCGCCCTGGCCGCCGCCGACCTCCATGTGGAGCCGCTGTTCTTCGAGGCGAACGCGGACTGGGCCGTGGAGGTCCACCGGATGCGCAGCGAAGGGGCGGACGGTCCGGCCCTCGACACCAGCTGGGTGCTGACCTTTCGCATCACGGACGGCCGGATCTCCGAGGTCCGGTACACGGCGACCGACCAGGAGGCGGCGGACTCCTTCTTCCGCGCGCTCCTGGCCGCCGCCTGACCTCAGCTTCCGTTCACCGAGACGGTCGGGACGAGGGTGCGCATGGCCCTGACGGCGCTGGTCACAGGGCTACCGCTTCCTGCACCCGGGAGGCCCACTTGTCCAGCACCTTGCGGGAGTTGTCCAGGGTGCGGCCCTCGGCCCAGACGCGGGTGACGGCCTGGGCGGCGTCGGGGAGCACGAGTGCCCAGCTGCCGTCCGGTTCGACGATGCGCACGCCGTCCGACGTCGTGTCGACGACGTGGTCGCCGCTGGCCTCGGCGATGGTGCGCATCACCGTTCCCTTCACCGACCAGGGGGTGGCAATCTCCCGCTGGATCAGCCGGTCCTCGGGGATGCGCGCATCGATCTCGCTGAGCCGGTACGGGGAGTCGGCGAGGTCGCAGACCAGGTTGGCGAACGCCGCCACCCCGTCGAAGGGGGCACCCGCGCCCGGCACGATGTAGCCGCCGAGCCCGTCCCCCGCGAGGATCGTGCCGGGGGTGGCCGCCGCCTGGGCGAGGGCCGCCGGTGAGGTGCCGGCCCAGTGGACGCGCACGCCGTGGGGGGTCAGCAGGTCCTCGATGGTGCGCGAGACCGTGACCGGTACGACGACGCGGCCGGCCCCGTGGTGGCGGGCGGCGCAGAGCGCGAGGACGAACAGCGCGCGGTTGTCGTCGAGGAGGTGGCCCTCGTCGTCGACGACGCTGAGGCGCTCGCCGACGGGATCGAAGCGGACGCCGAGCGAGGCGCCCGCGGCGCGCACCATCTCCCCGAGCCGGGCCAGGCCCTCGGCCCGCTCCACGGAGCTCTCCGTGGGACTGGCGTCCTCGACACCGCTGTTGAGCACCAGCGCGTCGATGCCGAGGCGGCCGACGAGTCCCGGCAGGACGTGGCCGACGGCGCCGTGCGCCGCGTCGATGACGGCCTTGATGCCCGAACCGGTCACGCGCTGCCGGTCGATGTAGTCGCTGAGGGACTCCGCGTAGGTGTCCAGGACGCCGGCGGGGTGGGTGATCGCCCCGATCTCGCCGGGGAAGGCCCTGCGGTACTCCTGGCGGGCGTAGACCCGGTCGAGCTTGCGCTTGGCGGCCTCGCTGAGGTCCGCCCCGTCCACGTCGAAGAAGTTGATCTCGACGGAGTCGGGGTCGCCCGGTGCGGTGCGCACATAGATCCCGCCGACCGCGGCGAGCCGGGTCTGCTGGCGTACGACGGGCAGCGGCACGGTGCCGAGGTCGCGCACGTTCAGGGCGCCGGTCTGCAGGGCGGAGGCGATGCAGTGGACCAGCGCCCGGGCGCCCCGGGAGTGGTCGCCCGCCAGGGCCACCGTGTCGCCCTTCTTGAGGGTGGTGGCGTAGGCGGCGGTGAGGCGGACCACGAGTTCGGGCGTGATGTCGACGTTGAGGATGCCGCCGACTCCGCGGCGGCCGAACAGCTGGGCCTGGCCCCGGGTTTCCCAGACCACCGAGGTGTTGACGCAGGCGGCGTCCTCCACCGTCTTGGACGGGTAGATCCGCACGCCGGAGGCGATGATGGCCTCTTCGCCGATGGTGCAGTCGTCGCCCACCACGACGCCCGGTTCGAGGCGGGCGCCGCGCATGACGTCGCTGCCCCGGCCCACCACGCAGGAGTGCAGCGTGGCGCCGGACCCCACGAAGACGTTCTCGTGCAGCACCGCGCCGTCGACGACCGCCCGGGACGTGACCACGCAGCCGCGCCCCACGACGCTGTGGGCGCGGATCTCCGCCTTGGCCTCCACTCGGGCGTTCGGCCCGATGTACGCGGGGGCGATCAGCTGCGCCTCGGGGTGGATCTCCGCGCCCTCGCCGACCCAGACGCCCGCGGCCATCTCGAAGCCCTGCACCTCGGCCAGGACCTTCCCGTCGAGCACGTCGGCCTGGGCCGTGGCGTAGCTGTCGTGGCTGCCGATGTCCTCCCAGTAGCCGTCGGCGACGTAGCCGAACACCGGCCTGCCCTCCGCCATGAGGCGGGGGAAGACGTCGCCGGACCAGTCGACGGAGGCGTCCGTGGCGACGTAGTCGAGGACCTCGGGCTCCATGATGTAGATGCCGGTGTTGACGGTGTCCGTGAACACCTGGCCCCACGTGGGCTTTTCGAGGAACCGCTCGACGCGTCCGGCCTCGTCCAGGACGGTGATGCCGAACTCCAGCGGGTCGGGGACACGGGTCAGGCACACCGTCACCAGGGCGCCCTTCTCCCGGTGGTAGCGGATGGCGTCGGTGAGGTCGATGTCGGTCAGGGCGTCACCGGAGATGACGAGGAACGTGTCGTCGGCGAGGGCGGCCTCGGCGTTCTTGACGCTGCCGGCGGTGCCGAGGGGCTGCTCCTCGTGGGCGTAGCTGAGGCTCATGCCGAGGTCGCTGCCGTCCCCGAAATGGTTCTTGATGAGGGAGGCGAGGAACTGGACCGTCACCACGACATCGCTGATGCCGTGCCGCCGCAGCAGTCGCAGCACGTGCTCCATGACCGGCTGGTCGGCCACCGGCAGCAGCGGCTTGGGCAGGTTGGACGTCATGGGACGAAGTCGCGTTCCTTCGCCCCCGGCCATCACGACAGCTTTCACAGCACTAGCTCCTTACGGATCACAGAAGGCAGAGGGAGGCAAGAGAGGGCTGAGGCTGGTCAGGCCGCGAAGGCCCGGAAACGGACCGCAAACGGACCGCACCTCTGCCCCGCGGACGGCGCCGCGAAGCAGAGGTGAGGGGGTGTCAGCGGGCCTGCGGGCCGAGGACCCAGTTCTCGCGGACGGGCACGGTGTGCGTGTACTGCTGGTTCACGAAGTTCTTGTAGTCGGCCTCGACGGCGGCCTGTTCGGCGCCGCGCTGCGCGGCCTCCAGGCCCGCGAGGCTGTCGAACCAGATGTGGTACGCGGCATCGAAGGGCGGCTCGCTGATGCCGTACCAGGAGTCGCGGGTGAACGACTGGTAGTAGCGCGTCACCCCGGGCACGGCCTTGACGAGCGGGGCGTGCACCTCACGGCTGTGGCGCCGGAACTCCTCGCGGCTGAGGCCCTCCTTGCGCTTGGTGAGGATCACGAGCTTCACACCGGGCTGCACCATGTCCTGGGGGACGCCCGGGACGACCACCTCCGTGTCGGTGTCGAGGACGACCGACTGCCAGAAGGCCGCCCAGCGCGGCTCGTCGAGCCGCGCGCCCTCGAGGAACTCGGGCGTCTGCAGGGAGGCCAGCTGCTCCTCCTCGTTCTCCAGCCAGATCTCGGCGATCCCCTTCCACAGCGGCTCGTCCGATCCCAGCGGGTTCACCGTGGTGTCCACGGCGTACTTCTTGATCTGCGGGATCTTGCTGGCGTACCGGACCGCGTGCTCCTCGACCCAGTAGCGGTGGAACTCCTGGTCGGTCATGCCCGGCTTGGGCGCCGCGAAAATCAGCTGGTGAATCACGTTCGTTCCCTTCTGGAATCCGAGTCAGGCGCGCAATTCCCGAGTTAACCCAGCACCCTGCGCCGGGCGACAGAGTTGTCCGAGGAACTGCGGCGGTCTGGGCAAGTTGACGGAGTAAGCACTCCTGACACCCGGAGCCCGGCACCCGGCACATTCGGAAACTCCGCAAAGTACGTACGTAATTCGGCGAGGACATTGAGCCCGGCAATACGGGAGCAGTTGACTGGCGCCGGACGAGGGGCGACGTCCTCCTTCTTGTGACGCCCCCTCACGGCGCCGCCGTCCGTGCCAGCTCCCCCTCTCGTACGGGCGGTGGCGCCACCCTTGACTGCCAGGAGCCCGGGATGACTGACGTTCTCGCCCCCGACGCGGCCACCGACTCCATGGGTGTGTGGCCCGCGGAAACCCCCGAGCAGCGCTCCGCCCGGTTCGCCCGGGACGCCGTCGGCTACCGCGACGAACTCCACCGGGCCGCGCTGCGGCTGACCCGCAACCGGGCGGACGCGGAGGACCTCGTGCAGGAGGCGTTCACCAACGCCTTCCGGTCCTTCCACCGCTTCGCGGCCGGGACCAATCTGCGGGCGTGGCTGCACCGCATCCTCACCAACGCCTATCTCAGCCAGTACCGCAAACAGCAGGTGCACGGCCGCCAACTGCCCATGGCCGAACTGCCCGAGGCACAGCTGGCACGGGGCGCCCACCCGGGCGCCCCGCCGCCGCGCTCGGCCGAGGCACAGGCCCTGGACGCCGTGCCCGATCCCGCGGTCACCGAGGCGCTGCGCGAACTTCCCGACGTCTACCGGATCGTCGTCTACCTCGCCGATGTCGAGGGCCTGACCTACCAGGAGATCGCGGAGTATCTGGGGGTGCCGCAGGGGACGGTGAACTCGCGGCTCTACCGGGGCCGGCAGCGGCTGCGCGAGCTGTTGCACGGCCATGCCGCCCGGCTCCGCCTGCTGCCCGAGACGCCCGAACCGGTTTCCTGAGCGCAGCAGCCGGGCAGCAGGCGGAGTTCCGTCAGCCCGCGGGCAGTCCCCGCGGCGCGAGCGCCCGCTCCAGCGCCCGCAGGGGGATCCATGCCCAGTCCGGGCGGTGCCGGGTGTCGTAGAGGACCTCGTAGACGGCCTTGTCGAGTTCGTACGCGGTGAGCAGCGCCGCGTCGTCGGCGTGGCCCGGGGCGCCGACCGTCTCGTGGTAGCCGGACAGGAACGCTCCCTGGTTGCGCCGCACCCAGCCGAGCGCCCGGATGTGTTCGCCTCCGGCGCGGCTCGTGTCCGTCAGCTCATGGTGGGCCGCGTAGTCGTAGGACCGCAGCATCGCGGCGACGTCGCGCAACGGCGAGTGCCTGGCGGTGCGTTCGGCGCGGGCCGCGAGCGGCTCCCCCTCGAAGTCGAGCAGCAGCCACCCCTCAGAGGTGCGCAGGGTCTGCCCCAGGTGCAGGTCGCCGTGGACGAGGTGGGCGCTGCGGTGGGCGGCGGGTTCGATGTGCCGTACCGCGGAGAACACCTCGTGCAACTGCCCGGCGTAGGGCGCCAGTCGGGGGGCCTGGTCCAGGGCGTGGGTCAGGCGCCGCAGGAACAGTTCCGAGAGGTGGTGGTACTCCGCGGCGCGCAGCGGCTCCTCGCCGGCCGCGCGCGCCAGGTCCCGGTGGACGAGGGCCAGGGCGTGCCCGAGGGCGTGCGAGTCGTGGGTGAAGTCCCCGGCGTCGTCGGCGGGTTGGCCGACGAGCTCGGAGCGGACGCTGGCCAGGGCTGCGGCCCAGCCGTCCTCGGCCTTGGGCAGGTAGCGCTGGAGGGTGGCGAGGGTCGCGGTGCAGGCGTGCCGTTCGGCGGCGCCGAGCAGCGGCGGGACGTGCAGGGAGCCCTGGTCGCGCAGCATCCGGTGCAGCACCAGGTCGGGGCTGGCCCCGGGGACGTACCGGCGGAAGATCTTCAGGATGTACTGGTCGTTGATGATGACCGAGCTGTTGCTCTGTTCCGCCTGCAGCGGCCGCACCGTCAGCGAGGTGCCGGAGAGCTCGAATCCGGGGGGTTCGCTCCCGAAGCGCACCCCGTCGGCGGTGGTGCCGCTCGCCATGTGGAGCAGCAGCGCGCGGACCAGGCCGGGGTCCGTCAGGGCGTCGTAGACGGCGGTGTCCCCGACGACGGCGAGGGCCGGGCCGGGCGGTGTCCCGGTCGTGGGGCGGGCTCCGAGCACCAGGTGGTAGCTGCCCGCGTCGGCGCCGACCGTGTCCTCGGCGCGGACGACAAGGTGGGCGCCGCTCACGTGGTCCGGCCCGTCGGGAGCGGCGAAGAGGTGGCAGCCGGTGACGTGGACGCGGGACAGGGTGCGCCCGGTGCCGTCGAACCACCGCTGTCCGGGCAGCCAGGGGACCAGGGCCTGTTCCAGGGCGGGTGCGGTGAAGACATCGGTGGCGGCAGCGGTCGCGGTGATGGTGGCGGTGGGGGTCATGACGCGGCCTCCTCGCCGCCGAGTGAGAACCAGTAGAAGCCGTATCCCGCCAGGGACAGGCAGTACGGCTTGTCGGTGACCGGGGGGAAGGGGACCCGTCCGGTGAGTTCCACGGGCCGGCCTCCCGGGGGCATGGTGAAGGTGACGGGCTGGGGGGTGGCGGAGAGGTTGTTGACGCACACCACCCGGTCGACGGTGCCGTCCGGGCCGACGTACTCGCGCAGGTAGGCGAGGACACTGTCGTTGTCGGTCTCGATCTCCTGGTAGGCGCCGAGGCCGAAGGCGGGGTGGCGGCGGCGGACCTGGAGCATGCGGCGCATCCAGTGCAGCAGGGAGGCGCCGTTCTTCGACTGGGCCTCGACGTTGACGGCCTGGTAGCCGTAGACGGAGTCCATGTTGACCGGCAGCTGGAGGCGGCCGGGGTCAGCGGTGGAGAAGCCCGCGTTGCGGTCCGGGGTCCACTGCATGGGGGTGCGCACCGCGTCGCGGTCGCCGAGCCAGATGTTGTCGCCCATGCCGATCTCGTCGCCGTAGTAGAGGACCGGCGAGCCGGGCAGGGACAGCAACAGGGCGTTGAACAGCTCCAGTTGGGCGCTGTCGTTGCCGAGGAGCGGGGCCAGCCGGCGGCGGATGCCGATGTTGGCGCGCATCCGCGGGTCCGCGGCGTACTCCGCGTACATGCAGGCGCGCTCCTCCTCGGTGACCATCTCCAGGGTCAGCTCGTCGTGGTTGCGCAGGAAGATGCCCCACTGGCTGCCCGAGGGGATGGGCGGGGTGGTGGCGAGCACCTCGGCGACGGGCTTGCGGCTGCCGCAGCGCACGGCCATGAAGATGCGCGGCATGAGCGGGAAGTGGAAGGCCATGTGGGCTTCGTCGCCGCCCACCTCCGGGTCGCCGAAGTACTCGACGGCGTCGGAGGGCCACTGGTTGGCCTCGGCGAGCAGCACCCGGCCCGGGTACTCGTCGTCGACGACCTTGCGCACCAGCTTGAGGAAGGCGTGTGTCTCGGGCAGGTTCTCGCAGTTGGTGCCCTCGCGGGCGAACAGATACGGCACGGCGTCCATGCGGAATCCGTCGACGCCGAGGTCGAGCCAGAACCGCAGGGAGTCGAGCATCGCGTCCTGCACGCGGGGGTTGTCGTAGTTGAGGTCGGGCTGGTGGGAGAAGAAGCGGTGCCAGAAGTACTGGCCGCGCTCGGGGTCGTACGTCCAGTTGGAGGTCTCGGTGTCGACGAAGATGATGCGGGCGTCGGGGTAGCCGGAGTCGTCGTCGGCCCAGACGTAGAAGTCGCCGTAGGGTCCTTCGGGGTCGCGGCGGGATGCCTGGAACCACGGGTGCTGGTCGCTGGTGTGGTTCATGACCAGGTCGGTGATGACGCGGATGCCGCGGGCGTGGGCGGCGTCCAGGACGGCGACGAAGTCGTCGATGGTGCCGAAGTCGGGCAGGACACTGCGGTAGTCACTGATGTCATAGCCGCCGTCGCGCAGCGGCGAGGCGTAGAACGGGGGCAGCCACAGGCAGTCGACGCCGAGCCACTCCAGATAGTCGAGCTTCTCGGTCAGGCCCTTGAGGTCGCCGGTGCCGTCGCCGTTGCTGTCGTAGAAGAAGCGGACGAGCACCTCGTAGAAGACGGCGCGCTTGAACCAGTCCTCCTCGACCGGCAGCGGGCGTGCCACCTCGAAGTCGTTCGCGTCGGGGAGCTCAGTCATGGTCCACCGCGACCAGGATCTGGGCGACAGCGGCGCCGGGGGTGAGCGTGACCTTCTTCTGGTCGTCCCACTCGGTGAGTTCGCCGGTGATCTCGTCGCGCAGGACGAGGTGCTGCTGCGGTCGTCCGAACGCCGCCGGGACGTCGTGCACGATGGACTCCTCCACGTCGTGAGGGTTGAGGCTGACGATGCACAGCACCGTCTCGCCGGTTGCCGGATCGGTCTTCGCGTACGCCAGCACCGCGTCGTTGTCGACGTCGAGGAAGGTGAGGCGGCGCAGCTGCTGCAGTGCGGGGTGGGCGCGGCGCACCTGGTTGAGCCGGGTGATCCAGGGGGCCAGGCTGCGCCCTTGGGCGGTGGCCGTGGCGAAGTCCCTGGAGCGCAGCTGGTACTTCTCGGAGTCCAGGTACTCCTCGCTGCCGTGCCGGGCGGGGCGGTGCTCGTAGAGCTCGTAGCCCGAGTACATGCCCCAGGTCGGGGAGAGGGTCGCGGCGAGCGCGGCCCGCAGGGCGAACATGGCGGGGCCGCCGTGCTGCAGGGTGGCGTGCAGGATGTCGGGGGTGTTCACGAACAGGTTGGGCCGCAGGAAGTGGGCGCCCTCGGCGAGTTCGGTGCCGTACTCGGTCAGGTCCGCCTTACTGGTGCGCCAGGTGAAGTAGGTGTACGACTGCGTGAACCCGGCCTTCGCCAGGCCCTGCAGGACGGCGGGGCGGGTGAACGCCTCGGCGAGGAACAGCACATCGGGGTGGGCCTCCTTGACCTGCCAGATCAGGTAGTCCCAGAAGGCGAGGGGCTTGGTGTGCGGGTTGTCGACGCGGAAGATCCGCACGCCGTGGTGGACCCAGAACAGGACGGTGCGCAGGAGCTCCGCGTACAGGCCCTCCGGGTCGTTGTCGAAGTTCAGCGGGAAGATGTCCTGGTACGCCTTGGGCGGGTTCTCGGCGTAGGCGATGGACCCGTCGGGGCGGTGGGTGAACCACTCGGGGTGCTCGCGCACCCAGGGGTGGTCGGGGGAGCACTGGAAGGCCAGGTCGAGGGCGACCTCCAGGCCGAGCCGGTCGGCGGTGGCGACGAAGGCGTCGAAGTCCTCGATGCCGCCCAGCTGGGGGTGGATCGCGTCGTGCCCGCCGTCCGGTGAGCCGATGGCCCAGGGCGAACCCACGTCGTCCGGCCCGGCGTTGAGCGTGTTGTTGGGGCCCTTGCGGTGGGTGTGGCCGATGGGGTGGACGGGCGGCAGGTAGACCACGTCGAAGCCCATGGCGGCGATGCGTTCGAGGTCGGCGGCGGCCGTGGTGAAGGTGCCGTGCACGGGGGTGCCGTCGGCGTCGTGCCCGCCGGTCGAGCGCGGGAACAGCTCGTACCAGGCGCCGTACAGCGCCCGTGTCCGGTCGGCCCAGACGCGGTGTTCGGGCCCCCGGGTCAGCAGGTCGCGCAGCGGGTGGGCGCGCACCAGGTCCGCGACGGCGGGGCCGAGGGCGGGTTCGAGGCGCTCGGCCAGGGGCAGGTCGGCGCGCCGCAGCCGGGCCGCCGCGTGCAGGGGAACCTGCGGGTGGTGGCTCTCGCGGGCGAGCCGTTCCAACAGCCGGGCCCCGGCCTCCAGATCGGCGGCGAGCTGCCGGGCCTGCTGGCCGTCGGCCTCCTTGGCGCGGATGCCCCGCGACCAGGTCGCCCACGGGTCGCCCCATGCCTCGACGTGGAAGGACCACATGCCCTCCCGGTCGGGGACGACCACGGACTCCCACCGGTCGAGGCCGGCGTCGACGAGCGTCATGGGGACGGTGACGGCCGGGTCCCTGCCGTCGCTGTGCCGCCATACGACGTCCGCGCCGACCGCCTCGTGTCCCTCCCGCCACACCGTCGCCGAGACCGGGACGTGCTCGCCCACCACCGCCTTGGCGGGGTACGAGCCGTCGCTGACCACGGGAGCGACTTCGGATATGGCAAGTCTGCCCTTCATGCTTACTCCCTTCTTGAGGGGTCCCCGAAATAGTGCGAAAGACAGGCCAGTTGGTCGCAGTCCGGTGCCGAGAATTGAGCTCACTGCGTCAACTCGTACAAGTCGCCGGGCACCACTGGGTTAACTTCCACAAGTTGTCGCCGCTCGGGGCGGGCCGCTTGCCGCTCGATCGGGCCGCACGCTCTACTCGGATTGTCCTGCTGGGGAAAGAATTTCCGGATCCCGGCGGCGCCTGGAAATCGCTCCAGCGCACATCTGATGGAGGAATTCGTGTCCAAGCGGATACTTGTTGTGCTGTCCGAATACGGATATTGGGGAGAGGAACTCGTCGGTCCCGTCGAGGAGTTCGACAAGCGGGGCTACCAGGTCACCTTCATGACGCCCACGGGCAAGCGGGCCACGGCGCTGCCGCCGAGCCTGGACCCGGAGTACATCGACCCGCCGCTCGGCCGCTCGGTGACCACCCGGGACATGGCCCGTCGCGCCTCGGAGCTGGACGGCTCCGACCGGCTCGACAACCCGCTCAGCCTGGCGGACCTGGTGCCCGAGCGCCCGTACTACAGCGCCCTCAACCACCTGCGGGAGCTGGAGGACTACCACCGTCGCCTCGACTCGGCGCTGACCGACCTGGTCTCCGGCTTCGACGCGCTGGTCATCGTGGGCGGCAGCGGCCCCATCGTGGACCTCGCCAACAACGAGCGTCTGCACGAGGTCGCGATCGCCTTCGTCACGGCCAACAAGCCGATCCTCGCCGAGTGTTACGGGGTCGCGGTGCTCGCCTTCGCCCGTGACCTGGAGAGCCGGGCGAGCCTGCTGTGGGGCAAGCACGTCACCGGGCACCCCAAGGAGTACGACTACAAGGACGGCACCGGGTTCATCGGCGTCGACTTCAACATGGGTCCGCCGCCGTACCCGCTGGAGTACATCCTGCGTGACGCCACCGGCCCCGACGGCGCCTTCCACGGCAACGTCGGCAAGGAGACCTCTGTCATCGTCGACTTCCCGTTCGTGACGGCCCGCTCCACGCCGGACTCGATCCCCGGCGGCCAGAAGCTCGTCGAGGTTCTCGAGGCGGGACTGCGCCGCTTCGGCTGGTAGCCGGCTCCGCTCAACTCCCCGCGTCAGCCTCCCCGTTCACCCGGAAAGGAACGCCCGTATGCCCGCCAGGCCCGGGAAGTCCGCCCTCTTCGAGCAGCTCGAGGCGGACGGCATCAAGTACATGTTCGGCAACCCCGGAACGGTCGAGCAGGGGTTCCTCGACGAGCTCGCCCAGCACGACATGAGGTACGTCCTCGCGCTGCACGAGGGCGCCGCCGTCGGCATGGCGGACGGCTACGCCCGCGCGGCGCAGCGCCCGGGCCTGGTGCAGCTGCACAGCGGGGTGGGGCTGGGCAACGGGATCGGCATGCTGTACCAGGCCAAGCGCGGCGGCTCCCCGCTCGTGGTCCTGGTCGGCGAGGCCGGGGTGCGCTACGACGCGATGGACGGCCAGATGGCGGCCGACCTCGTCGGCATGGCGGAGCCCGTGACGAAGTACGCCACGCGCGTGCTGCACCCCTCGTCCACGCTGCGGGTGCTGCGCCGTGCCGTGAAGATCGCCATGACGCCGCCGCGCGGCCCGGTCGTCGTGGTCCTGCCCGCCGATGTGATGGACGAGCTGACCGACGAGCCGGCTCTGCCCACGTCCCTGCCCGACACCCGCTCGCGGCCCGCCGCCGAGCCCCTCGCGCAGGCGGCCGCCTTCCTGAAGGACGCCGAGCGCCCGCTGATCCTCATGGGTGACGGGGTGGCGGCCAGCGGGGCGCAGGCCGAACTCACCACGGTCGCCGAGCGGTTGGGGGCGCGGGTCTTCGGGGTGAACTGTTCGGAGGTCAACTTCGACACCACACATCCGCTGTACGGCGGGCAGACAGGCCACATGTTCGGCAAGGACAGCGCCCGCGTGGTCGCCGACGCGGACGCCGTGCTCATCGTCGGCACGTATGTCTTCCCCGAGGTGTTCCCCGATCTGTCGAGCCCCTTCGCGCCCGGTGCCCGTGTCGTCCACATCGACCTGGACTCCTACGAGATCGCCAAGAACTTCCCCGTCGACATCGGCCTGGTCGCCGACCCGAAGGCGGCCCTGGCGGATCTCGCGCGGGAGCTGGGCCCGGGCTGGCGAGCCGGTCCGCGGCCGGAGCCGGGCCAGGGTGCGGTCGGTGACGGGTCGCTGATGGACCTGTTCGCGCGGACGCTCGCCGAGCGTTCGCCGCAGCAGCTCGCGGTCTTCGACGAGGCGCTGACCGCGTCGGGGCCGCTGGCCCGCCATCTGCCGCCCCGCACACCCGGCAGCTTCCTCCAGACGCGCGGCGGCTCGCTCGGTGTCGGCATCCCCGGCGCCCTCGGCATGAAGCTGGCCCGGCCCGAGCTGCCGGTGATCGGCTTCACCGGCGACGGCGGCAGCATGTACACCATCCAGGCGCTGTGGACGGCCGCCCGCGAGGGCATCGACGCGAAGTTCGTGATCTGCAACAACCGCCGCTACCGGCTGCTCGACCTCAACATCGAGCAGTACTGGCGCGAGCAGGGCATCGCCGCGCACGCCGCCCCCACCGCCTTCGACCTGTCCCGCCCGGACATCGGCTTCGTCGAGCTGAGCGCGTCCCTCGGGGTGCCGGGGCGCCGGGTGGAGAAGCCGGAGCAGGTGGCGGACGCGATCGACGCCCTGTGGGCCCACCGCGGCCCGTACCTGATCGACCTGGCCGTGGAGTGACCCCCCGGCCGTCGGGCCGTGCGGTGACACCCCTGGCCACCTGGCGCGAAAGGACCACTGGCATGACCACCAGCATCACCAGACCGGGCCTGACCGGGTCCGCGATCGAGATGTTCGTACGCTCCTGGCACCAGCAGCTCGCCACGGCCGCGCCCGTGGAGCAGCTGCTGCCCCAGCTCGCCAACGGGCTGCGCGTCGAACTGCCCGACCGGATCCTGCGCGGGCAGGGCGAGTTCCGCCGGTGGTACGCGGCCGGGGCGCACGCCCCGCTCGACGACACCCGGCTCGCGGACGCCGCCTTCGACATCACCGTCAAGTCGCCCGTGCACGCGCAGGTCTGCGTCGACCTGCCGGGCACGGACCACCTCCCCGCGGTCCGCCTGGAGTGGTGGCTGGTCCGCACGGGCGGCTCGCTGCGGGTGCGCACCGTCACCGTGACGGCCGACGCACCCGCCACCCCGCAGGCAGCTCCGGAGCCGGAGTTCGCGCACCTGTGATGACCCGGCAGGCGGGTCCCCGCACGACTGCGTGGCGTGCGCCGGGACCCGCCTGTCTCCTGTCCGTCACCACCCCCGAGGAATGAACCGATGACCACGAGCCTGCCCCTGTCGCCCGCCCGGCTGACCGGCCGCCGCATAGGCATCCTGACGGAGAGCGACTACGTCGAGGAAGAGATCGCCTACTACCGGCGCCGGTTCGCCGAGGAGGGCGCCGAGACCGTCCTGCTGACCCGGTTGTGGGGCCAGCCCTCGCTCACCTTCACCGGCCACGAGCAGCGCGCGCCGCTGACCGTCAGCAGCGACCTCGAGTCCCTGGACTACGCGGAGCTGTCCCGCTTCTCGGCGCTGATCGTGCCCTCGGGGCAGGTCGCCGACCGGCTGCGCTACACCGAGGACGTGGACGAGCCGGCCCCGGCCGTCGACCTGATGCGGCGGGCCTTCCGGCTGCCACAGCTGGTGAAGGCGTTCTCCTGCCATGCGCTGCAACTGATCACATCCAGCCCCGAGTTGGTGCGCGACCGCGAGGTGACCTGCCACAACAACCTCGTGGGGGACGTCCGCAACATGGGCGCCCTGTACACCAACGAGGACGTCGTGGTGGACGAGGACCTCGTGACCAGCCGCACGGTCGCCGAGTGCCACCTGCTGGCCCGCAGCATCATCGACCTGCTCGATCCGGTGCATCAGGCCGCCGCATGACGATCCGTCACCACCTCGCCCCTGCCATGGGCTCGGGCAAAGAGACGAAGAAGGAGGAGGCCACCGGTGGCCACTGAGATCGGCTTCTCGTTCTCCGACAGTACGGCGGGCTACGTCATCGACCGGCGCGGCAACCGCGTCACGCTGCGCACCCTCGACGGCTCCACCGTCACGCTGCACCTGGCGGAGACCACCCATGCACAGCGGCTGCGCAACCTGGGCCAGTCCTACGACGACGTGAGCGGTGATCTGTACGCGCAGCTGACCCCGGGCCGCTTCGTGTTCAGCTACGGGCCGGTGTACCCGGACCCGGACGGTCTGCGCTTCCAGGTGTCCCAACTGGTGCTCGTCAACGACGAGTCGGGCGAGTGGCCCTTCGAGCGCCCGGGGTGGTGGACCGAGCAGCTGCGGGAGATCGCCACGTTCTACCGGCGCTCCCAGTTCGGTGCAGGGCCCGTCGACTTCGGCGACTACCGCACGGTGATCAGCGGCAGCGGCGGCAAGACGGCGCACCTCGTCCAGGAGACCGACACCATCTCGCGCATGGTCTACGGGATGGCCAGCGCCTACATGCTGACCGGCGACGAGGACGCGCTGGAGGTCGCGGAGGCGGGCTCGCGCTATCTGCACGACCACATGCGTTACGTCGATCCCGACGAGGGCGTCGTGTACTGGTACCACGGCATCGAGGTGTCGGACGGACGTGAACACCAGCTGTTCGCCTCGGAGTTCGGCGACGACTACCGCGCCATCCCCGCGTACGAGCAGATCTACGCGCTGGTCGGGCTGACCCAGACGTACCGGCTGACCGGTTCCCCGGAGCTGCTCGGGGACATCGAGTCCACGGTGGCGCTGTTCGACAAGTTCTTCCGTGACCGGCGCCTGGGCGGCTACTACTCGCACATCGACCCGGTGACGCTCAGCCCGTACCACGAGTCCCTCGGCCCCAACCGCGCCCGCAAGAACTGGAACTCCGTGGGCGACCACGCTCCCGCCTACCTGTTCAACCTCTTCCTGGCCACCGGCGAGGAGCGGTACCGGAAGATGCTGGAGCACACCTTCGACATGATCGTCACGCACATGCCGGAGGAGTCCAGCCCGTTCGTCCAGGAGCGCTTCCACGCCGACTGGTCGCCCGACCGGGAGTGGGGCTGGCAGCAGGACCGCGCCGTCGTGGGGCACAACCTCAAGATCGCGTGGAACCTGATGCGCATGCAGGGCACGCTGCCCAAGCGCGAGTACCTCGCCCTCGCCGACCAGCTCGGCACCGCCATGCCCGAGGTGGGCCGGGACGCCCAGCGCGGCGGCTGGTACGACATGGTGCAGCGCATCTCCGCGGGCGGCCGGCACGACTTCGTGTGGCACGACCGCAAGACGTGGTGGCAGCAGGAGCAGGCCATCCTCGCCTATCTGATCCTGGCGGGCAGCCTGGAGCGCGAGGACTTCCTGCGGCACGCCCGGGAGTCCTCGGCCTTCTACAACTCCTTCTTCCTCGACCACGACGAGGGCGGCGTCTTCTTCACGGTCCTCGCGCAGGGGCTGCCGTACCTGGTGGGCAACGAGCGGCTCAAGGGCAGCCACGCCATGGCCATGTACCACAAGGCGGAGCTCTGCTTCCTCGCCGAGGTATACACCCAACTCCTGGTGCACCACGAGCCGTTGGACCTGTACTTCCGGCCCGGTCCCGGCGCCTCGTACCCGGGGAATCTGCTGCGGGTCGCGCCGGACGTGTTCCCCGCCGGGCACGTCGTCCTGGACCGGGTGACGATCGACGGCGCCCCGTACCACGACTTCGACGCCGAGACGATGGCGATCAAGCTGCCCGCGTCGGCGGAGCCGCTGCGCGTCAAGGCCCGCGTCCGGCCCGTGAAGGGGTAGTGCCGCATGTCCGTCACCACAGTCCGCTCCCCCGCCGATGCCCTCGGCCTGCGACCGGCCCCCGGCAGCAGCACGCAGCCGCCGGGGGCCACCGTCGTGCCGGGCGGCGTGCACTTCGCGGTCAACTCGTCGACGGCGCACGGCATGCGCCTGGTCCTGCTGGACCCGGCGGACGGCGGCGTCGTCGCCGAGCTGCCGTTCCCGCCCGCCTTCCGGGTCGGCACGGTCTTCACCATGACCGTGCAGGGCCTCGCGCCCGGCCGCTTCCACTACGGCTTCCGCGTCGAGTACGGGGACGGCGCCACCTCCCCGGTGATCCTCGACCCGTACGCCAAGTCCCTCGCGGGCGCGGGGGAATGGGGCGAGCGGCCGCGCTACCGCTGCGTGATCCCGGACGAGGCTCCCTTCGACTGGGCGGGCGACCGCCCGCCGCGCGTCCCGGACGACGAGCTCGTCCTGTACGAGACGCATCTGCGCGGCTACACCCGGCACGAGTCGGCGGGGGTGCACCGTCCCGGCACCTACGCGGGGCTGCGCGAGAAGATCCCCTATCTGCGCCGACTGGGCGTGAACTGCGTGGAGTTGCTGCCGGTCTTCGAGTTCGACGAGACCGACAACACCTATACGTCCCCCGCCACGGGGCAGCCCCTGCACAACTTCTGGGGGTACAACACCGTCGGCTTCTTCACCCCGAAGGCGGGCTACGCCGTCGACCAGAGGCCGGGCGGTCCGCAGCGCGAGCTGAAGGAACTCGTGCGGGAACTGCACCGGGCGGGCATCGAGGTCGTCCTCGACGTGGTGTTCAACCACACCGCGGAGGGCGACCACCGCGGCCCCACCCTGTCGTTCCGCGCCCTGGACGAGGCCGCCTTCTACCTGCTCGGCCCGGACGGCGCCCCGGTGAACATCACCGGCACCGGCAACACGGTCAACGGCAACCACCCGCTGACCCGGGCGTTCATCCTGGACTGCCTGCGGTACTGGGTGACCGAGTACCACGTCGACGGGTTCCGCTTCGACATGGCGTCGGTGCTCGCCCGCGGCACCGACGGCGAGCTGCTCGCCAACCCGCCGCTCCTCGAGGCGATCGCCCACGACCCGGTGCTCGCCCACCGCAGGCTGATCGCGGAGGCGACCGACGCGGCGGGCAGCTACCAGGTCGGCACGTTCCCCTCGTACCACCGCTGGGGCGAGTGGAACATGCGCTACCGCGACGCGATCCGCAGGTTCCTGCTCGCCCGGCCGGGCTCCACCGCCGAGTTCGCGACGCGCCTGGTCGGCTCCCCCGACCTGTACGCGGGCCGCGGCGCGGTCCCCTCGGTCAACTACATCACCTGCCATGACGGCCTCACTCTCGCCGACTGGACCTCCTACGACCGACGCCACAACGAGGCCAACGGGGAGGGCGGCCTCGACGGGATCCCCGACGAGGAGAGCTGGAACTGCGGGCACGAAGGCCCCACCGACCGCCAGGACATCCGGGAACTGCGCGAACGCCAGGCCCGCGGCGCCCTGTTGCTGCTCTTCGCGAGCCAGGGGATCCCGATGCTCCTCGCGGGCGACGAGTTCGCACGCACCCAGGACGGCAACAACAACACCTATGGCCAGGACACCCCGGTGGGCTGGGTGGACTGGTCGTTCGCGGACAGCCATGGGGGCCGGCTGCGGTTCACCGAGCGCTGCCTCGCCTTCCGCAGGGCACACCGGGTGCTGCGGCGCACCGCGCACCCCGATGACCGGGCCCGCCACAACTGGGCGTATCCACAAGTGAGTTGGCACGGTGAACGCCCCTGGGAGCCGGACTGGTCTCCCGGTTCGACACTGCTTTCCGTGCTGCTCTACGACCGCGGCCAGGACGGTGACGTCGACTGTGTGCACCTCGCGGCCAACACCGGTTCCGTTCCTCGGGAGCTGGAGCTGCCCGAGGCTCCCCCGGGCACGCGCTGGCATCTGTTCGCCGACACCGGCGCCGCCGAGGGGCGCGACGCGTATCGCCCCGGCACCGAGCCGGAGTCCGGTCGCCGTCTGCTGCTCGCCGCGCACGCGATGGCCGCGCTGGTGGCCCGGCCCGTTCCGCCGGGCGGCTGAGACCGCCGCGGCCCTCCTCGGTGGTGCGGGATGAGGGCCGCGGCTCCCATGGGGACGGGGCTCAGGCGGCGGTGGCGAGCGCCGGGGCGGCGACGATGGTCATGGAGCGGTCGAGCCCGGCGAGGGTCAGCCGGTGCCGCAGGTGCGGGGCGGCGCCCTCGACCACGATCTGCGCACCGGCCGGGAGCTGCTGCTGGGCGAAGGCCAGGCAGCGCACCGCCGCCGGGGCCAGCTGCGTCGCCTCGTACAGGTCGATCACCAGGCGGCGCGAGCGCTGCGCCACCGCCGCGTCCACGACCGCCCGCAGCTCGCGGATGTCGGCGTCGGTCACCTCGCCGGCGACGCTCAGGACCGTGGCCGCACCCTGGATGCCGAAAGAAGCGTGGAAAGACATGACAACCGTCCTAGTTCTCAGAGGGCCTGGGCCCCGTCGGGGAGTGCTTGTTTTCCTTGCACTTCAAGATTCGCGCCACGCACCCGGCCCGGTCCAATACCCGCTTCCATAGCCTGACTTCATGGCCGACGGAGCCTGACCTCATGGATATCGACACCCGCCTCCTCCGATACTTCGCCGTGGTCGCCGAGGAGGGTCATCTCACCCGGGCCGCCGAGCGGCTGTTCATCGCGCAGCCGTCACTGAGCAAACAGATCAAACAGCTGGAGAACCAGCTCGGCATGGAATTGTTCGAGCGCAGCCGCACCGGGATGGAACTCACCCGGGCCGGACGGGAACTGCACCAGGAGGTGCCCGCTCTGCTCGCGTCGTGGGACGCCCTGCTGAACGCGGCCCGGTCCGCGGCCAGCAGCGAGGCCCGGCTGCTCCGGGTGGGCTTCGTGGCCAGCGCCGCCAACGAGTCGACCCAGCGCATCGTCGCCGAGTTCGCCCGGCGCCGGCCGGGCTGGCGGGTGCACATGCGGCAGACCGAGTGGACCGACCCGACGGCCGGACTCGCCTCGGGCGACGCCGACGTGGGGCTGCTGCGCCTGCCCTTCCCCGGCCAGGAGGCCCTGCAGATCGAGACGCTGATCACCGAGGACCGCTGGATCGCGCTGCCCGCGAGCCATCGTCTCGCCGGCGAGCCGGTGGTCGAGTTCCGGGACCTGTTCGACGAGCCGTTCGTCGCCACCCCGGAGGAGTCCGGGTGGTGGCGCGAGTACTGGCTGGCCTCGGACGAGCGCGAAGGACACCCCGTCAGGATCGGAACGGTGGCCCACAACCCGGACGAGTGGCTGACCGCGATCGCCAACGGGTACGGCATCAGCCTGACCCCCGAGGCGACGGCCCGCTTCTACCAGCGCCCGGACGTCGTCTACCGCCCCGTCTCGGGCGTGAGCCCCAGTCAGGTCGGTGTCGCCTGGCCGAAGTCCGGCGGCGACAACCCCGCGGTGCGGGACTTCGTGCGCTGCTGCTTCCAGGTGCGCGACGAGTCCCGCGACGCGTGAACGGACTGTGCGCAAGAACACCCGCCGACAGTTGACGAAAACGCTCCGGAAATGTTTGCGCGACACCGGGAGCACAAAAGAGAAAGCGTACCCCCGGCGTCGAACACGAGTCCCCGATCCCGCGATACTTCGTGCAGTCTGCATTGCCGCCCCCCTGAACCCCTCTGATAATTACGAGGGTTCAACTTTTTTCCGGGAAAACCTCCGCGGGGCAGAATGCTCACGGATGAAAACGGGGGTAACACGATGTCCGTGCAATCCGGTGCCGTCTTGGTGCGCGATGTGCTCTCCTCCTACGCCGGCGAGGTCTTCCGGCCGATGCCGCGAGTGGACCAGCGCCGCTGGGCCGAGGTCTATCTGCGGGGTCTGCTCGCCGTCGAAGGAAAGAAGACGGTTCGTCGCATCGCCGAGGACGTGCTGTCACTGCCCGCCCACCAGTCGCTGCAGCAGTTCATCAACCAGAGCCCGTGGGGCTGGGGTCCGGTCCGCCGCGAGCTGGTGAGCTACCTCAACCGCAGGGACGAGGTGCAGGCGTGGGTGCTCGCCCGCACGGCCATACCCAAGCGCGGGGACCGCTCCGTGGGCGTGGGCCGCCACTTCCTGCCGGAGGAGGGACGGCTGGTCAACTCCCAGATCGGCCTGGCGGTGGTGCAGGCGACACGGCACGCGGGCGTCCCGGTCAACTGGCGGCTGCTGCTGTCGCGTCAGTGGCTCGCCGACGCGGAGCGCAGGGAGGCCGCGTACATCCCCGAGGGGGTGAACGCCAATCCGCAGTCGACCGACTTCCTGGAGATGCTCGACGAGCTGGCGGGCCCCTGGCAGGGCCCCACGGCGCCCGTGGTGGCGGACCTGCGCTCGCTGCCGGACGCCGACCGGCTGATCTGCGGGCTCGGCGAGCGGGGCCTCGGCTTCGCCCTCGAGGTCGACGGCTCGCTCCAGGTGTCCGGCGGCGCGCCGATCAGCGCCAACTCGCCGTCCAGGCCCCACTTCGGCGGCCCGCTGGGGCGTGCCATGTCGGCCCTGGAGTACGTGTTCCTGCGTCTGCACCGCCGCCGCGCCGGAGCCGACGGCGCCCCCCGGCACCCGAAGATCATCTCGTCCGCGGTCCGGCTCCCGGCCCATGACGCCTGGGCCGACGGCACCACCGGGGCGGAGGCCCGCCCCTTCCGCGAGGTGCGGCTGCTCAGTGAGCTCTCGCCGACCGGGGTACCCACCCGCTTCTGGGTGACGAGCCTCGCCGACCAGGGGGTCGAGTCGGTCATGACCCGGGCCCGCCTCGTCAAGCGGACCCAGGACGAGCTGCAGGCCCTGGAGTCGCTCGGGCTGCGGGACTTCGAGGGCCGCTCCTTCCGGGGCTGGCACCACCACATGACGATGGTGTCGGCGGCGTCGGCCTTCGACCGGTTCGGGTGGGAGCCCGAGAGCTCCGCCCCTTGAGGAACGGGGCGGAGCGGCGAGGCTGATCCACCACGCGCAGGCGGCGACGGGTCACGCCATGGCGCCCGCGGCCTCACTCATCCTTCGTGCGGGCCCGGACGCCCTCGTGACCTGACTCGGCACGGCGGCCAGCACGGGCTGCGCCGCGGTGGTCACCAGGCCGGAAAGGGCAAGCCGATCCGCCTGGAACGCACGGACGAGCAGCCGGGGTTGGCCCTCGTCGTCCGGCGCCGCCCGCTCCACCCGCAGCAGGCACGGCCGGTCGAATTCGACGTACTGGTGGAACGTGGTGTCGAACGCGAACGGCCCGGCACAGCCCAGCGTGGCCCGCGCGGCCTGGTCGACCGCCTCGAGCAGGACCATGCCCGGGACGTGGTCGTGGGGGTGATCGAAGAGGACGCCGTGCGTCGTGTCGACCCTGAGCAGCCACTGATGCGCCGCGTTCGTCGGCGACAGGACCACGTTCTTCGCGCTGGTGCGGCCCACCAGAGACGGCACAACCGGTGCGGCGGGTGCGGGGGCCCGCTCGAATGTCTCGCTCACGTTCGCGTAGGAGCCCCGCAGGCGATCGTAGATGGCCGGCGGGTGCGTGCCGTAGTGGATCTCGCCCTCCCCCACGAACTGCCCGTCCCTTACGGCCGTCACGCTCGAGACGAACATGACCGAGCCACCCCTGCGGCGCTCGACCGAGACGGGCGTGACCACGAGTTCCACTTCGGCAGGGCCGCCCTCCACGCGCAGCGCTGCGGGGCTGACCCTGAACCACAGACGCGCCATGCTGACTCGATGCCCGAGCGGCACGTCATACACCACGTGGCTGAGCAGGATCACGGCCTGCCGCAGGCTCTCCGTGACGAGTAGCGGCCGGTAGCTTCCGCCCTCGACGTAGAACGAGTGGTTCTCCGGCCACTGGACGGTCACGGTGAACGCGCCGGATCTTGCTGCGCCCCAGCTGATGGGCAGCACTTCAACAGCATGCTTCTTGCCTACGTGACACGCCGCTATCGAACTCGTGCCAACAGGTGCGAGCTGACTTGAAACAGGCACAGAGGCCCCCCGTCATGAGTCAGTGCGGATGAGTGTTTCGCCGATCTCATATGGCGCGGCCACGCCGTTCACCGGCGTGATCACACCTCGAACAACATAACGAGTGTTCTTTTTGTTGTCGAGGCTTGGCTTGTTCTGAGCACTGCCCCAGGAGCACATTCGGCCGTTGGCGAGCCCCGCACCGGACATCCCGTGCGGGGCCACGCCTCCGCCACCGACGCCGTCGCAGCGTGCGGCGCGGGCCGTTCGGGCGCCGACCGCACGGGGGCAGGGGGCCCGGATCCACCAGGCAAGACCGCCACTCACCCCGGACCGGACTCAGCCATTCCGCCGCCACACCGGGGGTGCCGCCGCAACAACGGCCAACTCTCGTCGGCGGCAACGGACTTGACTGCCCGGCACCTCACGGACAAAGAGCGAGATCGCGCCACCGGACCGCGCGGGGCCCTGGCGCACACACCCCAAGAGGAGGTAAAATAACGGCCGTTCGCTTTAATGTACGAAGAGACAGGGGCGCCCCATGGCCGAACCAAAGCAAGAACGCGCCCTGAAGACCCGGGGGGAGATCCTCCGAGCGGCGGCCGTGGCCTTCGACGAGCTCGGCTACAAGGGCGCCAGCATGAGGGAGATCACCAAGCGGGCCGGCGTGACACTGGGGGCGGTGTACTTCCACTTCTCCTCCAAGGAGGAGCTGGCCCGCGAGATCATCAACAACCAGCCGACCCTCATCCGGCCGGACGTCTCAGGGCAGGGGCTGCAAGGAGCCGTCGACATCTCGCTGGCATGGGCCCAGCAAGTGCTGGAGAACCCGATCGCACTCGCGGGCGCCCGACTGGTCATGGACCAGGAGTACTTCATGCCCCCGGAGTCGAACTCGCACCGGCAGTTCGCCAAGTTGTTCGCCGACCAGCTGCAGATCGCGAAGCACAAGCGTGAGCTGCGGGCCGGGACGGATGTGGAGTTGTACGCGCGTCTGCTGGTCAGCGCCTGCACAGGTCTGCAGATGTACGCCCAGATGGAGACCGGCCGCGCCGACCTGCCCAAGTGGTTCGAGGAGATGTGGCAATGCTTGCTCCCGGGGCTCGCCGTGCCCAGTGTCCAGAAGACCATCGACTACAGCGCGGAGCGGATGCGGAACCAGCGATAGCGATGAGGTGGGGATGGAAGGCACTCAGGGACGGTTGGCCGGACGAACGGTCATGATCACGGGAGCGTCCAGCGGCATCGGTGCCGCGGCCGCCGAGCTGTTCGCCGCGGAAGGGGCCGCCGTGGCGCTCATGGCCCGCAGGGGCGACCGGTTACGCGCCCTCGCGCAGAAGATCGAAGCCGCCGGGGGGCGGGCCCTCGTGGCCGTCGGCGACGTGACCTCCGGCGCCGACGTCGAACGGGCGGTGTCCATGACGGTGGACACCTTCGGAACGCTCAACGCCGCCTTCAACAACGCCGGTTGGGGTGCGATGGGCACGCCCCTGCACAAGCTGGACGACGCCGTCTTCGACAGCGTCATGGACGTCAATGTACGGGGCGTGTGGAACTGCCTGAAGCAGCAGATCCCGGTGATGCTGGACCAGGGTTCCGGCGGCGCGATCGTCAACACCTCGTCCACCGCGGGCTCGTTCGCCACCGGGGCGGTGGCGCCGTACGTGGCCGCGAAGCACGCCGTGCTCGGCCTGACGCGGGCCGCGGCCGCCGAGTACGGCGAGCACGGCATCCGGGTCAACGCCTTGATGGTGGGCAACACCCGCACCGATCTGACCGACGAGGCGCTGCGGGACGTGCCGCATCTCCGGAAGGCCGCGGCGGCCCGCGCCATCCAGCGGCGCTTCGCCGACCCCCTTGAGGTGGCCCGGGCCGCGGCCTGGCTGTGCAGCGCCGAATCGTCCTTCGTCACCGGCGCCGCGGTCCCGGTCGACGGCGGCTGCAGCGCCGTCTGACCGGCCGCCCTCCAACACGTCTGGTCCCCCTGCCCGATGAAGGACAGGGGGACCAGCCGCGCGGCCGACACGGGGGATGACCGGCCTCAGTGGTCGAGGGGCGGGACGGGGGTCAGCCGACCTTCGGGGCGCACCGCATGCCGATGTAGCAGCACTTGGTGCCGTCGACCATGGTGGAGAAGACGACCGGCATGTAGTCCTCGGCGAAGGACGGGCCCGCGCCGGACGCGGCGAAGACGTTCTCCTCCACCGGCAGCATCTCCATGTCCAGCGGCGGCGACATGTCCTTCATGCCGTCGACGAACTCGTAGAGCAGGCGCGCCTTCCCGTCCTGCTCGGAGACCGTGATGACGACGCCTTCGCGCTTGTACGTGCCCACGTAGCGGCTCATGTCGACGGCGACGGGCTTGTCGGACGGGCCGAAGGGCTCCGGCATCGTGACACCGGCGAGTTCGGAGAGGAGCTCACGGAACAGCTCGGCGTACAGGGGCCGGGCGCTGCCGCCGTTGGTGAGCAGGACCAGCGCCACACCCGCCTCGGGCACCACGCGCAGGTAGCCGTACTGGCCGATGGAGGCGCCGTCGTGGCCGAAGCCGGGAACGCCGTGCCAGTTGTACAGGGTCCAGCCGAGGCCCCAGCCGTCCGAGCTGACCGTCCACTTGTCGGGCACGTCGACCTCGCGGTGCTGCATGGCGGCGACGCTCTGCGGCGAAAGGACGGAGCCGCCGCCGGACGCGGTGCCGTTGTTGAGGTGCATCAGTGCGAGCCGGGCGACGTCGGCGGCCGAGGCGATGACCCGCCCGTAGGGTCCGGCGGAGCGGGGCATGAGGTCCCAGGCCGGGGCGGGGTCGGGGGTCTTGCCGGGGTCGCCGAGGTGGCTCATCGCGGCCCGGAAGCGCAGCGCCTGCTCGGGCAGCGTGACGGTGTGGGTGAGGCCGAGCGGCTCGGCGAGCAGCTCCTGCAGCGCCTCGTCCCAGGTCTTGCCGGTGATCACCTCGATGATCCGGCCGAGCACGATGTAGCCGAGGCCGCCGTAGGAGACGGCGGAGCCGGGCGGGCAGTCCAGGGCGACCTCGCGCGCGGCCTCGACGTACTTCTCCAGGCAGTCGTCGCCGCGGCCGGAGTCGTACGTGAAGTCGTTGGTGACGCCGCCGGTGTGGCTGAGGAGCTGGCGCACGGTGATGACGGCGGTGGCCTCGGGGTCGGGCGTCGCGAACTCGGGCAGCACGTCCACCACCCGTGCGTCCAGGTCGAGTTGGCCGGCGTCGACCAGGCGCAGCACCATCGTGGCGGTGTAGATCTTGGCGATGGAGCCGATCTGGAAGACGGAGTCGGTGGTGACCTCGACCTCGGTCTCCACGTTCAGGACGCCGCTGGCGAGTTCGTAGATCTCGCCGCCCTTCACGATGGCGAGGGCCGCGCCGGGCACGTGGTGGGCCTTGCGGAGCTTGTCCAGGCGCGCCTGCCAGCGGTCGAGATAGATGCCGTGGCCCGCGGAGTCCTTGGTGCCCCAGCTCCCCTTGGCCTCCCAGTTGCCTTCCTCGTCCCAGGTCACGTTCTTCGACATGATCTCTTCCTTTGCTGGTTCGGACTCGTGGGGGGTTTCACCGCACGACCCGTACGGTGTGCGCCATACCGAACACCGTACAAGCAGCGAACGCTGTACGCAACCCGGAACGGCGTTCGCTTCGTGCCGTGACCCTCCCCCTATGAAACCAACCTTCCGGTTTTGTTTCCAGTTGGCCTTCGGCCAGGGAAGAGTGAGGTAGCCGTTCGCTACGCGGCGAAGCCCACGTGCGTCACGTACTCGTACTGGCCCCACTGCGAGCCGAGTTCGACGATCTGGTCCACCCACTCGCTCTGCAGCCCGGTCCCGTCCCCGTCCGCCCAGGCCCGGACCATACGGTCCCACCTGCGGATATTGAGGGTGCGGAACTCCATGACGCGCTGGAATCGGCGGTCCACCTGGGACTGGTTGAGGGGATGGATCTCGATGCGCGTGCCCCCGCGCGCGTTCAGTCGGCGCAGCAGATGGCGCGCCACGTTCTGGCGGCGCACCGTCCGGTACGCCTCGTCGACGCGCTGCAGGTTGGCCTTCGAGGGACTGCGCTTTTCGGCCAGCCAGGCGTTCAGGGTGCGGTCGGTGACGGTCAGCCCGGCCGCGCGGGCGGCGGCCCGGGCGTGCGGGGTGCGGGTCAGATAGTGGAGGCGGGCCAGCAGGCCGCGGCGGGTGGTGACCGGCGAGGCGATGGTCTCGACGAGGCGGTCGAGCTGCCGGCCGACGGCCTCGCCGCCCTCGAGCCCGCGGGCGCCGAACTTTCCGAATTCGTGGGTGAACTCTGGCATGACGTCCTATCGGCGCTTTCCGCTCAGTCCTGGTCCGGAGCGGGCTCGGATACGGGCTCGGATGCGAGGTCCTGCTGCGGGCCCGTCCCGATGGCGTAGACGTCCTTCACCTTCACCTCGGTGACCCCGCGGCCCTCGGTGAAGACATGCTGCCAGTCACCGATGACGTGCAGCTCGTCGGTGCCCATGGCGCGCACGACGGTCAGCCCCTCGTCGTACGCCTTGTATGCCTTCAGCCAGAGGTTGGCGAACGCCTGGGAGCGGATGAGGTGCATCCAGTCGGGGCGGTACAGCTCCCGGTTGTAGTTCGACTCGCCCATCGTCGAGACGAACTTCGAGTACATGGCCTTCACGTATTCGAGCGTCACCTCGTCACCCTCGGCGATCGCGGCGTCGCGCGCGTCCTTGAGGGCCACCCGGAACTTCTCCAGCAGCCCCTCGGTGGCGCCGGACGTCCACGACTCGTGGATCACCGGCCGGTCGCACAGCCCGTACGAAGCCCGGGAGCAGCGCAGCAGCAGCCGCAGGGTCGGCTCGGTGACCCAGAGCGGGCCCGGTTCGTCGCGGTTGCCGATCGGGTTGGGCAGCAGCGCGTCGTGGTCCCACTCGGGCGGGGTGATGAGGTGGACGCCCGCGCGCCGCCGGTCGTGGTGGTCGCCCTCGCCGTACTCCAGGGCGCCGATCGGCAGATGGGTCTTCAGGGCCGAGAGATAGGCGCCGTTGATGTCGAGCGCGGTCACCTCGTGGCGCCCGGCGGGCAGTTCGGGGCGGGTCCACTTGGGGCGGGCCTCCCAGATCTCGTCCGGCCCGGTCTTGCTCTTCTTGCGCAGCACGTCCGGCAGCGGCGGGTGGGCCACGATGTCGTAGCGCCCGCCCTTGCGGCACTCGTCGAGCAGGGCCATCGCGTCCCGGATCGCGTTCTTGAGCAGCTCCGCGCCGGCCGCGTCGCTGTCGCCCTGATGCTTGGTCAGGGCGGCGTGCACCGCATGGCCGATGAGATCCGGAACGTCGGATGCCGCCTGGGCGCGCCGTCCCACGGGGACCACCTTGGTGGTGCGCGTGGTGCGCCCCTGGTGTTCCGGGGCCCGCGGGGGCGATTCTCGGCCAGTCACCGGGGAGTCGGCAGTGGGAGCCTCGGGAGCCGGGACCTCGGCCGCCGGAGCCTCGGGCCGGGGGCGCGCGGCCGCCTCGCACTCGGCCGGGTCCAGGTGCTGGGGGAAGCCCGCCATCTGGTGCGTGGCCGGATGCCCGCACAGGACACAGGGCTGTGCGGCCGCGAGCTCCCGCGCCTCGTCGGCGTCGTCGGCCCCGTCGAACTCCCCGGCCGCGTCCGCTTCCTTGAGCCCGGCCTCTTCGCTCCCGCCGATCCCGTCGGTCGCGTCGATCCCGTCGGCGCCGTGCCCCGGCCCCTCGGCCGCCGCAGCGGCAGCGGCAGCGGCAGCGGCCCGATCGCGCAGCTTGGCCTCCGCGCCCTCGAGGAAGTACGCGTACTTGTCGCGGATGCCACCCGCGGGATCGCGTCCCGTCTCCCATCCCCCGACGGTCGACGGGCTCACCCCGAGGGCGCCCGCGACCTGCGCACGGGACAGGCCGAGGCTCTCGCGAAGCTCGCGCCGCCGCTGCGGGGACGGGAGTTCGGCCTCCTCGCGCGCCTGGGCGAGCAGCGCGTCGATCGCGTCGAAATCAGTCACCGGTCCTCCACGGGCCCCAGCCTATCTAGGGGTCCGGGCAGGTCCGGTCAGACGGCGTCGGCCGTGCTCCGAAGTCGTGCCTCGAGCCCGTCCAGGACCCGGTCGAGACCGTACGAGAATCCGTCCCCGTCGTCGGACGCGTTCTGCTGGGCGTACCACTCGCTCAGCCGCGGATAGGGTCTGACCGCCTCCTTGACGGTGGGCCACACGCTCTCCGCCCACTCCTGCTGGCTCTTGCCGCTGCGGGCGAGCGCGGTGAGCCAGGCCGCCTCGCTGGTGCCGAAGCCGAGGACGTAGGCGATCAGCGTCTTCATCGCGCGGTCCGCCTCGGTCAGGCTGAAGCCGCCCGCCTCGAGCACGGCCAGCAGGCGGTCGGTGTTCCGCATCATGTTGGGGCCGAGGTAGGACAGGCCCGCGCCGCCGAGCACCGACGCCATCCAGGGGTGGCGCCGGATCGTGCCGCGCAGGCTCTCCGCCGCGCCCGCGGCGGCCGAACGCCAGCCGTCGGGGTCGTCGAGGCGGATGTCCATCTCGCCGTAGATCTCGTCCACGACCAGTTCGACCAGCTCGTCCTTGTTGGCCACGTGCGAGTACAGCGACGTCGCGCCCACGTTCAGGCGGGTGCCGAGCCGGCGCATGCTCAGCGCCTCGATGCCTTCCGCGTCGAGGAGGCTGACGGCCTCGGTGACGATCTGCTCGCGGCTCAGCGCCGGCTGCTCCCGGCGGCTGCGGCGCGGCCGGGTCCACACCGACTGGATCGCAGGCTCCTTGGCTGGCATGTGGCCTCCTCTTTTCGTCGCCTCAGGATAGCCCCACATTCGCACATCGTGCGGGGTAGCGCACACCGTGCCACGTGGCGTACAGTGCTCTGTATTGCGAACACTGTACGCATCGCAACGGCCCACATGACAGGTCGTACGGACAGGAGATGTGGACCACTCAGCACACGACTACCGGGGGACTGAGGTTCATGGCTGGATGACGACTAGAAAAGAAACCGGGACGTTGGTTTAATTGACTTCCGGTGCAGCTACCCCCACTGGCACTGGGCGCTGGCTTCGGTCGCTTTGCCGGGCTCACACCGTTTCGAAAGGTTTTCAGATGGAACGTCATCCACGTCGCTGGCTCATCCTGATCGTGCTGTGCCTCAGCACGCTCGTGCTGGTGATCGACAACATGGTGCTGACCGTTGCCGTGCCGCCGATCGCCGAGGACATCGGGGCTACGGCACAGGACGTTCAGTGGATCCTCGAGTCCTACATGCTCGTCTTCGCCGGTCTCCTGCTCACCGCGGGAAGCCTGTCCGACAAGTACGGACGCCGTAAGGTCATGATCATCGGCCTTGTGGTGTTCGGCGCCGCATCCGTCATGGCGACCTGGGCCAACAGCCCGGAGCAACTCATCGCCGCCCGTGTCTTCATGGGTATCGGCGGGGCGCTGGTCATGCCGAGCACACTGTCCATCCTCATCACCGTCTTCGACGAGGAGGAGCGCCCCAAGGCGATCTCCGCCTGGAGCGCGGTGGCCATGGTGGGCCTGGTCGGCGGTCCGGTCCTCGGTGGTGCGCTGATCGCCCACTTCTGGTGGGGCTCGGTCTTCCTGATCAACATCCCGATCGCGATCCTGGCGATCATCTCCGCGCTGATCCTGATGCCCGAGTCCAAGGGGCCCTGGCGCAAGGCCGACCCGTTCGGCATGGTCCTGTCGGTCATCGGCATGGCCGCGCTCGTGTGGACCATCAACGAGCTGCCCAAGGACGGCCTCGGTCACACGAACGTGCAGATCGCGCTCGCCGTCGCCGTCGTCTCGCTGGTCGGCTTCGGCATCTGGGAAGCCCGCGTCGAGTCGCCGATGGTGCCGCTGAGCCTGTTCAAGAACCGGGTGTTCACAGGATCCAGCTTCTCGCTGGTGCTGCTGACGTTCGCCAACGGCGGTCTGATGCTGGTGCTCACCCAGTACCTGCAGTACGTCCTCAAGTACACGCCCACCGAGACCGGTCTGGCCTTCACGCCGCTGGCCGTGGCCACGCTGATCTTCAACGGCGTCGGCTCGGCGCTGATCCCGAAGACCGGCAACCGGCCGGTCGCGGTGGCGGGTCTGCTGGTCATCGCCGGCGGGTTCGCGGTCCTGTCGACGCTGTCCGTCGGTGACGGCTGGACGCCGCTCATCATCGCCATGCTGCTGATGGGTGCCGGTTCCGGTCTGGCGATGCCCGCGGTCATCGCGGCCCTGATGGGTGCGGTGCCCGGCGAGCACGCCGGTGTCGGCTCCGCGCTCAACGACACGATCCAGCAGGCCGGTGCCGCCCTCGGTGTCGCCGTCCTCGGCTCGGTCCTGACCAGCACCTACAAGGGAGGCATGCCGGACGGCGCGTCCGACACCGCCAAGGAGTCCATCCAGGGAGCGCTCGCCACCGGCGACAAGTCGCTCATCGAGACGGCGCGCGACGCCTTCTCCGACGGCATGCAGGCGAGCTTCCTCGCCGGCGCCGCCGGTGTCGTGGCCGCCGCGATCCTGGCCGTCTTCCTGATGCGCACCCCGAAGGACGGGGCGCTCGCGGAAGGGGACGCCGAGGGGCAGAGTGCCGGGGCGGCCGACGACGGCCAGGACGGTGTTGTCGCGGAGCCCGTACTGCAGAAGGAGGTCGCGGCGAACGGGGCCGAAGCCGACCGCTGAGCCCGGCAGGCAGGCGGCCACGATTCGCTGCCCGTTGTGTGCCGGACTCCGGTCCGGCGCACAACAGCGGGGCGACCCCCGGATGAGGATGGTCCGGGTGGGTCGCCCCGCATTGTCGTGAGTGCCGGGTAGGGCGCTCGGAAGCGGCGCTGAGGATGGGCGCGCGAGGGTGGCGCTGAGGATGGGCGCCTGGAGGTGCGGCGCTGTGGGTGAGCGCCTGTGCGAGGTCGGGCCCCGGGGACGTCGTTGGCCCCGGGGCCCAGGTCAGTTGGCCGGCAGCGCCGACGGGAACTCCGCGAGGAACGTGCCGACTTCGTCGTCGTCGAGGATCAGCGGCGGGGCAAGCCGGATGACGTCCGGCTTGGCCGCGTTCACCAACAGGCCCCGGTCCTGGGCGGCTTGCTGGATCTCGGCCGCGCGCGGCTCGCGCAGCGCGATGCCGATGAGCAGGCCCTCGCCGCGCACCTCCTCGACCAGGGGGTGGCCCAGGGCCGCGACCCCGGCACGCAGCCGCTCGCCCTGCGTCTTGGCGTTGGCGAGGAGACCGTCGCGCTCGATGGTGTCGATGACCGCCAACGCCCCTGCGCACACCGGCGGGTTGCCGCTGAAGGTGGAGCCGTGCGCGCCCGGGGTGAGCAGCTCCGCGGCCGGTCCGAAGGCGAGGGTGGCGCCGATGGGGAGGCCGCCGCCCAGGCCCTTGGCGAGGGTCACGACGTCGGCCTCGACGCCCTCGGCCTGGGCCGCGTACCAGTGCCCGGTGCGGCCGATGCCGGTCTGCACCTCGTCCAGGATGAGCAGGGCGCCCTTGGCCGAGGCGATCTCGCGGGCGGCGCTCAGATAGCCGGGCGGGGGCGGGATCACCCCGTTCTCGCCCTGGATCGGCTCCAGGATGACGAAGGCGGTCTCCTCGGTGACGGCGGCGCGCAGAGCCTCGGTGTCGCCGTAGGGGACGTACGAGACGGCTCCCGGCAGCGGCTCGAAGGGGGTGCGCTTGACGGGCTGTCCGGTCAGCGACAGGGCGCCCATGGTGCGGCCGTGGAAGCCGCCGTCGGCGGCGACCATGTGCCTGCGGCCCGTGAGGCGGCCCATCTTGAAGGCGGCCTCGTTGGCCTCGGCGCCGGAGTTGGAGAAGTAGACGCGGCCGGGGCGGCCGGTCAGCTCCAGGAGGCGCTCGGCGAGGGCGACGGTGGGCTCGGCGATGAAGAAGTTCGAGACGTGGCCGAGCGACGTCAGCTGACGCGACACCGCCTCGACGAACGCCGGGTGGGCGTGGCCGAGCGAGTTGACCGCGATGCCGCCGAGGAAGTCGAGGTACCGCGTGCCCTCGGCGTCCCAGACCTTGACGCCCTGGCCGCGGACCAGGGGCAGGCGCGGGGTGCCGAAGTTGTCCATCATCGAGCTCTGCCAGCGATCGGCCAGAGCGCGGTTGTCGGTGCCGCCGTGCGGGCCGGAGGGGCCGCCGTTCATGCCGCCTTCTCCTCGAAGTAGTGGACGGGCGCCGCGCGTTCGGCACGCTTCTCGTCGGGCACGACCATGGTGCCGATGCCCTCGTCGGTGAAGATCTCCAGCAGGAGCGAGTGCTTCACCCGGCCGTCGATGACGCGGGCGGTGCCCACGCCGCCCTGCACGGCGTGCAGGCAGCCCTCCATCTTCGGGATCATCCCGCTGGCCAGTTCGGGCAGGACCGTCTCCAGCTCGCTGGCGCTCAGCTTGGAGATGACTTCTTCGCTGTGGGGCCAGTTCGCGTACAGGCCCTCGACATCGGTGAGGATCATCAGCATTTCCGCGCCAAGTGCGGCCGCGAGGGCCGCGGCGGCGGTGTCCGCGTTCACGTTGAACACCCCACCACCGGCAGCGTCCTTGGCATCCACCGGACGCGCGATGGAGGAGATGACAGGGATACGGCCGTTGTCGATGAGCGCCTGCACCACCCCGGCATCCACATCGGCGACCTCGCCGACCCGACCGATGTCCACGGACTTCCCGTCCACCTCGGCATAGCACTTGATGGCCGTCATCAGGCGGGCGTCCTCACCGGTCATGCCGACCGCGTGCCCACCGTGCTCGTTCAGCAGACCCACCAGCTCGCGCTGCACCTGACCCGCCAGGACCATCCGTACGACGTCCATGGTCTCGTCATTGGTGACCCGCAGCCCGGCCTTGAACTCACTGTCCATGCCCAGGCGTTCCAACTGCGCACTGATCTGCGGACCCCCGCCATGCACCACGACCGGGTTCAGGCCCGCGTGCCGCAGAAACAGGATGTCCTCGGCGAACGCCGCCTTCAGATCATCGTTGACCATCGCGTTCCCGCCGAACTTGATCACGACGGTCTTGCCATGGTGGCGCGCCATCCAGGGCAGCGCCTCGATCAGAGTGTGGGCCTTGGGCATCGCCGCGCGCTTGCGGTCGTTGGCGGCGGTGACGGTGGTGGTGTCCGGCACGGTGTCGAGGAGAGACGTAAGAGCGCTCATGAGGCGTACTCGCTGTTCTCGTGGACGTACTCGGCGGTGAGGTCATTGGCCCAGATGACGGCGGACTCGCTGCCCGCTGCCAGGTCGGCGGTGATGCGGACCTCGCGGCCGCGCATCGTCACGAGGGTGCGGTCTTCTCCGACGGACCCCTTCTTGCAGACCCATACGTCGTTGATGGCGACGTTCAGTTCGTCGGGGTCGAAGGTCGCGGAGGTGGTGCCGATGGCGGACAGGACGCGGCCCCAGTTGGGGTCCTCGCCGTGGATGGCGCACTTGAGGAGGTTGTTGCGGGCGATGGTGCGCCCCACCTCGACGGCGTCGTCCTCGGTCGCGGCACCCGTCACTTCGATACGGATGTCCTTGCTGGAGCCCTCGGCGTCGCCGATGAGCTGCCGGGCCAGGTCGGCGCAGACCGTGTGCACGGCCTCGGCGAACTCGGCCTCGTCCGGGGTGACTTGGGCAGCACCGGAGGCGAGCAGCAGCACGGTGTCGTTGGTGGACATGCAGCCGTCGGAGTCGACCCGGTCGAAGGTGGTGCGGGTCGCGCCGCGCAGCGCCCGGTCCAGGACACCGGCGTCGACGTCGGCGTCGGTGGTGAGGACCACCAGCATCGTGGCGAGGCCGGGGGCGAGCATGCCCGCGCCCTTGGCCATGCCGCCGACGGTCCAGCCGCCGCGGGTGACCGCGGCCT
Organism: Streptomyces sp. NPDC059009; assembly: GCF_042740175.1. Classification (NCBI taxonomy): domain Bacteria; kingdom Bacillati; phylum Actinomycetota; class Actinomycetes; order Kitasatosporales; family Streptomycetaceae; genus Streptomyces; species Streptomyces sp. NPDC059009. Next base: position 75,361 of record NZ_JBHYJB010000039.1, on the reverse strand, counting down.
GCTTGTGCACGGAGTCCGTGGTCTTGATGGCGACGGCCGCCGACTCGCCGCCCTCGTCGGACAGTTCACCGGCCGCCTTCTCGATGCCGGGCAGCAGCTTGTCCATCGGCAGCCGGATGCCGATCAGCCCGGTCGAGCAGACCGCGATCTGGCCGGCGTCGTGGCCGAGGACCGTGGCCACCTGCTCGGCGGTGGCGTGCGTATCGGAGAACCCCTCGGGGCCGGTACAGGCGTTGGCGCCACCGGAGTTGAGGACGACGGCGCTGACCTGGCCGCCCGCGAGGACCTGGCGGGACCACTTCACGGGGGCGGCGTTGACCCGGTTGGAGGTGAAGACTCCGGCGGCGGCGCGGCTCGGGCCGGTGTTGACGACGAGGGCGAGGTCCGGCGTGCCCTTCTGCTTGATCCCGGCGGTGGTCCCGGCGGCCGTGAATCCCTTGGCTGCGGTGACGCTCACGGTGCGACTCCGATCGTCGAGAGCCCCTGGTCCTCGGGGAAGCCGAGGGCGATGTTCATGCTCTGCACCGCGCCGCCCGCGGTGCCCTTGGTGAGGTTGTCGATGACGCTGATCGCGATGATCCGGCCGTTGGACTCGTCGAGTACGGCCTGGATGTGCGCGGCGTTGGAGCCGACCACGGCGGCGGTGGTGGGCCAGGTGCCCTCGGGCAGGAGCCGGGCGAACGGCTCGTCGGCGAGGGCCTTCTCGTACGCGGCGCGGACGTCCTCGGCCGTGACTCCCGGCCTGGCCTTGGCGGAGCAGGTGGCGATGATGCCGCGCGGCATCGGGGCGAGCGTCGGCGTGAAGGAGACGCCGACGCGGGTCCCGGCCGCGGCGCTGAGGTTCTGGATCATCTCCGGCGTGTGCCGGTGCGTGCCGCCGACGCCGTACGGAGTCATGTTGCCCATCGTCTCGGCGCCGAGGAGGTTCGGCTTGGGTGCCTTGCCGGCGCCGGAGGTGCCGGAGGCGGCCACGACGACCGCCTCGGGCTCGGCCAGGTCCGCGGCGTAGGCCGGGAACAGGGCGAGCGTGACGGCGGTGGGGTAGCAGCCCGGCACCGCGATGCGCTTGCCCCCGCGCAGCGCCTCGCGTCCACCGGGCAGTTCGGGCAGGCCGTAGGGCCAGGTGCCGGCGTGCGGGGTGCCGTAGAAGCGCTCCCATTCGGCGGCGTCGTTCAGGCGGAAGTCCGCGCCGCAGTCCACGACGAGGACGTCCGGGCCGAGTTGCTCGGCGACGGCTGCGCTCTGTCCGTGGGGCAGGGCGAGGAACACCACGTCGTGCCCCGCCAGGACGGAGAGCTCCGTCTTCTCCAGTTCGCGGTCGGCCAGCGGGCCGAGGTGCGGCTGGAGGCTCCCCAGGCGCTGGCCCGCGTTGGAGTTTCCGGTCAGGGCGCCGATCTCCACCTCGGGGTGGGCGAGAAGCAGGCGCAGGAGCTCACCTCCCGCGTACCCGCTGGCTCCGGCAACGGCTGCTCGCACTGTCATGAATCCTCCCGGTCGCAGATCAGTTTTGTACCTGGCGGAGAAGAGCCCCCGAAAGAGGTCTCGCCATGCCCATGTCAAAACAACGAACAGCAAAAAGGTCGGCCCGGATGCCGGGCCGACCCTTGTGACCTGCCGGAATACCCGGCGCGCTTCAGAAGCGCACGGGCAGCGCGGCGAGGTGAATGCCCTCACCGGGCAGCGGCTTGTACACCAGCTCGTCGCGCGGAACCGCGAGCTCCAGACCGTCGTGCTTGATCAGCAGCCGGTCCAGGACGACCTCGGTCTCCAGGCGGGCGAGGGCCGCGCCGATGCAGTAGTGCGCGCCGTGACCGAGCGCCAAGTGGCCCACACCGCGGCCGAGTTTGCGGGAGATGTCCAGCTTGTCCGGCGCGTCGAACTCGGCCGGGTCGTGGTTCACGCCCATCAGGGAGCCCGTGACGACGTCGCCCTGCTTGATCGGGCAGCCGCCGAACTCCATGTCCTCGGTGGCGTACAGCGGCGCCCCCATCGGGACCGGGCTGGTGAAGCGGAGCAGCTCGGGAATGGCGCGGGTGGCGAGCAGCTCCGGCTCCTGGCGCAGCTTGTCGAGCTGCTCGGAGTGGTCGAACAGCGTCAGGATCGAGTCGCAGATGAACGTGGCCGGCGGGGTGATGCCCGTGTTGATGAGCAGCAGGAACACCGCGACGATCTCGGTCTCGGTGAGCGCGTCCTCCTCCTCGTCGGCGGCGCGCACGAGCTCGGAGATGAGGTCCTCGGCGGGCTCCTCGCGGCGCCGCACGATCAGGTCCTTGCAGTGCTCGACCATGCCCTTGAGGGCCGGGATGAACAGCTCCGGGTCGCCGGAGGCGTACTCGCGGATCCACTTGGTCATCTGCGCGTGGTGCTGCTGGTCGATGCCGATGAGCTCGCAGATAACGGTCGCCGCGAGGGGGTAGCCGAGCTCCTCCAGGAGGTCGCCCTCGCCCTTGGCGGAGAGCTTCGCGTAGAGGTCGTCGACGATCTGCTCGATCTGCGGGCGGAGGCCCGCTATGCGGCGGGCCGTGAAGGAGCGCGTGATCAGGTTCCGCAGCCGGGCGTGCTCCTCGCCGTCGGCGAGGACGAGGATCCCGAGGTACGGGCTGTAGTCGGCGGGCAGCCCGTACGCCTCGATCATCTGGTCGGCGATGCTCGGCCCGTCCTGGCCCGGCAGCTTGCTGCTGTCGCGCACGAAGCGGGGGTCGGACAGGGCCGCCTTCGCCTCTTCGTAGCGGGTGATGAGCCAGACCGGGGTCTCCAGGTCGGGCAGCGTGGCACGGGTCAGGCCCTGCTCGCGCAGTTCCGTGTACTGGGCCGGGTCACTCACGATCTCCGAGGTCAGGCTGACGACTTGCTCCGACACGATCGTTCTCCTTCGGGTTCTCTCATCAGTCATGGGGTCGCCACGGACCGGGGCCGGCCGGAGCGCGGGGCGGTGCGGACGGCGGCTGCGGGGAGGCGGGCGCCGCCGTCCGGGGGCGTGGTGACGCTGCGGGCCCCGGCGGCGCCGGGGCCGCGTCCGAGCACCCCCTCATGCTCGGGCGCGGCCTCGGCGGCCGGGCGGGCGACGGAGCACACGTCGGCCGTTTCGGTCGTCGTCCTGAGACGCACCCTCTGGGGCCCGACTAAAAAAATACCAGACCGAAGGTTTTTTTCTAGTCCTCCTGGCCGAACTTTTACCCCCGTCTTGGCCTTGGCCCACCTGGACAAAACGGAGCAGCCGCACCCCGTGGGCCGGGGCGCGGCTGCTTCAGTGACTGCCTATGAGGGAGACTTCGCTCCGATTTCCGTACCGTGCGGTCTGGAACTTCGGAGGTCAGACGTCGGCCGTCAGGCCGCGTTCATCGCCTCACGCAGGCTCTTGGGACGCATGTCCGTCCAGTTCTCCTCGATGTACTCCAGGCACTGGGTGCGGCTGCCCTCGTTGAAGGCCACGCGCCAGCCGGCGGGGACATCCGTGAAGGTCGGCCACAGCGAGTACTGCTCCTCGTCGTTGACCAGGACGTGGAACTGGCCGTCGGCGTCGTCGAACGGGTTGGTGCTCATGGTGGGTGTACTCCGATTCTCTTGGGTTCTCTTGGGTTCGCTTGAGTTCTCTTGGGTTCTCTTGGGTTCTCTTGGGTGGCTTCTACTGGTCGGCGGACCGGCCGAGCCGGCGGGCGATGTGGGCGCCCATCGTCGCGGCCTGCTCCGGCCGGCACATCTCGTTGTGGGTGCACTCGAGGTCGTGCACCTCCAACTCGCCGGTGATGTACGGCGCCCACTGGGCCATGTACGGGGCCTCCGGGTTCCGGGTCGCGTTGAAGAACAGGACATCTCCCTCGAACACCGGCTGCTCGTACCGCTTCAGCATGTTCAGGGACCTGACGACGAACTCCGACGTCACATCGAGGAGGCTGGTCTCGTCGCCGTCGATGAGGTTGCCCGCGAACTGTCCGAGCGAGGCCCGCACATGCTCCAGCTCGCGGTCCGGGTCGTTCGCGAAGTGGCTGGCCGGTGCGGAGTCGAGGAGCGCGAGCAGCGCCACCTCACCGCCGCGCCGCTGTATCTCGGCCGCCACCGCCTGGGCGAGGATGCCGCCGAAGGACCAGCCGACCAGGAAGTACGGGCCTTCCGGCTGCATCGCGAAGATCTGCTCGACGTGGCTCACCACCAGCTCCCGCATGGACTCGGCGGGCGCCGTCTTGTGGAAGCCGGGCGACTGGAGCCCGTAGGCGGGCCGGTCCGCGGGCAGCGCGGTGCTGAAGGAGAGGTACGGCCACACCAGACCACTGGTGATGTGGCAGAACCACAGCGGCTCCTTGTCCCCGCCGGTCTTGATGGGCATCACGCGGGCGAACGGGTCCGCGTTCTCCTTGGCCGGCGCGTCCGACTCCAGGTACGCGGCGAGCGAGGCGACCGTGGGCATCTCGAAGATCGCCCGCATCGGCAGCTCCACCTCCAGCTCGGCCCGGATGCGCCGGTTGAGCCGGGCCGCGAGCAGCGACTGGCCGCCCAGGGCGAAGAAGCCGTCGTCGATGCCGACCCGCTCCAGGCCGAGGACCTCGGCGAACACGGCGGCGAGCGCCGCCTCCCGGTCCGTGCGCGGGGCCCGGTACTCCTCGCCGGTGAACTCCGGCTCCGGGAGTGCCGCGCGGTCCAGCTTGCCGTTCGGGGCGAGCGGGAGCCGCTCCAGGACGACGAACGCCGCGGGGACCATGAAGTCCGGCAGCTTCTCGTCCGCGTACGCCCGCAGCTCCTCCACAGCAGGACCCTCGGCTCCGGCCACCGGCACCACGTACGCCGCCAACTGCTTGACGCCGGCCGCCGATTCACGGGCGACCACGGCCGCCTGGTGGACGTCCGGGTGCGTGGTCAGGGCCGCCTCGATCTCGCCGGGCTCGATGCGGAAGCCGCGCACCTTGATCTGGCTGTCGCCGCGGCCGACGTACTCCAGGTGCCCGTCGGCGTTGAGGCGGGCCAGGTCGCCGGTGCGGTACATCCGCGAGCCCGGGGTCGAGCCGAAGGGGTCGGCGACGAACCGGTCGGCGGTCAGGTCGGGGCGGCCGCGGTAGCCGCGCCCGATGGTGCCGCCGATGTACAGCTCGCCGACCGCGCCCGGCGGCACCGGGGTCAGGCCCGGGCCGAGGATGTAGGCGCGCATGTTGCCCAGCGGGGAGCCGATGGGCGCACTGCCGGTGTCGGCGTCCTGGTCAGTGTGCGTGGTCGCGTAGAACGACTCGGTCTGGCCGTAGGCGTTGACGACCTTGACGCCCGGGATCGTCTGCCGCATCCGCCGCACCAGGGCGGGCGGCAGGGCCTCACCGGCGAACACCACCGTGTCGACCCGCAGCTTGCCCTCGAGCTGGTCGAGCAGCTCGGCGAAGGCGGACGGCACCGTCGAGATGACGTTGCCCTCCCAGCCGTCGCGCTCGCCCAACACCAGGACGTCACGGACGAGTTCGATCGTGCCGCCGTGGGTGAGCGTCGTGATGATCTCGAACACCGACACGTCGAAGTTGATCGACGTGGACGACAGGGTGCGCGAGCCGTGCCGGATGCCCACCCGCTCGGCGAGCCGCAGCACGCCGTTGACCACGTTGTGGTGGGTGATCGAGACGCCCTTCGGGGTGCCCGTGGAGCCCGAGGTGTACATCACGTACGCCAGCAGGTCCGGGTGCACCTCGATGGCGTCGACCGCGCTCCCGTCGCCGCTCTCCAGGTCGAGTTCGTCGACGAACAGGGCCTCCACGGAGGTCTTCGGCAGCACCCCGATCGTCGCGCTGTCCGTGAGGATCAGGCGCGGCGCGGCCTGGCCGAGGATGTACTCCAGGCGGTGGCTCGGGTACTTCGGGTCGATCGGCAGATACGCCGCCCCCGACTTGAGCACCGCCAGCATCCCGACGACCAGGTCGACGGTGCGCGGCAGCGACAGGGCCACCAGCTGCTCCGGGCCCACCTCGCGGGCGAGGAGCTCGCGGGCCAGGCGGTTGGCGCGCGCGTCGAGCTCGGCGTACGTCAGGGACGTGGTGCCGTCCTCGACGGCGACCGCGTCCGGCGTGGCCGCCACCTGCCGCTCGAACAGACCGGTGACGGTCGTGTCCGGGGTCGGCTCGAAGGTGGCGTTGAACTCCTCGATGACGCGGTGGTGTTCGGCCGGCTCCAGGATCTCGACCAGGGCGATCGGCAGCTCCGGGTCGGCGGCGATCTGGTGCAGGACGCGCACCAGACGGTCGGCGAGGGTCTGCACCTCGGGGCGGTCGTAGACGTCCTGCTTGTACTGCAGCATCAGCTGCAGGTGCGGGTCGGCCGCGGCCATCACGGTCAGCGGGTAGTGGGTGCCCGAGTGCGGGCGGATGCCGGTGAAGGCGATCCCGCCGGTGTTGTTGGCCTCGTTCAGGGCCTCCTTGTCGACGGGGAAGGACTCGAAGACGACGAGCGTGTCGAAGAGTTCCTTCACGCCGAGGACCTGGTGGATCTCGGCGAGCCCGTAGTGGTGGTGGTCCAGCAGCGCGGCCTGCCGCTTCTGCAGGTTCTTCAGCAGGTCCGCGAGGGTCTCCGCGGGCCCGTACTCGACGCGTACGGGAAGGGTGTTGATGAACAGGCCGACCATCGAGTCGACGTCGGTGACCGCGGGCGGGCGGCCGGAGACGGTGGCGCCGAACACGACGTCCCGCTCCCCCGTCAGCGAACCGAGCAGCAGGCCCCAGGCGCCCTGCACCAACGTGTTGACGGTGACGCCGAGTTCGGAGGCGCGCCGGTTGAGGGCGGCGGCCTCGGCGATCGGCAGGCTGATGTCGACCGAGCCGATCCCTGCGTCCTCGTCGCTGTCCGGCGCACCGGGGGCGAGCTTGGTGGGCTGCTCGACCCCGGCGAGGTCCTTGGCCCAGGCGGCCGCGGTGGCCTCGTGGTCCTGCTTGTCCAGCCAGACCAGGAAGTCGCGGAAGCCCCGCACCCGCGGCAGCGCCGAGGTGTCTCCGTAGGACCCGTAAAGAAGCAGCAGGTCCTGCATGATCACCGGGAACGACCAGCCGTCGAACAGCACGTGGTGCGCCGTCAGGACCAGCTCGAAGCGGTCCTCACCCATCTTGACCAGCGCGAACCTCACCAGCGGCGCGGTGGCCGGGTCGAAGTTCTCGGTGTGGTCGGCGGCGAGGAACTCCTCGAAGGCGGTCTTGCGGTTCTCGGCGGACAGGTGGCTGAAGTCGACCTCGCGCCAGGGCACGTCGACCCGGGCCGGGATGACCTGGACCTGGTTGCCCTCGCTGTCGGTGGTGAAGGCGGCGCGCAGGTTGCTGTACCGGTCGAGGACCGCCTGCGCGGACGCCTTCATCCGGGCGGGCTCGACGACGCCCGCGACGTGGAAGGCGATCTGCATCTGGTACGCGTCGTGGTCGTCCTCGGCGTCCAGCAGGGACTGGAAGAGCAGCCCGGACTGGAGCGCGGTCAGCGGCCAGACGTCGGCCAGGTTCGGGTAGGCGGCCTCCCACGTCTCGATGTCCGTCTGGCTCGCGGAGACCAGCGGCAGGTCGGAGGGGGTGAGCCCGCCGGCCTTCGGGTCGGCCACGTGCCGGGTCAGGGCCTCCAGGGCCTCGAACCACAGGGCGATGAGTTCCTCGACCTCGGCGCGGTTCAGGACGCCCTTCGGGAAGCCCACCACGGCGTCGAGCTGGGCGCCGAGTTCGGTGTCGATGACCGCCGAGTTGATCTCGATGGTGGACATGGCGGGCATCGTCGCGTCCAGGTCGGCGTCGAGGCCGTCCGCGTCGGCGATCTGCGTCCAGCCCAGGCCCCGCAGGTGCTCGGGCATGTCCGCCGAGGAGAAGCGGCCCAGGTAGTTGAAGCCGATCTGCCCGGTGGAGTGCTGCTTCAGCTCGGCACCCGTCTCCTCGTTGAGGTAGCGCAGGATGCCGAAGCCGAGGCCCTTGTCGGGGATGGCGAGGAGCTGTTCCTTGACGGCCTTGACCACTCCGCCCGCGGCGGGGCCGCCGGCGAACGCCTCGTCGATGTCGAAGCCCGTGGTGTCGAGCCGCACCGGGAACATGCTCGTGAACCAGCCCATGGTCTGGGACAGGTCGGCGCCCGGGATGACGTCCTGCTCGCGGCCGTGGCCCTCCAGCTTGATCAGCGTGGACGGCTCGTCGACGCCCTTGGTGCGGCGCCACTTGGCGACCGCGAGGGCGAGGGCGGCGAGCAGCCCGTCGTTGACTCCGCCGTGGAAGGCGGCCGGGACCTTGGTGAGCAGGGCATCGGTGGCCGCCGTGGACAGCTTGACCTCGAACTGGTCGAGCGTGGAGCGGGTGTCGACGGCCGGGTCCAGGGAACGCGAGCCGAGGACCGGGTCGCCGCCCTCAAGGACGGAGCGCCACAGGTCCATCTCGGCGAGCCGCGTCTCACTCTTCGCCTCGTCGATCAGGGCGTGCGTCCAGCGCCGTACGGACGTGCCGACCGCGCCGAGCTCCGGCTTCTGGCCCTCGCGGACCTTCTCCCAGGCGGCGGCGAGGTCCGGGACGATGATGCGCATCGAGACGCCGTCGACGACCTGGTGGTGCAGGGCGATGATCAGCCGTCCGGCGGCGCCGGACGCGGACGCGTCGAACCACACGAACTGCGTCATGACGCCCGCGACCGGGTCAAGCCGGCCGGTGGCGGCGTTGAGTTCGTCCTTGGCGAGCCGCTTCCAGCTCTCGTCCCACACGCCGTCGCAGGGCACGCGGTGGATCAGCTTCCCGGCGTCCAGGGTGCCCGGCGGGTCGATGTGCATGACGCCCTCGCCGCTCACCTCCAGGCGCGAGCGCAGGATGTCGTGCCGGTCGAGGACCGCGTTGAGGGTGTCGACCAGGCCCCGCTCGTCGATGCCGGCGGGCAGGTCCAGGGCCAGGGACATGGAGAACCGGTCGTAGGAGCCGCCCAGTTCGAGCATGTACTGGGTGATCGGCAGGAGCGGCACGAGACCGGTGCCACCGCCCTCGAACTCCTCCAGGACGATCGCCTCGGCCTGGTTGGTGGCGACCTCCGCCAGCTCACCGACGGTGCGCTGCTCGAAGATCTGGCGCGGGGTGACGTCGACGCCCTGCGCGCGGGCCCGGGAGACGACCTGGATGGAGCGGATGGAGTCGCCGCCGATCGCGAAGAAGTCGTCGTCGAGACCGACCCGGTCGAGGCCGAGGACGTCCGCGTACACGGCGGCGAGGATCTTCTCCTCGTCGGTGCGCGGGGCGCGGTAGGTCTCGCCGGTGAACTCCGGCTCGGGCAGCGCCTTCTGGTCGAGCTTGCCGTTCGGGGTGAGCGGCAGCCGCTCCAGGAGCACGAACGCCGACGGGACCATGAACTCGGGCAGCTTGCTGTTGACGAAGGTGCGCAGGTCCTTCGCGGTGAGCCCGGCGGTCATGTCGAAGTCGGTGTCGCCGAGGCTCTCACCGGTGCCCTCGGAGGTGGCGACGGGCACCACGTACCCGACGAGCTGCTTGACCCCGGCGCTGCCGATCTCGCGGGCCACGACGGCGGCCTGGGCGACGCCCTGGTGCGCCGTGATGGCGGCCTCGACCTCGCCGGGCTCGATACGGAAGCCGCGGACCTTGATCTGGGAGTCGCCGCGGCCCGCGTACTCGAGCTGGCCGTGCCGGTTCCAGCGGGCCAGGTCGCCGGTGCGGTACATGCGGGCACCCGGCGTGCCGACGAACGGGTCCGCGACGAAGCGCTCCGCCGTCAGGTCCGGGCGGCCGCGGTAGCCGCGCGAGATGTTCCCGGCGATGTACAGCTCGCCGACCGTGCCGATGGGCGCCGGGGTGAGACCCGGGCCGAGCACGTAGGCGCGCATGTTGCCGAGCGGCGAACCGATCGGCGCCGCCCCGTTGTTCTCCCAGGGCTGGTCGGGGTCGACGGCGTAGGTCGTCGCGTAGAACGACTCGGTCTGGCCGTAGGCGTTGACGACGCGGACGCCGGGGATGACCTCCCGCATCCGCTCCACCAGGCCCGCGGGCAGCGCCTCACCGGCGAAGACCACGGTGTCGACGTGGAGGCGCCCGGCGAGCTGGTCGAGCAGCTCGGTGAAGGCGGACGGCACGGTGGAGATCATGTTGCCGGTCCAGCCGTCACGCTCGCCGAGCACCAGGACGTCGCGGACGAGTTCGACCGTGCCGCCGTGGGTGAGGGTCGTGACCAGCTCGAAGACGGACACGTCGAAGTTGATCGACGTGCCGGCCAGGGCGCGGAAGCCCTCGCCGACGCCGATGCGCCCGGCGAGCCTGAGCACGCCGTTGACCACGTTGTGGTGGCTGAGCGAGACGCCCTTGGGGGTGCCGGTCGAGCCGGAGGTGTACATCACGTACGCCAGCTGTCCGGGCTGCGGTCCGGTGCCCTCGGGGAGCGTGGACTCCCCCTGTGTCAGGTCGAGTCCGTCGACGAACAGGGCGGGCAGCTCGGTGGCGGGCAGCACCGACACCGTCTCGGAGTCGGTGAGGACCAGGCGCGGCTCGGCCTGGCCCAGGATGTACTCCAGGCGGTGGCTCGGGTACTTCGGGTCGATCGGCAGATACGCGCCTCCGGCCTTCAGGACCGCGAGGATCCCGACGGCCAGGTCGACGGTGCGCGGCAGGGAGAGGGCCACCAGGTCCTCGTTGCCCACCCCGCGCTCGACGAGGGTGCGGGCCAGCCGGCCTGCGCGCGCGTCGAGTTCGGCGTACGTCAGGGACGTGGTGCCGTCCTCGACGGCGACCGCGTCCGGCGTGGCCGCCGCCTGCCGCTCGAACAGACCGGTGATCGTCGTGTCCGGGGTCGGCTCCGCGGTGGCGTTGAAGCCGTGCAGGACCAGTTCGCGCTCGGCGGGCTCCAGGATGTCGACGGAGCCGACGGGCTGGCCCGGGTCGGACGTGAGCTGCTCGACGACGCGCAGGAAGCGGCACGCGATGTCCTCGACGGTGTCGCGGTCGAACAGGTCGGTGGCGTACTCGATCAGTCCGTGCGCCTCGTCGCCCGCCTCGGTGAGGTTGAAGAACAGGTCGAACTTGGCGGTGCCGGTCCACACCGGCTCGAACTCCACGGTCAGGCCCGGCAGCGCGAGGTCGGCCTGGGTGAAGTTCTGCCAGGCGAACATCACCTGGAACAGCGCGTTGTACGAGGTGGAGCGGTCCGGGTTGAGGATCTCCACCAGGCGCTCGAACGGCACGTCCTGGTTGTCGTAGGCGCCGAGCGCCTTCTCCCGCACCTGCTCGATGAGTTCGAGGAAGGTCGGGCTGCCCGCGAGGTCCGCGCGCAGCACCCAGGTGTTCACGAAGAACCCGATGAGGCCGTCGAGCGCCTCGTCGGTGCGGCCCGCGATCGGCGAGCCGATCGGGATGTCGTCGCCGCCGCCGAGCTGCTGGAGCAGGACCGCGAGGACGGACTGCATGACCATCGAGATGGTCACGTCGTGCTCGTGCGCCAACTCCTCGACCTTGGCCAGGAGTTCGGCCGGGACGACGAAGTCGACCATCTCGCCGCGGTGGCTCGCCTTCGGCGGGCGCGGCCGGTCGGTGGGCAGCTGCAGCGGCTGCGGCGACCCGGTGAGCATGTCCCGCCAGTACGTGGACTGGGCGGTGAGCAGGCTGTTGGGGTCGTCGTCGTTGCCGAGCAGGTCGCGCTGCCAGACCGAGTAGTCCGCGTACTGCACCGGCAGCGGCGCGAACGCGGGCTCGCGGCCCTCGCGGCGCTCCGCGTAGGCGGCGGAGACCTCGCGGATCAGCGGGGCCATCGACTCACCGTCGCTGGCGATGTGGTGGATCACCAGGGACAGCATGTGCTCGTCGGCGCCCAGGCGCAGGATGCGCGCCCGGAAGGGGATCTCGGAGTTCAGGGCGAAGGTGTGCTCCGCCGACTCCCGCATCGCCTCGGCCAGGTCACCGGCGGCGATGTCCACCACCGGCACGTCCAGGCGGGCCCGCTCGACGGGCAGCACCTGCTGGTAGGGCACGCCCTCGTGGTCCACCAGGTAGACGGTGCGCAGGCTCTCGTGGCGGTCCACCACGTCCTGCAGCGCCGCGGTCAGCGCGGGCGCGTCCAGCCAGCCGCGCAGCCGCAGGTTCAGCGGGATGTTGTACGTCGCCGAGGGGCCCTCGAACTTGTCGATGAACCACAGGCGGCGCTGCGCGAACGACAGCGGCATCCGCTCGGGCCGCTGCTCCAGGGCGACCAGCGGCGGCCGCACCTGGGTGTCGGCGGACAGGTGCGAGGCGAGCTCCGCGGGCGTCGGCGAGCCGAACACCACCTTGATCGGGACCTCCGCGCCGAGCTCGGTGCGGATGCGGCTGATCAGGCGGGTGGCGAGCAGCGAGTGCCCGCCGAGCGCGAAGAAGTCGTCGTCGATGCCGACCCGGGCCGCCCCGAGGACCTCGCCGAACAGGGTGCAGAGGGTCTCCTCGCGGGTGGTGCGCGGGGCCCGGTAGGCGACGGTGGAGAACTCCGGCTCGGGCAGGGCCGCCCGGTCCAGCTTGCCGTTGGGCATCAGCGGGAGGCGCTCGATGAGCACGAACGCGGCCGGGACCATGAAGTCGGGCAGCCGGTCCTCGGCGAAGGCCCGCACCTCGTCGAGGGTGAGCGCCTCCTCCTGGCCGCCCTCGGCCGGGACGACGTAAGCGACAAGCAGCTTCCCGGAGTTGGTGCCCGCGCCCTGCCGTGCGATGACGGCGACCCGGTCGATGCGGTCGTGGGCGGCGATGGCCGCCTCGACCTCGCCGGGCTCGATGCGGAAGCCGCGCACCTTGACCTGGGTGTCGCTGCGGCCCACGTACTCCAGCTTGCCGTCGGAGTTGAGGCGGGCCATGTCGCCGGTGCGGTACATGCGGGCACCGGGCGTCTCGGCGAACGGGTCGGCGACGAACCGGTCGGCGGTCAGGTCCGGGCGGCCGCGGTAGCCGCGCGAGAGGGTGCCGCCGATGTACAGCTCGCCGACGGCGCCCGGCGGCACCGGGGCCAGGCCCGGGCCGAGGATGTAGGTGCGCATGTTGCCGAGCGGCACACCGATCGGGGCGCTGCCGGGGCCCTCCCACTCCTCGGTGTCGGAGACCCCGAAGGCGGTGGCGTAGAACGACTCGGTCTGGCCGTAGGCGTTGACGACCTGGACGCCGGGGAAGGCGCCGCGGACCCGCTCGACGAGGTTGCCGGGCAGGGCCTCGCCCGCGAAGACGACGGTGTCGACGCTCGCCTTGTCGGCGATCTGGTCGACGAGTTCGGCGAAGGCGGACGGCACGGTGGAGATGACGCTGCCGTTCCACTCGTCGCGCTCGCCGAGCACCAGGACGTCGCGGACGATCTCGACGCTGCCGCCCGAGAGCAGGGTCGTGAAGATCTCGAACACGGACACGTCGAAGTTGATCGACGTACCGGCGAGGGTCTTGCGGCCCGGCGCGATGCCGACGCGCGCGGCGAGCCGCAGCACGCCGTTGACGACGTTGTGGTGGGTGATCGAGACGCCCTTGGGGGTGCCGGACGAACCCGAGGTGTACATCACGTACGCCAGGTGCTCGGGGCGCAGCACGGCCGTGCGCTCGGCGTCGCTCAGGTCGCCGGCGAGCTCGTCGCCGAGCTCGACGTGCTCCAGGTCGACGAGGTCGTCGAGGAACAGCGGGGCCGACTCGGTCGCGGGCAGCACCGACACGGTCTCGGAGTCGGTGAGGACCAGGTGCGGCGCGGAGTGCTCGAGGATGTACGAGAGCCGGTGGCTCGGGTACTTGGGGTCGATCGGCAGATAGGCGCCGCCTGCCTTCAGTACGGCGAGCAGTGCGACCGCGAGGTCCGTCGAGCGCGGCAGGGACACCGCGACCACGGACTCGGGGCCCACCCCGCGCCACACCAGGGCCCGCGCGAGGCGGTTGGCGCGCGCGTTGAGCTGCGCGTACGTCAGCGAGACCGCGTCCGACTCGACGGCGGTGTCCTCGGGGCGCTCGGCGACCTGGCGCTCGAACAGCTCGACGATCGTCGCCTCGGGGGTGTCCGCGGCGGTGTTGTTGAGCCGGCGCAGCTGCTCCCGCTCGCTCTCGTCGAGCACGTCGACCAGGCCGACGCGGCGCGTCGGGTCGGCGGCGATCTGGTCGATGATGCGGGCCAGGCGGGCCGCGATGACCTCGACGGCGGGCCGGTCCAGGACGTGCTGCTGGAAGTGGAGCGCGAGCCGCAGGTGCGGATCCATGTCCGCCATCACGGTCAGCGGGTAGTGCGTGCCCGTGGAGGGCCGGATGCCGGTGAAGGCGATGCCGGCGGCCCCGTGCGCCTCGTCGATGCCGGATCGGTCGACCGGGTAGGACTCGAAGACGACCAGGGTGTCGAAGAGGGACTTGAGCCCGGTGGACTGCTGGATCTCGGACAGGCCGTAGTGGTGGTGGTCGAGCAGCCCCGCCTGCCGGTGCTGCAGGTTGCGCAGCAGCTCGGCGAGGGTGTCGCCGGGCCCGAACTCGACGCGTACGGGCAGCGTGTTGATGAACAGGCCGACCATCGAGTCGACGTCGGTGACCGCCGGCGGGCGGCCGGAGACGGTGGCGCCGAACACGACGTCCTGCCGCCCGGTGAGCTGGCCGACGAGGATCGCCCAGGCGCCCTGCACCAGCGTGTTGACGGTGACGCCGAGCTCGGAGGCGCGCCGGTTGAGCTCGCGCACCGTGTCCATCGGCAGGCCGACGTCGACCGAGTCGATGCCCTGGCTGCCGGACTCCGCGTGGGCGCCGGGCAGCAGCATGGTCGGCTCGTCGACGCCCTCGAGCTCGGCCGCCCAGGCGGCGGCGGTGGCGTCGTGGTCCTGCTGGTTCAGCCAGGTCAGGAAGTCCTTGTAGCCGCGCACGCGGGGCAGCGAGGACGCGTCGCCGTTCGCCGCGTACAGGTGCAGCAGGTCCATCATCAGCAGCGGGAAGGACCAGCCGTCGAACAGGACGTGGTTGGCGGTCAGGACCAGTTCGGCACTGTCCGGCGTCATCCGCACCAGGGTCATGCGGAGCATGGGCGGGTTGACCGGGTCGAAGCTCTGCGCGTGGTCGGTGAGGAGGAACTCCTCGAACTTCTCGGTGCGTTCGGCCTCGTCGAGGCCGCGCAGGTCGAGTTCGGCCCACGGCAGTTCGACGCCGTCGGAGATGACCTGGACCTGGTTGCCCTCGGCGTCGGTGGTGAAGGCCGAGCGCAGGTTGGGGTAGCGGTCCAGGACGGCCTGGCCGGAGGCGCGCATGCGGGCCGGGTCCACGCTGCCCTCGACGTGGAACGCCAGCTGCATCTGGTAGGCGTCCCAGGAGTCGTCGTTGAGCATCGTGTGGAAGAGCAGACCGGACTGCAGGGCGGTCAGCGGCCACACGTCGACGATGCCGGGGTAGACCGTCTCCCACAGCTCGATGTCGCGCTGGCTGACCTTGACCAGCGGCAGGTCGGACGGGGTGAGACCGCCGGCGCCGGGGGTCTCGACGTGCCGGGCGAGGGCGGCGAGCGCCTCGAACCAGAGCGCGGCGAGCTCCTCGACGTCCTCGCGGGCCAGCGCGCCGGGCGCGAAGCCCAGGTCGGCGTCCAGCTGCGCACCGAGCTCGGTGTCGATGACCGCCGAGTTGATCTCGAGCGTCGACATGGCGGGCATGTCCTCGTCGAGCGGGGCGGCCATCTCGGCGATCTGGGTGAAGCCGAGTCCGCGCAGGTTCTCGGGCATGTCCGCGGCGGAGAAGCGGCCCAGGTAGTTGAAGCCGATCTGCCCGGTGGAGTGCTGCCCGAGGGAGGCGGCCGTCTCGGAGTTGAGATAGCGGAGCAGTCCGAAGCCGAGGCCCTTGTCGGGGATGGCGAGGAGCTGCTCCTTGACGGCCTTGACGGCCTTGCCCGCGGCGGGGCCGCCCGCGAAGGCGTCCTCGACGTCGATGCCGGCCAGGTCCAGGCGGAGCGGGAAGAGGCTGGTGAACCAGCCCACGGTGCGCGACAGGTCGGCGCCGGGGACGACGCCCTGCTCACGGCCGTGGCCCTCCAGCTTGATCAGCGTGGACGGCTCGTCGATGCCCTTGGTGCGGCGCCACTTGGCGACGGCCACGGCGAGCGCGGCGAGCAGCCCGTCGTTGACGCCGCCGTGGAAGGCGCCGGGGATCTTGGTGAGGAGCGCCTCGGTGACCTGCGGGTCGAGCTGCACCTGGAGGTGGTCCAGGGCGGTGCGGGTGTCGACGGCCGGGTCCAGCGGACGCGAGCCGAGCAGCGGGTCCGGGCCGTCCAACACGCCCTGCCACACGGGGAGTTCGGCGACCCGCTCGGGGCTCTTGGCCTCCTCGATCAGGGCGTGCGTCCAGCGGCGCACCGAGGTGCCGACGGCGTCGAGCTCCGCCGCCTTGCCCTCGCGTACGGCCTTCCAGGCGGCGGCGAGGTCGGGCAGCAGGATGCGCCAGGACACTCCGTCCACGACGAAGTGGTGCAGCGCGATCAGGAGGCGGCCCGCGCCGGTGGGCGGCGCGAACCACACGAACTGCGCCATGACGCCCGCGACGGTGTCCAACCGACCGGTGGCGGCGTCGAGTTCGGCCTCGGCGAGCTCCGTGAAGGCAGGGGTGTCCCACTGGCCGTCGACGTCGACCCGGCGGATGAGCCCGGCGGCGTCCACGGACCCGGCCGGGGCGACGACGAGGCCGCCCTCGCCCTCGGTGACCAGGCGCGAGCGCAGGATGTCGTGGTGGTCGAGGACCGCACCGATGGTGGCGGCCAGGCCCGACGCGTCGATGCCGACGGGCAGTTCGGCGAGGAGCGACATGGAGAACCGGTTGTGCCCGCCGCCGAGGCCGAGCATGTACTCGCCGATGGGCAGGTGCGGGAACAGGCCGGTGCCGCCGCCCTCGAACTCCTCCAGGACAGGCCCGGTGCCGTCGCCCCCGGCCACCGCGACGGTAGCGAGGTCGGCGACGGTGCGCTGCTCGAAGATCTGCCGGGGGGTGACCTCCCAGCCCTGGGCGCGGGCGCGGGAGACGACCTGGATGGAGCGGATGGAGTCGCCGCCGACGGCGAAGAAGTCGTCGTCGATGCCGACCCGGTCCAGGCCCAGGACCTCCGCGTACACGGCGGCCAGGACCTTCTCGGCGTCGCTGCGCGGCGCCCGGTACTCGCCGCCGGAGAACTCCGGCTCGGGCAGCGCCTTGCGGTCCAGCTTGCCGTTCGGGGTGAGCGGCAGCTTCTCCAGGACGACGAAGGCGGACGGGACCATGAAGTCCGGCAGCTTCGTCGACATGAACTGCCGCAGGTCCTTGGACTCGATGCCGGCCCGCATGTCGACTTCGGCGTCGGAGGTGTTGGTGAAGGCGGGCACCACATAGCCGACCAGCTGCTTGCCGCCCCCGCCCTTGCCCTCGCGCACGACGACGGCGGACTGGGCGACGCCGGGGTGCGCGGCAAGGGCGGCCTCGACCTCGCCGGGCTCGATGCGGAAGCCGCGCACCTTGACCTGGGTGTCGCCGCGTCCGACGTATTCGAGCTGCCCGGCGTTGTTCCAGCGGGCCAGGTCGCCGGTGCGGTACATGCGCTCGCCCGGCACGAACGGGTCGGGCAGGAAGCGCTCGGTGGTCAGGTCGGTGCGGCCGTAGTAGCCGCGGGCCACGTTTCCGGCGACGTACAGCTCACCGGCGACACCCGCGGGGACGGGGGTGAGGCCCTCGCCGAGGACATAGGTGCGCATGTTGCCGAGCGGGGTGCCGATCGGGGCGACGCCGCCGGCCGGCCAGTCCTCGTCGCCGTCCACGGCGAACGCGGTGGCGTAGAAGGACTCGGTCTGGCCGTACGCGTTGACGATCCGCACGCCGGGGAAGGCGGCGCGCACCCGCTCGGCGAAGGTCGCCGACAGCGCCTCGCCCGCGAAGACCAGGGTCTCCACCTGCGTGGACTCGGCGATCTGGTCGATGAGTTCGGCGAAGACGGAGGGCACCGTCGAGATGACGCTGCCGCTCCAGCCGCCGCGCTCGCCGAGGACGAGGACGTCGCGGACGACCTCGACCGTGCCGCCGTGCGTCAGCGTCGTGAAGATCTCGAACACGGACACGTCGAAGTTGATGGACGTGCCGGCCAGGGTCCGCGAACCCGCGTGGATGCCCACCCGCTCGGCGAGCCGGAGCACGCCGTTGACCACGTTGTGGTTGGTGATCGAGACGCCCTTGGGCGTGCCCGTCGAGCCGGACGTGTACATCACATAGGCAAGGTCGTCCGGCCGCAGCGCCCCGGTCCGATCGGTGTCGGCAAGGTCGGTGGCGTCGCCGGAGTCCAGGTCCAGCTGGTCGACGAAGACGGCGGGCAGCTCGGTCTCGGGCAGCACCGACACCGTCTCGGAGTCGGTGAGGATCAGCTGCGGCGCGGAGTGCTCGAGGATGTACGCGAGGCGGTGGCTCGGGTACTTGGGGTCGATCGGCAGATAGGCGCCGCCCGCCTTCAGCACCGCGAGCATGCCGGTGACCAGCTCGGCGGAGCGCGGCAGCGACAGGGCCACGAGCCGGTCCGGGCCGACCCCGCGTCCGACCAGTTCACGGGCGAGCCGGTTGGCGCGCGCGTTCAGCTCCGCGTACGTCAGGCAGACGTCGCCGGACTCGAGGGCGACGGCGTCCGGCGTCGCGGCGACCTGCCGCTCGAAGAGCTGGGCGAGGGCGAGGTCGGGGGTGGGCTCGGCGGTGGCGTTCAGGCCGTGCACGAGGCGCTCGCGCTCGGCGTCGTCCAGGACGTCGATCGAGCCGATCGCGATGGACGGGTCGGCGGTGACCTGCTCCAGGACGCGCACGTAGCGGGCGCCGATCGCGGCGGCCGTGTCACGGTCGAACAGGTCCAGGGCGTACTCGACGGTGCCGCGCGCGCCCGGCCCGTCATGCGCCGGGGCGATGTTGAACTCGAGGTCGAACTTGGCGGTCTTGGTGTCGAGCTGGTCGAACTCCAGGCGCGCCTCCAGGCCCGGCAGCTCCACCTCGGGCCGCCCGATGTTCTGCCAGGCGAACAGGACCTGGAACAGCGGGTTGTACGCGGTGGAGCGGTCCGGGTTGAGGATCTCCACCAGCCGCTCGAAGGGCGCGTCCTGGTTGTCGTAGGCGGCCAGGGCCTTGTCCCCGACCTGCTCGAGGACTTCCTCGAAGGTCGGGTTGTCGGCCATCTGCACGCGCAGGACCCAGGTGTTGACGAAGAAGCCGACGAGCTCGGCGAGGTCCTCGTCGGTGCGGCCCGCGATCGGGGCGCCGATCGGGATGTCGTCGCCCGCGCCGAGGCGGCTGAGCAGCACCGCGAGCACGGACTGCAGCATCATCGACATCGTCAGGCCGCGCTCGCCGGCCATCTCCTCGGCCCTGGCGAGCAGTTCGGGCGCGATGTGGAACTCGACGGTGTCACCGCGGTGGCTGGCCACCGCCGGACGGATCCGGTCGGTGGGCAGCGCCAGCGGCTGCGACATGCCGCCGAGCTCGTCGCGCCAGTAGTCGAGCTGGGTGGAGATGACGCTCTCCGGGTCGGATTCGTCACCCAGCAGATCCCGTTGCCACAGCGTGTAGTCCGAGTACTGGACCGGCAGTTCGGGGAAGTCCGGCTCCTGCCCGGCGGCACGCGCCGTGTAGGCGAGCGTCAGGTCGCGCAGCAGCGGCAGGCCCGACTCGCCGTCGGCGGCGATGTGGTGGAAGAGGAGCACGAGGACGTGCTCGTCCGGCGCATGCCGCAGGATGCGGGCGCGGATCGGTATCTCGGCGTCCAGGGCGAACGCGTAGGACACGGTCTCGCGTATCGCCGCCTGCACGTCGTCCGGGTCGACGTCCACGACGGGCACGTCGATCCGGGCGGCGGCAGGCTCCAGGATGTCCTGGTACGGCACGCCCTGCTCCTCGACCAGCAGCGTCCGCAGGCTCTCGTGGCGGTCCACCAGATCCTGGATCGCCGCCGCCAGGGCCTGAGTGTTCAGGTCACCGGTCAACCACAGCGCGAGAGGCACGTTGTACGTCGCCGATGGACCTTCGAACTTGTCGATGAACCACAGTCGGCGCTGAGCGAATGACAACGGGATCACTTGGGACTACTCCTTGTTCATCTTGCGCAGTCGTGGCCTGGCGGCGCTCGGCCGGCCGGTCCCCCCCGCGCTGTCCAGTCGGTCCGACAGGTCGGCGATGGTGGAATGCTGGAAAAGGGTGCGCATCGTGACGTCGAGCCCGAGCGTGCGCCGGATGCGGCCCTTGATGCGGGTCGCCTTCAGCGAGTTCACGCCGAGCGCGAAGAAGTCGTCGTCGATGCTGATCGCGTCGATGCCGAGCACGTCCGCGAAGAGGGCGCACAGGTCCCGTTCGCGATCGGTGCGCGGCGCACGTCCCGCCGGGGCCTTGGCGCCCGTGGGGTCCGTGCCCGAGGCGGGCAGTGCGGTGGGGTCTATGAGTCCGGCCGAGGTCAGCGGCAGCCGTGGCACGGTGACGAACGCCTCGGGGACGGACGCCGCCGGAAGGAGACGGGCCACGAACTCCCTGAGCACGTCGGCCAGTTGGTCCTGCCCGGCGTCGCCGGTCCCGTCCGGGACGACGTACGCGAGGAGGCGGGCGCCCGGCTGCGCGGCCGGGTCGACGACGACCGCCGCCTGCGCCACGTCCGGGTGGGCGGCGAGGGTGTCCTCGATCTCGGCGGCGTAGACGGGGCGGCCGCGCACCATGAGCCGCGGCCCGGCGGTCCCGAGGGCGACGACCCGGCCCGCTGAGTCCAGGCGCGCGACCACAGCGGTGCGCACCATCCGCGACCCCGGCGTGAACGGGTCCTCGACCGTGTTCGGGGTGTCCGCGGCGAGCGGCCCCGCGAGGTACAGCGCACCCGCGACACCGTCCGGTACGGGCCGCAGCCCCGGCGCGAGCACATGGGCCCGCCAGACCGCCGACTGCGGCCGGCCGAGGGGCACCGCCCCGACGCCGGTCCAGTCCTGGTCCGCCGGGACGACGTGGCTGAGCGCGGCGGGCGCGTCGGCCGTGCCGTACACGGTGACGATGCGGGTGCCGGGCAGCGCGCCGCGGGCGCGGCGCACCAGGGAGCCGGTGGGCACGGCACCGGTCAGCACGACCGTGCCGGCCGTCGGCGCCCCGACCTCGTGGATCAGCAGATCGGCCAGGAGCGCCGGGGTGGTGGTGACGACGTCGCCGTGCCACTCCCCCACCTCCTTCGAGCCGATCTCCACGTTCGCGCCCGTGCACAGCGCGACCAGGGCCGCGCGCACCGTGGCGTCGGCGTCGCCGGCGAGCAGGACGAGGGTGCGGGAGCCGGGTCCGACGCCCGCGGTGCGGGCCGTGTCGAGGGCGGCGGTGACGAGACCGCCGTGCGTGACCTCGACGCGCTCGCCGTCCGTGTACGTCACCTGCGCCGCGGCCCCGGCCCGGCCGGGCCGGCCGGCGGGGTCGGTGTCGGGGGTGGCGTCGGCGGTGTCGGCGCTGGTCAGGACCAGGGCGGGTGCCGGGCCCTGCGGTCCGTGCCCGGCCGGGTCGCTCAGGGTGTACGCGGCACCGGACTTGAGGACGCCGAGCACGGCGGGCAGCAGGTCCGAGTGGTCCGCGCCGAGGTCGATCCCGACGAGCGCTCCGGCGCCGATCCCGTCGGCGATGAGGCGGTGGGCGACGCGGTTGGCGCGCGCGTCGAGTTCCGCGTACGTCCATGTCGTGCCGCCGACGACGACCTCGGTGTCCGGCAGGGCCGCCACGTGCTGCGCGAACAGCGCCGGGACGGTGGTCGCGGGCAGCGCCGGTGTCTGCTGGGGCGCGGGCCGCGGCAGGACGCCGGCGGAGGCGACGTCCTTGCCGGTGTCGGCGAACAGGGCGCGCAGCACCGCCAGATACCGCTCGGCGATGTCGGCCGCGGCCCGCTCGGCGAACAGGTGCGGCTGGTACTGGAGGGTGAAGCCGAGGTCGGGGTCGGAGGTGACGATGAGGGTCAGCGGGTAGTTGCTGCCGCTGGTCTCGGTGCGTCCGGCGAGGGTGATGCCGGCCGCCTCGCCCGCCCGGTCCAGTTCGCTCCGGTCGATCGGATACGACTGGAAGACCACCATCGTGTCGAACAGGGCGTCCACGCCGAGCGCCTCGTGGAGGTCGCTGAGGCTGTGGTGGTGGTGGTCGAGCAGCGCGGTCTGCCGGGCCTGCAGTCCGGTGAGCACGTCGGCGACGGTGTCGTCGGCCGCGTACCGCACCCGTACGGGCACGGTGTTGATGAACAGGCCGACCATCGACTCGACGCCGATCAGACCGGCGGGCCGCCCGGCGACGGTGGCGCCGAAGACGACGTCGTCGCGGCCGGTGAGCTCGCCGAGCAGCAGCGCCCAGGCGCCCTGCGCCAACGTGTTGACGGTGACGCCGAGTTCGGCGCCGCGCCGCTGCAGCAGGCGGGCCTCGTCGGCGGGCAGCGCGACGGTGACCTCGCCGTAGGCGCTGGTGTCGGCGGCGGGCTTGGCGTGCGGGGCGATGCGGGTGGCCTCGTCGACCCCGGCGAGCTCCGCGGCCCAGGCGCGGGCGGACTCCTCGCGGTCCTGGCCGGTCAGCCAGGCGAGGTAGTCGCGGAAGCCGCGCGGTGCGGGCAGCGCGGCCCCGTCGCCGTCGGCGGCGTACAGGCGCAGCAGGTCGAGCAGGAGCAGCGGCTCGGACCAGCCGTCGAACAGGGCGTGGTGGATGGTCAGGACCAGGTCGAAGCAGTCGGCCGCCCGCTTGACGAGGGTCAGGCGCAGCAGCGGCGGCGTGGTCTGGTCGAAGTGGCGGTTGTGGTCGTCGGCGAGGTACGCGGCAACCGTCCGCTCGCGCTCCTGCTCGTCGAGGCCGCTGACATCGAGGTCGTGCCAGGGCAACTGGACGCCGTCGAGGACGAGTTGGACGAGCCGGTCGTCGTCGCCGGTGACGAACGCGGTGCGCAGGGCGGTGTGCCGGTCGAGCAGGGCCTGCCCGGCGGCGCGCATCCGGGCCGGGTCGACGGGTCCGTCGAACCGGAAGACGGTCTGGACGTGATAGGCGTCGAAGTTCGATTCGCTCAGCTGCGACTCGAAGAGCATCCCGGACTGCATCGGGGTCAGCGGCCAGACGTCGGCGAGGCCCGGGTAGCGGGCGGCGAGGTCGTCGCCGGGGGTGAGCAGCGGCCCGGTGGCGGCGTCGGCGCCGGTGGGCGCGCTCGTGTCGGCGTGCCGGGCGAGGGGGGCGAGCTCGGCGACGGTGCGGGACTGGAGGACCTCCCGGGCGGTGACCTCAAGGCCCTGGACCCGGGCGCGGGTGACGACGCGCACGGCGCGGATGCTGTCGCCGCCGAGCGCGAGGAAGTCGTCGTCGAGGCCGACCCGTTCGACGTCGAGGACATCGGCGAAGACGGCGCACAGGGTGGTCTCCTCGGCGGTGCCGGGGGCCCGGTAGGCGCCGGTCTGTGCGGCCTGCGGCTCGGGCAGGTTCTTGCGGTCGACCTTGCCGTTGGGGGTGAGCGGCAGCTGGTCGAGGACGAGGACGGTCGAGGGGACCATGAACGCGGGCAGCTTCTGCGCGGCAAGCGCGGTCAGTTCGGCGGGGTCGGCCGCCTGGCCGTCCTCGGCGACGACGTAGCCGACCAGCTTGCCGGCGTGCGCGGTGACGGCCGTGGCCTGCACGGTGGGGTGCGAGCGCAGCACGGTCTCGATCTCGCCGAGCTCCACCCGGTGTCCGTTGATCTTGACCTGGAAGTCGCGGCGGCCCAGGAACTCCACGAGGCCGTCGCGGCCGTCGTTGAACCAGCGGGCCATGTCGCCGGTGCGGTAGATCCGGTCGTGGACCTCGCCGCCCTCCCAGCTGTGGCTCCACTGGACGAACCGGGGCCCGGTCAGGTCGGGCCGGTCGAGGTACTCGCGGGCGACGCCGATGCCGCCGAGGCACAGCTCGCCGGTGACGCCGGGCGGCACGGGCTGCAGGTTGTCGTCGAGGACGTACAGGTGCTGGTTCATCATCGCGACGCCGTACGGGATGCTCGACCAGGCCGGGTCGACCTCGTGGATGTCGTACAGCGTGGTGTAGATGGACGCCTCGGCGGCGCCGCCGCACACCAGGAACCTGTCCAGGTTGGGCAGATGGGAGCGGACCCGGTCCGGCAGCGGCACCGGCATCCAGTCGCCGCCGCTGATGATGTTGCGGATGGAGGTGACGGGTCCGGAGCCGGTCTGTTCGAGGTTGTCGACGAACAGCTCCAGGAGGGCGGGCGCCGAGTTCCACAGCGTGGCGTTCTCAGCGCGCACCAGTTCGACCCAGTGCGAGGGGTCCTTGACGCGCGCGGCCGACGGGATCAGCAGGGTGGCACCGGCGACGAACAGCCCCAGGTAGTCCAGGCAGGACAGGTCGAAGCTGGGCGACGACAGGGTCAGGACGGCGTCGCCGCGGCCGGTGCCGAACTGGCCGTTGACGTCGATGAGGTTGTTCATCACGCCCCGGTGGTGCAGGGCGATCGGCTTGGGACGCCCCGTCGAGCCGGAGGTGTGGATGATGTAGCAGAGGTGGTGCGGCTCGGCGTTGATCTCCGGGTCGTGCGCGGGCCAGTCGGCGCACACGTCCTGCTCGCGCTCCAGGAACAGCATGCCGCTGTCGTCGGCGCCGTCCACCAGGTCGCGGCGGCTGATGGTGACCGCGCACCGGGTGCCCTCGACCATCGACGCGATCCGCTCGGCCGGGTACTCGGGGTCGAGCGGCACATAGGCGCCGCCCGCCTTGAGGGTGGCCCAGATGCCGATGACGAGTTCCGGGGAGCGCTCCAGGAGCAGCCCGACGCGGGTGTCGGGGCCGACCCCGAGGGAGCGCAGCCGGTGGGCGAGCCGGTTGGCGCGCTCGTTGAGCTCGCGGTAGGTGGTGCGGACGCCGTCGTGGACGTAGGCGATCGCGTCGGGCGCCTCGGCGACCCGCGCCTGGAACGCCTCGTGCAGGAGCACGCCGTGGTCGACGTCGGCGTGGGTGTCGTTCCACTCGACCAGCTGGCGGTGCAGCTCGGCGCCGGTGAGGAGCTTCAGGTGGGCGACGTCGCGGCCGGGGTCGCGCACGGCGTCCTCGAGGAGCGTCGTGTAGTGGGCGAGCAGCCGTGCGGCCGTGTGCTGCCCGAACAGTTCGGCGTCGTAGTGGAGTTCCAGCGCGCCGGGCCCGTCGGTGCCGGCCCGCACGACGAGGTGGATCTCACGGTCGGCGGGCACGGCGGTGTCCTCGCCGGCCGCGGCGAAGTGCAGCGACACGGGTCCCGGTGCGGCGGCGGGCGCGACGGTCGCCGCCTCGGCGAGCTCCCGCAGTGTGGCGGTGCCGGTCACCTCGTGGCGCACCTGCCCGGCGCGGCCCGTGCCGCCGGTGCGGACGAACGCGATCAGGTCCTGGGCGGTGTAGCGGTGCAGCAGCGCGGCGAACCCGGCGAGCAGCAGCTCCTCACGGCCGATCCCGGCGGCGGGCAGCGGCAGTTCCAGCGGGGCGCGCTCCACGGCCGTCGGCCCCGCCGGTCTGTCCGCGGTGCGCGGGCGGTCCGTGGGCAGCAGCACGGAGGGCCACTGCCGGGCGTCCAGGTCCGATGTGAAGGC
This sequence comes from Streptomyces sp. NPDC059009, assembly GCF_042740175.1. NCBI lineage: Bacteria > Bacillati > Actinomycetota > Actinomycetes > Kitasatosporales > Streptomycetaceae > Streptomyces > Streptomyces sp. NPDC059009. The sequence goes on along the minus strand of NZ_JBHYJB010000039.1, from coordinate 49,902 downwards.
GTCACGCGTCAACGTCCTGCTCCTATCGGGGGGTTTCGGGTGCTTGAAAAACAAGGAACGTCTGGACGATAAGCAGCGCTTCGATCGCCTCACAATGCGTTCAAGTGGCAACGAAAAATGGACAGTTGTTTGCTCGATGGATATCGGATGGCGGGCCGGGCGGTTGATCGGGGCGACCGCCCGGAATGGCTGGAAAGTTGCCCGGATAACCGAGTCGGAATATCGCCGGGGAATTTCTCTTTCCGGTTTCCCTGTCCGGTGGATACGGGTCCCAGGGCTCCCGATCCGGCCCGGCCCGCGGCCCCGCCGCGGTCCGGGCCGAGCCAGGGTCAGCCGGCGGCGATCACCTCGGTCTCCGGCACTCCCGCCGCGGCGGCACCGGCCGCGGCGAGCGCCTCGGCGATCCCGGCCACCGTCGGCGTCTCGTACAGCTCGTTGGTGGTCAGCCGCACCCCGAAGGTGTCGGTGATGCGCGCCAGCAGGCGGGTGGCGCGCAGCGAGTTGCCGCCCACGTCGAAGAAGGAGTCGTCGCGGCCGATGGCCGGCTGGTTGAGGACGTCGGTCCAGATCCCGGCAATGGCCTGCTCCACCGCTCCCTCGGGCGCCACGTGCTCCTTGCGGGCACCGGCCCGCTTGGGGCTGGCGTCGATGAGGAGCTGCGTGGTGTCGACGGCGCCGTTCGCATCGGTGGGGATGCGGGTCACCTCCACCAGGCGCACCGGTACGGGGATGCCGGTCAGCGCGTCGCCCAGGGCGGTCTGCACCGTCTTGGGGTCGATGCCGTCGGCGGTGTAGGCGAGCACGACCTCGCGGGCGCTCAGCTCGCCGGGCGCCAACTCGGCCTGGATCTGCGGGTTCTCGGGGTCGAGCCCGACCATCAGGTAGTGCTGCTCCAGACCCGCCGCGGTGAGGAAGAGCCGCAGGCCGGTCTCGGGGTCGATGGCCCGGTAGCCGCGCAGGCGTGCCGGTTCGGCGGACTGGCTCTTGTTGACGCCGACGCCGGTCCACATGGACCAGGCGAGGCATTGCACATCGCGGCCGCGGTCGTGGCGCCAGTGGTCGGCGAAGCCCACCAGGAAGGCGCTGGCCGCCGAGTAGGCGCCGAAGGAGTGGCCGCCGAACTCGCCGTTGACCGAACCGAACAGCACGAGGGAGGCGTCCGGCCTGTCCTCCAGGACCCGGCCGACGGCGAGGGTGCCGCGCACCCGCGCGTGGTACAGGTCGACGAAGGTGTCGTGCGTCTCGCGGACCAGGGCGTGGTCCTCGAGGTTCTTCCACTGCGAGGTGGGGTCGGCGGCCGCCAGGTGCAGCACGCCGTCCAGGCTCCGGCCGAAGTGCTCCTCGGCCTCGGTGACCGCGGCCTCCAGGGCCTCGGCGTCGGCGACATCCAGCTGCCGGTAGAGCACGGACCCGAAGTCGGAGAGGTCCTGCAGCCGTTCGGCCTTCTCGCCCTGCGGCTCGGAGCGGCCCACCAGGAGCATGCTCAGTCCGTAGCCGGCCAGGAGGTAGCCGGCCAGGTCGCTGGCGATGCCGCCGAGTCCGCCGGTGACCAGGTACAGGCCGCCGGTCTTCACGGGCGGGGCGCCGTTCGCGTCGGCCTCGTCGACCGGGCGAAGGCGCGGCTGCCAGCGCTTGCCGGCACGGGCGGCGACCACTCCGGAGTGGGTGGGGTCGGCCAGTTCGGCGCGGAGGGCGGCGGACCACTGGTCGGTGGCGGCGGGCAGGTCGAGCTGGCGGATGGTCTCCTTGGGCAGCTCGGCGACGGCGGTGCGGATCAGGCCGGGCAGGGCGCAGGTGCCCAGGTCCAGGGTGTCGCCGTCCTGGACGTGGACGGCTCCCTGGGTGAGGACGAGCAGCAGCGGGTGGCCGTAGGTGCCGTCGGCGAGGGCCTGGATGACGGCGGTGACCTCCTTGCTGGTGGCCTCGAGCCGGTCGGCGGGCGCGGTGGTGCCGTCGGAGCCGGGCAGGCTCCAGGCGAACACGACGGAGTGCAGCCGCCCGTAGACCGCGGTGACCTCGGCGAGGACCCGGCGCACATGGTCGGCGTCGCCCGGCACGACCCGGTAGTGGTCGGGCTCCTGCTCGGCGAACGCCTCGCCCCGGCCGACCACCACGACCTGCTCGTCGGCCAGGCCGAGCAGCGGCAGGTGCTCCGCCTCGGCGAAGACGACGCGGGGGCCGCAGTCGGTGTCGAAGTGGAGCCGGGTCTGGCCATCGGCGGTGCGCGCGACGGCGTCGGGCAGCTGGGCCCACTGGCGCTCGAAGTACCAGGTGGGCGGGGCGGTTTCGGCCTCCGGCTCCGCGTCCTTCTGGATCTGGTCGTCGAACTCCCCGGCCTTGAGGGCCTTCACCAGGGCGGCCCGCTGGATCTTGCCGCTCGCGGTCTTGGGGAAGTCGGCCTCGGCGACCGGCACGAGCAGGTCGGGGGCGATGCCCGCTTCCCGTACGAGGGTGGCGCGCACGTCCTGGAAGGTCTGGTCGAGCGACGCCTGGTCCCAGCGGGCCGGCACGAAGAAGATGACCAGCCGGTCGGAGCCCTCGCCGGGCTCGCTGACCCCGGCGGCCGCGGAGAAGGTGACGCGGACCCCGTCGACCTGCTCGACCAGGCTCTCCAGCTCGTGGGCGACGAAGTTGGCGCCGCGCACGATGATCTGGTCCTTCTTGCGGCCCGCGATCACCAGTTCGCCGTCGTGGACGAAGGCGAGGTCACCGGTGCGGAACCAGCCGTCGGCCGTGAACGACTCGCGGTTGGCCTCGGCGTTGCCGTAGTAGCCGGTCATGATCGTGACGCCGCGGATCTGCAGCTCGCCGATGCGGCCCTGGGGCAGCAGGTTGCCCTTGTCGTCGACGACGCGGATGGTCACGCCGGGCAGCGGCCTGCCGACGGTGGAGAAGGACACCGCGTCCGGGCCGCCCAGGCTCGACTGGTCGAGGATGCGCAGCTCGCCCTCGAAGGAGGACGGGGCGACGACGACGGTGCCCGCGGTGTGGTCGTCGCGGTTCTGGGTGGCGTAGGTGACGCCCGAGCAGGTCTCCGACATGCCCCACACCGGCATGACGGCGTCGGCGGGCAGGCCGTGCGGGGCGAGGAGTTCGGCGAAGCGGTGGCTGGTGGCGGCGATGACGGGCTCGCCCGCGTTGTCGAGCTCCTTGACGTGGGAGAGGTCCCAGGAGCGCTTGCCGATCTCCTCCGCGTACTCGTTGACGAGGTTGAACGCGAAGTTGGGCGCCCAGGTGTTGGTGGCCCCGTACTGGTCGAGCCAGTCGAGCCAGCGCAGCGGGTCGCCGAGCACGTCGTTGATGCGGCCGTTGACGTGCAGGCAGCGCAGGAACATGTCGCGGACGTTGAAGTAGACCATCGTGACGTGGTCGAGCGGCATCCAGATGAGGCTGACGTCGTCGGACGTGTAGCCCCGGCCCTGGGCGACGGCCCACGCGCGGTGCGCCACCGAGTGGTTGGCGTGCTGGACGCACTTGGGCATGCCGGTGCTGCCCGAGGTGAGCAGGTTGATGACCGGGGAGTCCCCCGTGGTCGCGTACCAGGCGGTGTCGGGCGCGTGCTCCAGGAGCTGCTCGACGGTGAGGATGCGCACCGTCGACTCGCCCCACAGCTCGCGGACCTCGGTGAGCGCGGGCGCGGTCGCCTCGTCGGTGAGCACGACGGGGTGGTCGAGCAGGTCCCAGGCGCCGCGCAGCTTGCGGTTGGACTCGTTGGGCGCGGCGTAGGTGGTGGCGACGGCGACCGGGGTCGGCACGAACCCGCCGAGGATGCACGCCCAGAAGGCGGTCATGTAGGCGCGGTGGTCGTCGAACTGGAACAGCGCCGCGTCCCCGGGCTCCAGGCCCGCGCTCCGCAGTCCGCCGAGGACCCGCTGGGCCTCGGCGAGCAGCTCGGGATAGGTCTGCATGTCGGGCTCGCTGCCCGCGCGCAGATAGATGGTGCCCTTCTCCGGGGCGAGTTCGGCGGCTTCCTTCAGCGCGGCCTGCAGGGTGACGGGCGCGCCCTCGGGGATGCGCAGCTCACCGCCGTCGATCTTGGAGGACGGCGCGTCGGTACGGATGCGCGCGACCGGCGCCGGGTCCTTGGCCGGGGCGGCCTGCTCAGCGGGAGCGGCGGGCTGCGCCTCCTCGGAGGCGGCGGCGGGGGCCGCGGCGCGGGCGCCCTGGCGCACGACGGCCACGGCCTCGCGGACCCCCGGCACGGTGCGGGCCCGCGCGGCGAGCCCCTGCACCCGGGCCTGGTCGAGCGATTCGTACGCTTCGGACATCGCCATCACTTGCTCCCTGCCGTCTGCGGCGCCGGCAGCGTCCGGCTGATGAAGTCGACCAGCTCGGCGGCCTGGCCGAGGAAGTAGAAGTGCCCGCCGTCGAACAGGCGCAGGTCGAAGGAGGCGTTGGTGAGCTCGCCCCAGCCCTGCAGGGTGTCGAGGGGGGCGCGCGGGTCGTCGTCGCCGCTGATCACGGTGATGGGGCTGTCGAGCGGGGCGCCCGCGGCGACCGTGTGGTTCTCCCACAGCGTGAAGTCGGCCCGCAGGGTCTCCAGGAGCGACTCCATGACGTCCTCGTCGTCGGCGATCTCCTGCTCGATGCCGCCGAGCGAGACGACCTCGGCGGTCAGCTCCTCGTCGGTGAGGTCGTGCAGCCGCCGGACGCGGTGCAGGGTGCCGGGCGCGGGCTGGGCGGACAGGAACAGGTGCGCCGGCTGCGGGCCGCCCTTGGCGTGCAGGGCCTTGGCGACCTCGTAGGCGAGGATCGCGCCGCCGGAGTGCCCGAAGAACGAGAACGGCCCGTCGAACACGGGACGCAGCGCCTGGGCGAGCACCTTCACCAGCGGGGCGACCTTGGTGGCCGGGTCCTCGGCGATCCGGTTCTGTCGGCCGGGCAGCTGCACGGCCACCAACTCGATGTCGGACGGGACCAGTTCGGCCCACTCGGCATAGGCGCCCGCACCGGCGCCCGCGTGCGGGAAGCAGATCAGGCGATGGCGGGCTTCGGGGCGCCTGGCCCGCCATATCCAGGGGGTCTCGGCGACCAGGTCCGCGCTGTCCACGGTCATGCGCTCACACCTCATAATCAGGTTCTTACGAATGCGAAAAGCGAATTGCCTCACGGAAGTTCGCCTGCGGAAAAAACGCCCGTCCGGTGAATTCATGAACCGGATTTCACGGGGGTGACGATCAACTCGGGTGGCACGTGCGCAAAAAGGTTCCGCCGCCTTCTCGCGGCAGCCCACCGGCCGTCGGAAAGGAGGTCACATACGTCGCGTCTCCAGCTCGTCGGCGAACCGCAGCCAGTGGTCGGCGCAGCGCCGCGCGGCCTGGACGAGCGCGGCGGTGCGGTGGCCGGGCACGCTCTGCGCGAGCCGGCGCCACTTCGCCTCGTCGCCGATGGAGTGGAGGCTGAGCAGCTGCAGCAGCAGCCGCCCGGAGTCGGTGCGCAGCGAGGGGTCCTTGCGCATGTTCGGCAGGAGCGGACCGAGCGCGGCGGCGACGCGGGCGGGGACACGGGAGATGTCCCGCTCCACCGGCCGGCGGGCAGCCGTGACGGGCAGCCGCTCCTTGGGGGTGTGACAGCGGGTGGGCACGGGGTCGAGTCCCTGCCGGATGCGGTCCCGTACGTCCTTGGCGGTCGCGGGCGCGATGCCGGCCCGCCCGGCGATCTCGCGCAGCGACGCACCGGGGTTGGCGGCGATGATCTGGCCGGCGCGGCGGCGCCCGTCGGCCGCCCGCAGCGGCCGCACCCTGCCGTCACGCCCCACTCGTGCGTTCGACTGCTCGCTTCCGCCGGTCGAACGGCGCCGGATCGCGGCGACGGTGCTGGCGGCCAGGCCGGTGATGGCGGCGATGCGCCGGTCCGACCAGGTGAGATGGGCCCGCAGGATGCGGGTGGTGGCGGCCGTGCGGTCGGCCTGCGACAGCGGCAGCCCGCTGTCGACGTTCAGCCGCACCGCGAGGGCGAAGACATCCTCCTCGCCGCCCTCGAAGAACTCGGCCTCGATGGACTCGTCCCCGCGTAGCCGTGCGGCGCGCAGCCGGTGCATGCCGTCGACGACGCGCATGGTCGCGCGGTGCACCAGGATCGGCGGCAGCGCGCGCTCCAACTGCGCGAGCGCACGGACGTGTTCGAGGTTCTCGCCGTCGACCCGCGGCGAGTCGGCGGGCAGCAGTGCGTCCAGCGCCACCGCGGCGCGCCCCCCGGCGGCCGGGGCGCCGCACTCGGCGGTCACGGTCGCGGACGTGGCTGGAACCAGATCGAGACTCATCACTCACCCTCCCCCGTGGTTCAAGGCCAGTCGGCCAGGGCCGTAGCAACCCGTCCACGAAAAATACCAGTGCGCGGGTTTTTTTTCGAGCCCTTTGTGGCCTGTTTCGCGCGGCTCGCGCGCCGCGCACGCCCGGCCCTTGGACCAGGGGAAAACGCCCGCAGCCGCGCCCGGGGGACGGGGAACACGGCTGCGGGAGCTGGTGTGACCACACGGAACAGGGGACGGCCATGCGAAGACGGGGCGCCCTGTGTCGGTAGCGAGATGATCAAAACATACCGGTTTCCTGGTTTGCCAGACCGTACGACGTGCGCTCTTGCGCACGACGTACGTATGGCCGTACAGTGTTCGCAAGAACGGTCGGCCAGCACCATCCCCCGGGTGCGGCCGGCCGTCCGAACCGTCCCGGCAGACCGAGGCGCGGCCCGGGCACGGGAACCGCCACCCGAGGAGCCTCCGGTGTTGAAGCAGGAACGCGCCGTGCGCACCCGCCGCTCCCTCGTCCGCACCGCGGCCGAGGAGTTCGAGCGCCACGGATTCATCCAGGCACGCCTCGCGGACATCAGCGCGGGCGCAGGAGTCAGCGCCGGGGCGCTGCACTTCCACTTCGAGCACAAGGCGGCGGTGGCCGCCGCGGTCGAGGAGACGGCGGCCGTGGCCCTGCGCCGCACGGCCCGGGCGGCCCAACTGCCGGGCGGGACCGCCCTGCAGCGGCTGGTCCGCACCACGCACGCCCTGGGCCGGCTGCTGCGCGAGGACGTCGTGCCCCGCGCCGGGCTCCAGCTGAGCGGTGACGACGCACACGACTCCGCGGTGAATCTGCGCGGGGAGTGGCAGAGCTGCGTCCGGCGCCTCGTGAACCGGGCCGCCACCGAGGGCCAGCTCGCCGCGCACGTCTCCCAACGGGACGTGGTGACCGTCGTGATGGCGGTGGCCACCGGCTTCGAGCGGCTCGGCCGCAGGAACACCGACTGGCTCTCCGCCCACCGGATCGACGGGTTCTGGGACCTCGTGCTGCCCTGCCTGGTCACGCCCGAGGCGCTGCGCTCCCTGGTCCCGGACCACGCCGAGTTCAGGACGCCCTTCCCCGGGCCGGGCAGCCCCGTCGTGCGCCCGCTGCCCGAGCACCTGTTCAGCGGCTGACGGCAGGACGGGCCGGGGCGCGTCGACCACTCACGCGCACCGGCCCGTCCCGTGCCGTCCCTGTTCCTTGCTCCCTAACTCCCTACTCCCTACTTCTTACGCCGTGCTCCCTACTCCCTGGCCGCGGCGCGCACCGGCCCCGCGCCGTCCCGCGCCCGGCCGAGGCTCGGGCGGCTCTTGGCGGCCTTGAGGTGGCCGGAGAGCTCGGCGATCGTCGCGTGCTGGAAGAGCAGGCGGATCGACGCCTCCAGCTGCAGGGTGCGGCGCATCCGGCCGATGATGCGGGTGGCCTTCAGCGAGTTGCAGCCCAGCGCGAAGATGTTGTCGTCGATGCCGACGCGTTCCACGCCGAGCACCTCCGCGAACAGCTCGCACAGCGCCTCTTCCTGCGGGGTGCGGCCCTTGCGGTAGCCGCCCGCGTCGTCGCCGCCCGACTCCGTGACGGCCGCCGCATCGACGGTGCCGTCCGCCGTGAGCGGCAGCTCCGCGAGCGCCACGACCGAGGCGGGCACCAGGTACTCGGGCAGCCGCCCGGCCGCGAAGGCCCGTACGGCGTCGGTGTCCAGCTCCCCGGCGGCGGGCAACGGCACGACGTAGCCGACGAGTTGCACGCCGCCGCCGTCGCCCTCCTGGGCGAGGACCGCGGCCTGTGCGACGTCCGGGTGGGCCGCGAGGACCGCCTCGACGTCGCCGGCGCGGACCCGGTGGCCGCGGATGCGCGGCAGGTCGCCGCCCGGGCCGACGTACTCCAGGGAGCCGTCGGCGCCGATGCGGGCCAGGTCGCCGGTGCGGTACATCCGGGCCCCGGCGGGCCCGTACGGGTCGGCGACGAACCGCTCGGCGCTCGCGCCCGGCCTGTCCTGGTAGCCGCGTGCCACGTCCCCGGCGACATACAGCGTGCCGGTGACGCCGTCGGGCACCGGCCGCAGCGCCGGATTGAGCACGTAGGCACCGGAGTCGGCGGCCGAGGAGGCGAGCGGCAGGCGGCCGTCGCCGCTGGCGTCCGTCGCGTCGTACGCCGCGCCGCGCACCGTACCGGCCGGGCCGTACACATGGACCACGCGCGCTCCCGGCACGGCCTGCCGGACGCGCCCGGCCAGCGAGCCGAGCAGCACGTCACCGGTGACCGCCACCGTGCCCGCCCGCAGCGGTGCGGTGGACTTGTTCAGCAGGTCCGCCAGGTACGGGGCGACGGTGCTGATCACATCGCCGCTCCAACCGCCGCTGTCCGAAAGGGACTTGGCGTCCTGGAGCACCTCGGCGCTGCTGCCCGCGCTCAGTGCGGCGAGCAGCTCGAAGGCGAGCGCGTCGGCGCCCGGGGAGGCCGCGAGCAGCCGCGTCCCGGCCGTGAGGCCCACGCTGCCCGCGAACCGCACCGCCTCGGCGGCCAGGGCCCGGTGGCTGAGCGCCGCCTTGCCCGGCGCGCCGTCGGCCGTGCCCGGCCGGCGCAGGGCCGCCAGGTGGCCGGGGCACAGCGGCGCGGTGCGGTCGGCGTCGCCCGGGTTGCCGGGGTCGACGCCGTCGCCGGGGCCCAGGATGTCCGCGACGTCCACCGCGGTGAGCACGTCCGCCGTGGCCGGCTCGGCGAGCAGCTGGTCGCGCTCCTGCTCGGCCGCCGGGTCGAGCAGCACATACCCGGCACCGGACTTGAGGGTGCCGAGCACCGCCACCGCGAGCTCCGCGGAGCGCGGCAGGGCGATGCCCACCACGGTCTCCGGGCCCGCGCCGCGCCGGGTCAGCGCCCGGGCGACGCGGTTGGCGCGGGCGTTCAGCCCCCCGTAGGAGAGCGAGCCCTCCGCGAGGACCAGCGCGACCGCGTCGGGGGCGTCGGCGGCCTGCCGCTCGAAGAGCGCGGGCAGCGTGTCTCCCGCGCCCTCGGCCGCGGCAGGTGCGCCGAGCCGGGCGCGTTCGGCGTCCAGGAGCACGTCGACCGAGGCCACCGTGCGGGCGGGGTCGGACACGAACTGGCCGAGCACCCCGTCCAGACGGGCAGCGATCGACTCGACGACGCCCTCGCCGAAGCGGCCCTGGTGGTATTGCAGGGTCAGCTGTACGTGCGGGTCGGTCTCGACGATCAGGGCGAGCGGGAAGTTGGCCGCGCCCTCCGCCTGGATCCCGGCGACCTCGAACCCGGCCGCCGCGGACGCCTCGGCGATCCCGGCGTGGTCCACCGGGTAGGACTGGAACGCCACCAGGGTGTCGAACAGCGTCTCCAGGCCGGTGGCCTGGTGGATCTCGGTGAGGCTGTGGTGATGGTGGTCGAGGAGGGCGGTCTGCCGTCCCTGAAGGTCCGTCACCAGGTCGGCGAGGCTGTCGCCGGGGGTGCAACGCACCCGTACCGGAAGGGTGTTGATGAAGAGCCCGACCATGGACTCCACGCCCGGCAGCGTCGCGGGCCGCCCGGAGACGGTCGCGCCGAACACCACGTCGCGGCGGCCGGTGAGCTCGCCGAGCAGCACCGCCCAGGCGCCCTGCACCAGGGTGTTGACGGTGACGCCGAGCTCGGAGGCGCGCGCCGTCAGCCGGCGCGAGAACTCCTCGGACAGGCCGAGCGACACCTCGCCCGCCCCGTCGGTGCTCCGCGCGCGCGGCGCCGTGGCCGGGGCGAGCAGCGTCGGCTCGTCGACCCCGGCGAGCTCCTCGGCCCAGGCGCCCGCGGTGACCTGCTTGTCCTGCCGGGCCAGCCAGGCCAGGAACTCCCGGTAGCCGCGCACCTCGGGCAGCGCCGCGGCATCGCCGTCGCCCGCGTACAGGCGGATCAGGTCCTGCAGCAGGATCGGCTCGGACCAGCCGTCGATGAGGACGTGGTGGGTGGTCAGGACGAGTTCGCTGCGGCCCTCGCCCACGCGGACGAGGGTGAGGCGGACCAGGGGCGGCACCGCGCGGTCGAAGTGCGCGGCGTAGTCCTCGGCGAGGAACCGCTCGAAGGCCGCCTCGCGCTCGCCGTCGGCGAGGCCGCTCAAGTCGACCTCCTGCCACGGCAGTTCGACGCCGTCGACGACGAGCTGCACCACGTTGTCCTCGGAGTCCGGCACGAAGGCGACGCGCAGGCTCGGGTAGCGGTCGAGCAGGGCCTGCCCGGCCGCCCGCATCCGCCCGGCGTCGACCGGCCCGGACAGGTGGAAGACGGTCTGCATCTGGTACGCGTCGTAGCCGCTGTCGCTCAGCGTCGACTCGAAGAGGATGCCGGACTGCAGCGCGGTCAGCGGCCAGACGTCGGCGAGGCCGGGGTAGCGCTCCTGCCAGGCCGCCAGGTCCGCCGGGTCGGGCGTGAGCAGCGGCTCGGTGGAGGCGGCGGCCGCGGTGGTGTCCGTGCCGGTGACCTCGGGGGCGAGCACGGCGACCGTACGGGACTGCAGGATCTGCCGGGGGCTGACCTCCAGGCCGCGGGCGCGGGCCCGGGTGACGACCTGGATGGCGCGGATGGAGTCGCCGCCGACGGCCAGGAAGTCGTCGTCGACGCCGACGCGTTCGACGCCGAGGACCTCGGCGAAGACGGCGGCGAGGATCTCCTCGCGCTCCGTTGCCGGGGCCCGGTAGGGGGCGCCGGTGCGCTGCGGCTCGGGCAGGCCGAGCCGGTCGAGCTTGCCGTTCGGGGTGAGCGGCAGCCTGTCCAGGACGACGATCGCCGAGGGCACCATGTAGTCGGGCAGCTTCGCCGCGGCCAGACGCGTCAACTCATCGGTGTCGACGGCGACTTGGGGGTCCTCGGGGACCACGTAGCCGATGAGGCGGCTGCCGTCCTTGGCGACGACGACGCTCTGCCGCACGGCATCGTGTGCGCGCAGCACCGCCTCGATCTCGCCGAGCTCCACGCGCAGGCCGTTCAGCTTCACCTGGAAGTCCGCGCGGCCCTGCAGCAGGAGCAGCCCGTCCGGCGTGAACCGGGCGAGGTCACCGGTGCGGTAGAGGCGCTCGCCCTGCACCGGCCCGTGCGACCACTCGAAGAACCGCTCGGCGGTCTTCTCCGGCTGGTCGAGGTAGCCGCGCGCGAGGCCGGTCCCGGCGAGGAACAGCTCGCCGTCGACGCCGGGCGGCACCGGCTGCAGCTCCTCGTCGAGGAGGTAGGCGCGCTGGTTGGCCATGGGACGGCCGTACGGGATGCTCGCCCACTGCGGGTCGGCCCGCTCGACCTCGTAGATCGTGGAGTGGATCGACGCCTCGGTGGCGCCGCCCATGACGATGAACCGCAGCTCCGGCGCGAAGGCGCGGACCCGGTCGGCGAGCGGCACCGGCACCCAGTCGCCGCCGAGCAGCGCGAGCCGCAGCGAGGCGAGCGGCCCGGCGCCGGTCTGCTCCACCTGGTCGGTGAGCAGGCCGAGGAGGGCGGGGGCGGAGTTCCACACGCTGACGGACTCGGCGCGGATCAGCTCGACCCAGTGCGAGGGGTCCTTGGTGCGGGCCGCCTCGGGCACGACGGCGGTGCCGCCCGCGATGGTCAGGCCGAGGAACTCGTACACCGACATGTCGAAGCTGGGCGACGACAGGGTGAGCACGGCGTCGCCGGGGCCCACGCCATAGCGGGTGTTGAGGTCGGCGAGGTTGTTGAGGACGCCGCGGTGGCGCAGCGCGATCGGCTTGGGCTTCCCCGTGGATCCGGAGGTATGGATGATGTAGCAGAGGTGTTCGGGGCCGGAGGTGGTCCCCACGTTGTGTTCGGGTCCGGCGGCCAGCGTCGCGGCGTCGCGGTCGACGAGCACGAGCGGGCGCCCGCCGTCCTGGTCCGCGGGCAGGTTCGCGGTCAGGTCGCTGCGGCTGACCATCACGGCGCAGGAGGTGCCGCCGACCATGGTGGCGATGCGGTCGGCGGGATAGTCCGGGTCGAGCGGCACATAGGCGCCGCCCGCCTTGAGCACGGCGAGCTCGGCGACCAGGAGCTGCGCGGAGCGGTCCAGGCAGAGGCCGACCCGCACGTCCGGACCGACGCCGAGGCCGCGCAGGTGGTGCGCCAACTGGTTGGCGCGCGCGTTGACCTGGGCATACGTGAGCCGCTCCGGGCCGTGGACGACGGCGATCGCGTCCGGGGCGCTGTCGGCGCGCGCCTCGAACGCCTCGTGCAGCGTGCCCTGGTTGGGCAGCTCGGTCTGCGTGGCGTTCCACTCGACGAGGACGCGGTGCAGCTCGTCGTCGGTGAGCAGCCGCAGCCGGGCCACGGCCCGCTCCGCGTCGCCGAGGGCGTCGGCGAGGAGGGTGCGGTAGTGGCCGAGCAGGCGCAGCGCGGTGGTGCGGTCGAAGAGACCGGCGTCGTAGTGGAGCGCCAACTCGGCGCCGTTTGCCATGAGTTGGAGCTCGTACGGAGCGCCGTCCCCGGCCGTGTCCGGGCCGGAGGTGAAGGCGACCGTGGCGGACCCCGTGGCGGGGCCGTGACCGGCCGTCAGGGCGTTGAGCGGTGCGTCTGCGGCGACGGTGAAGCGGAGCTCGCCGTCCGGGCGGGCCAGGGCGATGCGCTCCTGGCCGGTGTAGCGGTACAGGAGCGCGGCGAAGGCGGCCGCCTGGAGCTCGGCCGGCGCGGCCGCGGACGCCGCGTCGAGCACGGCGTGTTCGACGGCGGTGCAGCGGGGCGCGGCGGCGGGGCGGCGCGGCCGGTCGCTCGGCACGAGAGCGGGCGGCCACTCCTGTGATGCGGAGTCCTGGTGGCTGGCGGATGTCATCGGCGGGCTCCGATCAGGGACGCCTGGGCGTCCTCGAACTGCTCGGCGGGCAGCGGATACCGCGTGCACAGCCACCGCACCTCTTCATGGACGTTGGCGACCAGCAGAGGGTCGATCTGGTACTCGGTGTCGGTCAGCGCGTGGGTGTGCTGCAGGACCGTGTGCATCAGCTCGGCGCACTCGTGCATCTGGTCGGGGCCCATGCCGCGCTGGGCGAGGATGTTGGTGCCCAGGCGCAGCCCGCTGGTGACCAGGGGCGGCTTGGTGTCGCCGGGGATGCGGTTGCGGTTGGCGAGGATCCCGCACTCCTCCAGGGCGCGCTCGGCGACCACGCCGCTCAGACCGGTGTTGGAGGCGTCGATGAGCACCATGTGGTTGTCGGTGCCGCCGGTCAGGACCCGGTAGCCGAGGGCGTGCAGCTCCGCGCTGAGCGCCGAGGCGCTCGCCACGATCCGCGCGGCCGTCTCCTGGAAGGCGGGTTCGGCGGCGACCGCGAAGGCGCGGGCCTTGGCGGCGATGGACGCCGGGCTCGGGGTGCCCTGCGACTGCGGGAAGACCGCTCGCTGGATGAGCCGGTTCAGCGGGGTGCGGCCGTCGGGCCCTGGCGTCTGGAAGTCCTGGCCACTGAGGATCAACCCGCCGCGCGGGCCGCCCAATTGCTTGTAGGTGCTGGTCGTGGTGATGTGCGCGACGTCGACCGGGCTCGGGTGCTGTCCGGCCGCGACCAGACCCGCGATGTGCGAGATGTCCGCGAGCAGATACGCGCCGACGGAGTCGGCGATGGTGCGGAAGCGCTCGAAGTCCACCGTGCGGGGGTAGGCGCTCACACCCGCGATGATCACCCGGGGCCGGTGCTCCAGGGCGAGTTCGGCGAGGCGTGCGTAGTCGATGCGGCCCGCCTCGTCCAGGCCGTACGACACGGACGTGTAGTGGCGGCCGCTCACCGAGGCCCGCGACCCGTGGGTGAGGTGGCCACCCGCGTCCAGGTCGAGGCCGAGCAGGGTCTCGCCCGGCTTCATCAGCGCGGCCAGGACCGCGAGGTTGGCCGAGGAGCACGAGTGGGGCTGGACGTTCGCGTAGCGCGCGCCGAACAGTTCCTTGGCGCGGGCCACGGCCAGCCGCTCGACCTCGTCGAACTGGCGGGCTCCGGGGTGGTAGCGGGCTCCCGGGTAGCCCTCGGCCGTGACGTTCGACAGTGCGGCTCCGCCGGCGGCGAGCACCGAGGGGTCCGCGATGCTCGCCGAGGCGATCATCGCGAGCGTGGCCTTCTGCTGGCCCACCTCGGCGTCGAGCAGGGCCGCGAGTTCGGGGTCGCTGCGCTGCAGGGACTCGATGCCGACACGCAGCAGTTCCGCTTGCTCGCCCACCACACCTGGCTGACGGGTCATTTCACCTGTACCTCTTCTCGCGCGCTTCAGCACGCCTGGAAGGATCTGCGATGCCGGCGGCCGCACCGCGGCTGGCGGCCGAACCGGCCACAGCGGACGGCTGTGGACCGGTAAGTCACAAGAAGGCCCCGCACCGTCATGAGGAGGCCAGCTCGGCCTGCGCCTGAGTGGTCAGGACATAGCCGCGCCCCCACACGGTGCGCACGGTCAGGCCGAGCACGCTGATCCGGTGCCGGATCCGCATCACGTGCAGGTCGAGGGCGTTGCGGGTCATCGGCCCCTGGTCATGGCCGAGTTGGAACCGCAGCGCCTCGCGGGGCACGACCTTGCCGTAGCGCCCGACGAGGAGTTCGAGGAGCTCCGCCTGCTTGGGCGAGACGGCCACCGACTGGCCCGCGAACCACAGCACGCCGTCCTCGTCGAGCTTCGGCTGGCGGTTCTGCCGGTAGCGGTGCACGAGGGCGTCGGCGCGGGCCTTGAGGTCGGGCGACGCGACGGGAGCGCGCACCCAGTCCTCGTAGATGTCCTCACAGACCGGGGCCTCAAGCCCCGCCTCGACGACAAGGATCCGGGGCAGCCCTCGGGACCTGCACTCCTCGCGCAGCTCCTGCTGCACGGGCCAGCGCAGCAGCTGCACTTCTTTGTTCACCGATTCGGTTCGGACATGAGTCCCGTGGGAGATCATCTGCACTCCGGTTCTCTAGCAGCGTGCGGAATGGGCAGCGGCCGAGATGGCTGGGCGTTGAGGTGTTCGCTTCGGTCAGTTGAACGGCGTATCGGAAGGTGCTGGTCCGGTTTCCGATGCCTCGTTCTCAAGTCCCTGGCTCCCCCTGAGGCCGCCTCAACCTGAAAGAAAAATACCAGCCAGCGGGTTTCTTTTCTAGCCTTGCTCCGAGCCTCCCCCAGCGGCTCGCGACCCCTCCTGACGGCGCCCCCGATCCGGACCCGTACGGTCCGGGAAACCCTCCAGAACCACCAACTGACCTGCAAATAAAGGGAGTTGTAAGGGTCCCGGGAGGCGGGGCCGGACGGCCGAGAACGGAGCGGACCAGGCCGCCCACACGCTGGTTACGCCCTCCGTCCGGAGATATTTCCGGGGTCGGCATGGCACCAGATCAGGTCAAGAAAATACCGGTCCTCGGGTTTTCTGTCTGCGGATCAACTGTCCAGAATGCCCGTATCAACTGCTCGCCCGGCCTCGCGTGTGCTCAACCCGGGCCCCGCGCCCTGGCCAGGAGGCCGCCCACGCGCAAGAGCAGGGGGTCGCCCGCGCACAAAAGGAAGTCGCCCACGCGCAAAAGCAGGGGGGCGCCTACGCACAAAAGGACGGCCGCCGGCCGGTCCGCCGCGCGCCCCCTCGCGCACAGCGGCCGGCCGACGGCCGTCCATGTTCCGGCCCCGGGCGCCGTCAGGTCGGCGCCCGGGGCCGGTGCTCAGGCCGCCGCGTCGTAGACCTCGCTCACCACGGCGTCGAGCGCTCGGCGGAACCGGTCGAGGAACACGGCCACGTCCAGGTCCGAGACGATCAGCGGCGGGGCGAGCCGGATGACGTCCGGCAGCGCCGCGTTCACCAACAGGCCCTCGTCCTGGGCGGCTTGCTGCAGCAGCGGCGCGAGCTCCTCGGTGAGGGCGATGCCCACGAGCAGCCCCGCCCCGCGCACCTCGCGCACCAGCGGGTGGCCGATCGCCTCGATGCCCCGGCGCAGCCGCTCCCCCGTCCAGCGCGCGTGGCCGAGCAGCCCCGCGCTCTCGATGGTGTCGAGGACCGCGAGGGCGCTCGCGCACACCACGGGGTTGCCGCTGAAGGTGGAGCCGTGCGCGCCCGGGGTGAGCAGGTCCGCGGCCGGTCCGAAGGCGAGGGTGGCGCCGATGGGGAGGCCGCCGCCCAGGCCCTTGGCGAGGGTGATGACGTCGGCCTCGACCCCTTCGGCCTCGGCGGCGAACCAGCGTCCGGTGCGCCCGATGCCGGTCTGCACCTCGTCGAGGACCAGCAGGGTCCCGGTCGCCGCGGTGATCTCGCGGGCGGCGGTGAGGTAGCCGGGCGGCGGCACGATGACGCCGTTCTCGCCCTGGATCGGCTCCAGGATGACGAAGGCGGTGTGCTGGGTGACCACGGCGCGCAGGGCCTCGATGTCCCCGTACGGCACGTGGCTGATGTCGCCGGGCAGCGGCTGGAACGGCCGCTGTTTGACGGGCTGTCCGGTCAGCGACAGGGCGCCCATGGTGCGGCCGTGGAAGCCGCCGGTGGCGGCGACCATGTGGCGGCGGCCGGTGAGGCGGCCGATCTTGAAGACGGCCTCGTTGGCCTCGGCGCCGGAGTTGGAGAAGTACACCCGGCCGCGGCGGCCGGTGAGTTCGACGAGCCGCTCGGCGAGGGCCACGGTGGGCTCGGCGATGAAGAAGTTGGAGACGTGCCCGAGGGAGGCGACCTGCTCGCTGACCGCCCGCACGATCGCGGGGTGGGCGTGGCCGAGCGCGTTGACCGCGATGCCGCCGAGGAAGTCGAGGTACTCCTTGCCCTCTGCGTCCCAGACCTTGGTGCCCTGGCCGCGGACCAGGGGCAGGCGCGGGGTGCCGAAGTTGTCCATCATGGCGCCCTGCCACCGTCGGGTCAGGGGCGCGTTGCCGCCGTCGTTCATGCCGCAGCTCCCTCGTCGGACGTGTCCGCTGACGCGACGGCGTCCGGCACGACCATGGTGCCGATGCCCTCGTCGGTGAATGCCTCGAGCAGGATCGAGTGCGGGACCCGGCCGTCGATGACGCGGGCGGTGCGCACTCCCTTCTGCACGGCGTGCAGGCAGCCCTCCATCTTCGGGATCATCCCGCTGGCGAGGCTGGGCAGCAGTTCGGCGAGTTCGGTGGCGGTGATCCGGGGGATGACTTCTTCGCTGTGGGGCCAGTTCGCGTACAGGCCCTCGACATCGGTGAGGATCATCAGCATCTCCGCACCGAGCGCGGCAGCGAGGGCCGCAGCAGCGGTGTCCGCGTTCACGTTGAACACCCCACCACCGGCAGCGTCCTTGGCATCCACCGGACGCGCGATGGAGGAGATGACAGGGATACGGCCGTTGTCGATGAGCGCCTGCACCACCCCGGCATCCACATCGGCGACCTCGCCGACCCGACCGATGTCCACGGACTTCCCGTCCACCTCGGCATAGCACTTGATGGCCGTCATCAGGCGGGCGTCCTCACCGGTCATGCCGACCGCGTGCCCACCGTGCTCGTTCAGCAGACCGACCAGCTCCCGCTGCACCTGACCCGCCAGGACCATCCGTACGACGTCCATGGTCTCGTCATTGGTGACCCGCAGCCCGGCCTTGAACTCACTGTCCATGCCCAGGCGTTCCAACTGCGCACTGATCTGCGGACCCCCGCCATGCACCACGACCGGGTTCAGGCCCGCGTGCCGCAGAAACAGGATGTCCTCGGCGAACGCCGCCTTCAGATCATCGTTGACCATCGCGTTCCCGCCGAACTTGATCACGACGGTCTTGCCATGGTGGCGCGCCATCCAGGGCAGCGCCTCGATCAGAGTGTGGGCCTTGGGCATCGCCGCGTGCTTGCGGGTGCGGCCGCGGCCGGACGGATGCGGAGACGGAGAAGCGCTCATGAGGCGTACTCACTGTTCTCGTGGACTTATGGGGCGGTGAGGTCATGGGTCCCGATGACGGTGGAGTCGGTGCCGGCGGCGAGGTCTCGGTGGCCGTTCTCTCCGGTCCCGGCAGCGGTGCGCATGGCCGCTCACATCGGCCACCGCTGCTCGCACTGTCATGAACCTTCCGGTCGACAGGCATGTCTTTTTAGCCCGCCAGGGGATCTCTCATCAATCAGTTTCACCATGGGCATGACATGTTCAAAAGCGCCGGGCCCCCCTCGACCATGCACGTCGGAGGGGGCTCGGCGGCGGGGTCGGGGCCGCCGGGTCAAGGCTGCCAGGTCAGATCCACCGGCTCAGAATGCCGGCTCATGTCTGGTCGAGCAGCCCGCCATGGAGCGCCTCGACATGGCTGAACCCTTCGGCGGACAGCACCGGCACGGCGTCGATGGTCTGCGCGTACTGACGGCGTACGACGTCGTCCGGCACCCGCAGCTCCGGCGGGCGCAGCGCGTTGCGCTCCAGGCACACCTCGAGCGGCGTGGTCAGCACGAGCGCGGTCGCCGGCACCCGGTGCCGCTCGGCGATGTCGAGGAGCCGGGCGCGCATCACGGGATCGGTGTTGGCGGCGTCGACGACGGTGGTCAACTGCCGGGCGAGGCGCGCCTCCAGGACCATGCCGAGGATCAGCACGGCCTCGTCGGTGGCATCCGGACGCAGCGCGTCGTCGCAGATCAGCTCGCGGAACGTCGCCAGTTCCAGGACGCGGTGCGCGGGCCAGGCACCGGCCAGGGTGCTCTTGCCGCTGCCCGCGGCGCCGACCAGCACGATCAGGGACGGGTCCTGGGTGAGGGGGTCGGGCACGGCCGCTCCTTTCGATGGTGAGTGGGTGCCGGCATCGGCAGACCCAGTGCGCCACCAGGGGGAGGGCCCCCGTGGGCGTGGCCGACGCCCGTCCCCCCACGAGTCGCTGTCAAGGATCCTTCATCGCCGCCCGCCCCGTCCAGCAGGACAGGGCCGCCCCGCAGTTCAGCCGAGGTTCAGAGGCGGACGGGCAGGGCGACGGCGTGGATCCCGTCGCCCGGCAGGGACAGGTACGTGAGTTCGTCCCGGGCCACCGCGAGGCTCGGCCCGGAGTGCCGCAGGAACAGCCGGTCCAGGACCACCTCGGCCTGGAGGCGGGCGAGCGCGGCGCCGACGCAGTAGTGCGGGCCGTGCCCGAATGCCATGTGGCCCACGCCGCGCCCCGGCCTGCGGGTCAGGTCGAGGCGGTCGGGCCCTTCCGGGAACTCCCGCGCGTCGCGGTTCACGCCGAGCAGCGGGGCGGTGACCGCCTCGCCCCGGCGCACCGTCACCCCGGCGAGCTCCAGGTCCTCGGTCGCGTACAGCGAGGCGCCCATCTGCACCGGCGAGGTGAACCGCAGCAGTTCGGACAGGGCGCGCGAGGCGAGCAGCTGCGGCCGGGCGCGCAGCGTCGCGACCTGGTCGGGGTGCTCGAGCAGCGCGAGGACCGACTCGCAGATGAAGTGCGTGGTGTGCAGGATGCCGGTGGAGACGAGCAGCAGGAACACCGAGATCATCTCGGTCTCGCTGAGCGGCAGCCCCGCCAGGTGCTCGGTGCGGATCAGCTCGGAGACCAGATCCTCGCCGGGCCTCTCGCGGCGCCGCACGATCAGGCCCTTGGCGTAGCCGACGATGCCTTCCAGAGCCGGTACGAACGCCTCGGGCACTCCCGAGGAGTAGTCCCGCATCCACGCGCTCAACTGCGCCTGGTCGTCGGGGTCGACGCCCATCAGCTCGCACAGCGCGGTGCCGGCGAGGGGGTGGCACAGCTCCTTCGCGAGGTCGGCCTCGCCCTTCCTGCACAGGGCCGCGACCAGGTCGTCCGCGGTCCGCTCGACCCGGTGGCGCAGGGCCGCGATCCGCCGGACGGTGAAGGCTCGCGTGACGACGGTCCGGGTGCGGGCGTGCTCGGCGCCGTCGCTGAGCACCATGCTGTCCAGGTACGCGCGGTACTCGGCGGGCAGCCCGTACGCCTCGATCATCTGGTCGGCGATGCTGGGGCCCTCGGGATCGCCGGGGTCGTGCAGCGCCGTGCCGTCGCGGATGAACCGCGGGTCGGCCAGGGCCTGTTTGGCCAGTGCGTAGCGGGTGATCAGCCAGACCGGGGTCCGCACGCCGGGCAGCAGCACCCGTACGAGGGGTGCGCGCTCACGGAGCGGGGCGTAGGTGGCGGGGTCGCTGATGCGGTCGGAGGTGAGGCTGAGGGCGGCCTCGTCGGCGGTCTCGGTGCCGATCTCGGGGGCGGTCTCGGTGCCGATCTCAATGTCGATCTCGGGGGGCGCCGTCATGACCGGCCGTCTCCTCAGGGCTTCAGTTCGAGCGTGCAGGACTTCACGCCGCCGTCGGCCTTCATCAGTTCGGAGAGGTCCACGCCGACGGGGACGTAGCCCCGTGCGCGGAGCTGTTCGGCGAGGGTGTGGGCCACGTCCGGCAGGAAGACGTGCAGTCCGTCGCTGACGGCGTTGAGCCCGAGCGCGTCGGCGTCCTCCGGCCCGACGAGCAGGGCGTCGGGGAAGAGTCCTTCGAGTACCTCGCGGCTGCGCGGTGTGAAGGCTTGCGGGTGGTACATCACCTCGTTCCCGTCGAGCACCGTGAGTGCCGTGTCGAGGTGGTGGAAGCGCGGGTCGGCCAGCTCCAGGCTGATCAGCGGGCGCTTGAGGACGTCCTGGGCCTCGCGGTGCGCGTCGGGCGAGCTGCCTTCGTCCCGCCCCGCGAGGATCCAGTAGTCGGTGACCAGGAAGTCACGCTGCCCGTCGTTGAACTGCCGGGCCTCGTACGGCTCGGCGTAGCCGGCGGCCTGGAACCACGCCTTGTGGGCTGTCCGGGCCGTGTCGGTCTGCTGCCCGGCGGCTGGGTGGGGCCGGGTCGTGGGGGCCTGCCCGGCGGGGTGGGGCCGGGCGAGCAGCACATGGCCGTCCATGATGGTGGCGGCGTGTGCGGTGAAGACCATGTCGGGGCGGCCCGGCACGGGTTCGATCAGGTCCACGGTGTGGCCGAGGGACCGGTACATCTCGTACAGCCGCTGCCACTGCCGCACCGCGCGCAGGGTGTCCACGCGCTCCGGCGGGTCCCAGGGACTCACCGTGTGCCGGATGTCGAAGAACACCGGACGGCACATCAGGTAGTGCCGGGGCCGGACGGTCCGGCGCCGCACGGGCAGGGAGACGGGGAACAGGTAGGGCGGGGCGAGGACGGGGGCAAGCACCGCGGCGGAAGACATCACCACTCCGGAGGGCCGGTCGGTAGGAGTTCACCAGGTCGCCCGGTGACGGGCCCTTCGGCCCGTCACCACGGGTCGTGCTCAGCGGCCCGCGCGGGGCGCGGGGTCAAGCGGCCCAGGCCGGGCCCAGGTCCGCGGGACGGGCTCCGCTCCAGCTCTGCTGGATGTACAGCAGCGCCTGGTGCATCCCCACGCCCTCGCCGGGCCCGACCCGCATCTCGGTGCGGGCCTCCTCGGACACGTCCGCGGTCTCGGCGGCGACGTCGGCGGCTTCGGCGACGTCCACGGAGAGATCGGTGCTCATGTGCGGCCTCCTCTCGTGCTCGACTCGTGCTCGACTCGGCGTACTGGGCGGGGTGTTGGCCGGCCCGCCGCTCAGGCGGCGGGGCGCAGCGTCATGCTCTGCCCCCGGGCGGCGAGTGACTCTACGATCTCGCCGCTGCGGATGGCGATGTTCGACAGCAGCGAGGAACCGAGGCCGTGCGTGTGCTCGGTGCCGCCCTGCAGGTAGATGCCGACGTCCAGGTCGTCGGTGGTCAGGATGCGGTAGTCGCGGCTGATCTGGAAGCGTCCCTCCTCGTCGCGCAGGCAGTACGCGGCGGCGTCGCCGAGCAGCTCGGTCGGGTCCATCGACTCGTAGCCCGTCGAGAAGATCAGGACGTCGAAGTCCATGTCCTGGGTCTCGTCGGTGCGCACGGACTGCAGGGTGACCCGGACCTCGTCGCCGACCTGCTTGACCGCGTCCACGCGGGACAGGTTGAGGAAGTTGAGCCGGGGGGTGCCGGCCACCTCGTCGCTGTAGGCGCGCTGGTAGAGGTCGCGGATGATCTCGTCGTCGGCCACTCCGTAGTTGGTGTTGCGGTGGTAGCGCCAGAACGAGTCGCGGGCGCGGGCGGTGCCGTGGAAGTAGTCGTCGACGGCGTCGGCGTCGAAGATCTGGTTGGCGAAGGGGGTGTCGTCGGCGATCGAGTAGCCGTACGACGGCATGATCGCGGACACCTGCGCCCCGGGCAGCTGCTCGTAGCAGTACCGGAGGATCTCGGCGGCGCTCTGGCCGGCTCCCACGACGGCGACCCGGCGCACGCCGGTCTTGTCGAGCTCGCCGAAGCGGCCCAGGAACTCCGAGCTGTGCCAGACGCGTTCGTCGCGGTCGATGCCCGGCGGCATCTTCGGCACCAGGCCGGTGGAGATGACGACGTTCTTGGCGAGGAGCTCCTTGCTGCCGCCGCCCTCGAGGGTGGAGTCGACCTTCACCTTCAGGTGGCCCATGGGGCCGTGGCCTGCGCCGTCGGGCAGCTGGACCGCGGTGACCCGGGAGTTGTACGCGACGCGGTCGGAGAAGTTCGACGCCGCCCACGTCAGGTAGTCGTGGAACTCGCGCCGCGTCGGCATGAAGTCCTGGTTGTTGACGAACTGGGCGAGCCGCCCGGCCTCGTGCAGGTAGGAGATGAAGCTGAACTGCGACACCGGGTTCCGGAACGTCGCCAGGTCCTTCAGGAACGAGATCTGCATCTTCGCCGTCGGCAGCAGCATGTTGCGGTGCCAGCCGAAGGCGGCCTGCTGCTCGACGAAGGTGGCGGCGAGCGGGGTCTTTCCCTTGCCGTTGTGTTCGTCCAGCGCGATGGCCAGTGAAAGGTTGGACGGACCAAATCCTATTCCTACGACGGAGTACTCGTCCGAATAGGCGCTCATGGGGCCTCCCGCCCGTTGTGTGAGAAACCGTGGTGCCGATTTCTGAAGTCGGTGTCAGTGCAGAATGGGACAGCCGCCGCGGATGTCCGACGGGTCGAGACGGCTCATCAGATCGGCCGTCTCTTGATACCGGGTCGAATCCCGGCCGGCGAAGTCCTTCAAGACGAGCTCGCGGGTTGCGGGCTCTTGCTCCTGGCTGAGCTTGAAATACCCCTCGGCCTCGGTCACTTCGATACGGAACGCTCCCACTGAGGGCAGGATCGTGCCGAAGTAGTCGATCGAGGATTCCATGTCCCAGCCGGAGCCGAAGTCGTCCTCGTAAGCCGTGACCGTCGCCTTGCAGATCTCCATGCTGTCTTCGCCGACCCCGGCGGCCTCGATTTTCTGGAACACGCCGTGCACATGGACGGCGGTGAAGTCCCAGGTCGGTGCGGCGGGGTTGAACTGGTAGACGGTCGGAGACACATAGGCGTGCGGGCCGGAGAAGGTGAGCAGGACCTGCGAACCCGTTTGCAGTGCCTCCCAGTGCGGGTTCTCCCTGTTCATATGTCCGACGAGCCGGTATCCCTCCAGGCGGTCGCCGTGTTCCCCGGTCATGTCCGGGTCGGCTATGACCGGCAGATGCGTGGCATAGGGGACCCCGTCCTCAGCCCCATTACTGACCATTATGGCCATCGGGTTGAGACGCATCAGGTCGCTCATCCACGAGCTGTCTGGCTCACGAAAAGGTTCGGGAACGAACATTCATCCTCCTTCGTGATTCGTCTCCGTGGACTAAATAGAAGGTATCCGTTCGGGATGCACGCACACCAGTGTTCAATGTCTTTCAGCGACACACAAAAAAAGCGGCCCGAAGGCCGCTCGCACCAGCATCACCGCTGGTCACACACTCACAAAAAGGCAGCACGAATTCCGGCACGGAATTCCGCTCATCCGTGCCGGTGCATGAATTGCCGAGTAATTATCGGAGAATTAGTGGAGTAATTTGCTCACGTTAAGTTTGCGACAGGTCAACCTTCCAACGTATCCGTCGCCGACACCGGCACACAACCCTCGATGGCTCCCTCTGGAGGGGCCCGGCGTACGACAAAGAAAGATACACGGAAGCCTTCGGTAAGAAGTAGGAAAGAGAGAAGACGGCCGGGCCCGGTTCGGGCGAGCCCGGCCGTGGCGCGGACGCGGGCGGTGGCGGACGCGGGCGGTGGCGGATACGGGCGGTGGCGGATGCGGGCCGCAGAAGATCCAGGCCGCGGCAGGATTGAGGAGCCGTACGCGATTCAGGCCGCGCGCGACCCCGACGGCACCGGGACGGCGGCGACACCTCGCCGCTCGAACGGATAGTGGACGACCGCGCCCTGGCCGGCGACGGCAGCGGCGCCCTCGGCCTCCTCGGTCCCGTCGAGCGAGCTCAACTCCCCCACGAGAACCGACGGTTCGGCGGCGATCCGCCGCAGCACCCCGGCGAGCCGGAGCGCGACCGCGTCGGCGGCGTCCTGGTCGAAGAGGTGGCGCTGGAAGCAGAGCGACAGATGCAGCGCGGGCTTGCCGTGGGCCACCACGGTCAGGGCGTACGGGGTCCCGGCGTGCGAGCGCACACCGGTCACACCGATGCGGGACGAGATGCCGAGCGCGGCGGGCGTCAGGGCGCCGACCGGGTACGCGTCATAGGCGACCGACGTGTCGAACATGCCCTCCACCTCGGCGAGTTGGAGCAGCCCCGTCGCCACGTGCTGGTGGTCGGCGAGCGCGGCGCGGCTGTCCCGCAGCCGGGCGAGGAGCCGGGCAGCGGTGTCCTCGGGCGCGCAGCGCAGCCGCAGCGGAGTCGTGCCGCCGAACGGTCCGATCAGCGCGTCACCGTCCGTGAGGGCCTCGGGCCGGCCCGCGTGGGTGGCGCCGAACAACAGGTCCTGACGACCCGTCAGCCCAGCGAGCACGATCGCCCAGGCGCCCTGCACCAGCGTGTCCACGCCGACATCGAGGCCGGCGGCGCACCGGGAGAGCTGCCTGCGCTCGCGCGCGCTCAGCCGGACCTCGCTCTGCCCGAAGCCGGGGTGACCGGCTCCGGCCTCGGCGGCCGGGACGGGGACGGGGCGCCGAGTGCGCCGGCCCGCGACGGGCGCGAGCAGCGTGGGCCCGTCGATCCCCTCGAGTTCGTCGGCCCAGACCCGCGCGGCCTTGTCGCGGTCCTGCCCGGCCAGCCAGGTCAGCACGTCGCGGTGGCCGGAACGGGGCGCGGGCAGCGAGCCGGCGTCGTCGCCCGCGTCGTACAGCCGCAACAGGTCGCTGAGCAGCGGCCGCACGGACTCGCCGTCGAGCAGCGCGTGGTGCGCGGTGACGACGAGGTCGCACCGCTCCACGCTCGTGCGCACCAGCGTCATCCGCAGCAGCGGCGGCGCGGCCACGTCGAAGCGGTGCGCCGCGTCCTCGGCGAGCAGCCGGTCCAGGGCGGTGCCGCGGTCCCCGATGTTCAGGTCGCTGAAGTCGACGTCGCGCCACGGGAGTTGGGCGCGGGGTACGACCACCTGACGGCGGCCGCCGCCGAGGGCGGGCACCACCGCGGTGCGCAGGTTCGGGTGCCGGTCGACGAGGTCCTGGGCGGCCTGGCGCAGCCGGGCGGAGTTGATCTGCCCGTTCAAGTGCGCGACGACCTGGAACTGACCGGTGTCATAGGCGGAGTCGGCCACCGGGCCCGTCAGGGACGCGGGCAGCTCGGAGTGCGCGAGCACCTCCGACTGCGCCGCGGTGAGCGGCCATACGTCGACGAGCCCCGGATAGCGCCCCGTCCATTGCTTCATTTCCGGCTGGCTCACCGAAACGAGCGGCAGGTCCGTCGATGTCAATTCCCCCGCGCCCCTGGCCATTCCGCCACCCCATCCCTCGCTGTGAAAGCTGCCCCCTGAAAGAGCAGAGTTACATTTGCGCGAGAGAAGAGGAACCCCGGTCAAACGCCCTTGACTGTGCGCGGTCCCTTGCTCGTTGTCCCGGATCTCGTGCTGCGGGCCTCCTCGGGCCGACTCGTCCGATCAGGTCCGCGCGGCCGCGACCTGCGCGGGCACCGTACGCAGCGGACCACCGCCGGAACCTGTGCCCGAGTCCGCTCCGGCCCCCTCGGCCGTACGGAAATCCGCCGCGCTGTTCGACTCCACGTCCTCGAACACCGCTGGTCCCCGGCCACTTCCGTCGAACCGGCAGGGGTAGGGCAGCTCACCCAGCACATGCAGCAGCGCGGTGATCCCGGCGAACTCCCCCGGCCAGCGGAAGACCACCGAGGCCACCGGCCCGTGGCGGGCAGCGGTGAGGGCGAAGACCCGGCGGATGTGCTCGGTCTCCCCGGGCACGACCCGAAAACGCCCGTCGCCTGCCACGGCGAACTCGGCACCCGGACACACCTGAACCAGCACACCGGCCACACCGGTCCCGCCGGGCACACCGCCGTCCACGGCGACATGCTCCTCGCTCCACTCCTCGGTGAAGACGACGCACGGACCGCGGCGGGCTTCGGTGCGCCCCGCGACCACCAGCGAACTGTCGTGCACGAAGGCGAGGTCCCCGGTCCGCAGCCACCCGTCGTCGGCGGCACCTTCGCCCGCCCGGGCCGCGCCTCTTGTGCCGGTGCCGGGACCGGCTTCGGACACGGCCCGGGCACCGGGATCGGACGCGGCCTCGCCCCAGTAGCCGCTCATCAACGCCGCACCGCGGACCTGCAGTTCACCGACCCGGTCCTGCGGCAGCACCTCGCCCGCCTCGTCCACGACACGGATGCCCACCCCGGGCAGCGGCCCGCCCGCCATGGCCAGCTCGACACCGTCGTCCGCCGCCCCGCCGCGCGGACCGGCCGCGTCGACGTACCGCAGCGGCCCGCCGAAGGAGGAGGGCGCGACGACGACACCGCCGGTCGCCCGGTCCTCGCGGTGCCGCAGCGAGTACGTCACTCCCGAGCAGGTCTCGGACATCCCCCAGCACGGGGCCACGGCATCGGCGGCCAGGCCGTGGGGGGCGAGCAGCTCGAGGAAACGCTGACTGGTCGCGGCACACACGGGCTCCCCCGCGTTCACGAACTCCCGGACGCGCGACAGGTCCCAGGCCCGTCCGGCCAGTTCGTCGGCGTGGGTGGTGACCAGGGCGTACGCGAAGTCGGGCGCCCAGGTGTTGGTCGCGCCGCAGCGGTCCATCCAGTCGAGCCAGCGCAGCGGGTCGTCGAGGAAGTCATCGATGCGGGCGCTGACCTGCTGACACCGCAGAAAGACGTCACGGACGCCGTAGAAGATCATCGACTGCTGCTCGGGCGGCATCCAGACGAGGCTGACGTCGTCACCGCGGTAGCCGCGGGCCTGCACGGCCGCCCAGGTCCGGGCGGCGACGGAGGAGTTGGTGTGCACGGCGCACTTGGCGCGGCCGCTGCCGGTACCCCGGGTCAGCAGATGGACGACCGGATCCCCGGCCCCCGCCGCGTACCACCGGGTGTCACGCCGCCGCCCACCCAACTCCCCTCCACCACCGAGGATCCGCAAGCCCTCCCCCTGCCCGCCCCACAGCCGGCGCAACTGCTCCAGTCCGGGCCGGGTTGCGTCGTCGGTGAGGACGACGGGGCGCCCGAGCAGCAGCCAGGCGTGGTGCAGGGCGCGGTGGGCGGGGTGGTGCTGCGTGTACGTGGGGGCGACGGCGACCGGCGTCGGCACGAATCCGCCGAGCACACAGGCCCAGAACGCCGTGGTGAAGTCCCGCTGTCCGTCGAACTGGAAGAGCACCGCGTCACCCGGCTCAAGCCCGGCGGCACGCAGCCCGCCAAGAACGACTTCGGCCTCGGCAAGCAGCTCCGGGTAGGACTGCACATCGTCCGCGCGCCCTGCCCGCAGATAGCGGATGCCCTTCTCCGGAGCCAGCTCGGCGGCCCGCGCCAGCGCTCCCTGCAGCGTCGTCGGCTCGCCGTCGGGGACGAGCAGCTGCCCGCCGTACACCTCGGAGAGGGGCATGGGCTCGACCTCCAGTCAGTCCGTCACACCGTCAAGGACGGCTCGTGCTTGCTCGCTTACTCACTCACCCAAAGCAATCTCAAAGACCAACATCAGCAACTCAACGGCTCAGTGGTTCGGTGATCACATCCGCCGCGTCTCGAGCTCGTTGGCGAACCGCAGCCAGTGGTCGGCGCACCGCCGCGCGGCCTGCGCGAGCATGTCGGCGCGGTGCCCGGGCACGCTGCGCGCCAGCCGGAGCCACTTCGCCTCGTCGCCGATGGAGTGGATGCTCAGCATCTGCAGCAGCATCCGGCCCGCCTCGGTGCGCAGCGAGGGGTCCTTGCGCATGTTCGGCAGGATCATCCCGAGGGCGACCGCGGAGGTACGCGCCGCGGGCCGCTCGGCCACCTTGGCGGGCATCTCGGGCACGGCCGAACTCGCCTTCGCCGACTGCCTCCTGGAGGGCAGCGGGTCCTGTCCCTGCCGTATGCGGTCCCGTACGTCCTTGGCGGTGGCCGTCGCGATCCCGGCCTGCTCGGCGATCTCCCGCAGCGAGGCGCCGGGGTTGGCGGCGATCACCTGGCTCGCCCGCAGCCGGCCCTCGGTCGCCTGCAGCGGACGCACCCGCCCATCCCGGCCCACACGGGCATTCAACTGTTCATTACCACCGGTTGAACGACGCCGGATCGAGGCGACGGTGCTGGCCGCGAGCCCCGCGTTGGAGGCGATCCGCCGGTCCGACCAGTAGGGGTGGGCCTGCAGGATCCGCTTGGCCGCGGCCGTCCGGTCCGCCTGCGAGAGCGGCAGTCCATGGGCGATGTTGAGCCGCACCGACAGGGCGAAGACGTCGTCCTCGCCCCCGTCGAAGAACTCCACCTCGATGGACTCGTCCCCGCGCAGCCGCACGGCCCGCAGCCGGTGCATGCCGTCGATGACCCGCATCGTCGCGCGGTGCACCAGGATCGGCGGCAGCGGCGTCTCCAGCTTGGCGAGCATCTGGATGTGCTCGGTGTTCTCGCCGTTGATGCGCGGGGAGTCGGAGTCGAGCAGTGAATCGGTGGGCACCATGGCCCGCTGTCCCGGGGTGCGGTCGTCCACATCAGAGGCCGGCGTCGTGTCGACCCGGGCCGGTTTTCCATCGGCGGTGACGACCAGTTGAAGACTCATGAGAGGGCCCCCCTTCGCGCCGCGGAGCCGGTCCCACCAGCCGCCGGTCCACGGTCACGCATATCTGCATCGTTGGTGTTGACGTTCGGAACGTGCCTGTACACGTACGGCTCCCCTCTATGGCCGTATCAACCCGAGACCTAAAAAATACCTGCCTGCGGGTTTTTTTTCGAGGCCCGGAAGATGATTCCTAGCCGACCTGCCCCTCCCGACCGAGGCTCAAAACGGCCCGCAGCCGCACCCGGGGGGACGGGGGGCGCGGCTGCGGGAGTCCGGGAACCACACGGAGAGGGACCGGAGGAAGACGAGCTCAGAGGGCATCTGAAGGATGCCGCGGGCCCCGGGAGGTGGACCCGAAAACTCGCCCGATCCGGGAGGCACCGGCCCCGTCCGTGGGCTTCTCAACCATAGGAACATACCGCCTTCCTGGTTTTCAAGAACTCCCAAGGAACCTCGCGGGACCCCGCCCTCGCGCCCGCCACCTCATCCGGAATACTCAATTCACGTCGCCCGTGATCACTTTCGCGTCAGACATCCCTCATCCACACTTGATGTAGCGTGCATCATTAGAGGTGGCCGTACGCTGTGCGATATGCCGCACGCCGTACGGACTCCCCCCACCGAAGCGCCGTTCGCCGAGCAGCCCGGGGAGCAATCCCCACTACCCTGCGAACAGCGCGCAGAGCTAGCAAAACGAGTGAACAGAGATGCTGAATGCCGCACTTGCGAAGACTGCACCAGGCTGGCCGAGTACCGCTCTAGAAAATAAACCGCAGAGTTGGTTTGATAACTGTATGGTGCACCCCTCCCCGAGGAGCCACCGGTGTTGAAACAGGATCGTGCCGTTCGCACCCGCCGCTCACTCGTCCACTCCGCCGCCGAGGCATTCGAGCGGTACGGGTACGCGCAGGCGCGGCTGACGGACATCAGCAGCAGCGCGGGCGTCAGCCCCGGCGCGCTGCACTTCCACTTCGAGAACAAGGCGGCGGTGGCCGCCACCGTCGAAGCGACCGCGGCCGAGTCGCTGCGCCGCTCGGCCTGGACGGCCCAGCCTCCCGGCATCAACCCCCTGCAGCGCCTGACGAACGCCTCGCACGCCCTGGCGGACCGCCTCCGCCGGGACGTCGTAGCGCGGGCGGGCTTCCGCCTCAGCGGCGACGCGTCCTACGGGCCGGGGCTCAACCTCCGCAAGGAGTGGGAGGGTTGCGTCCACCGGCTGCTCGACGAGGCCGCCGGCCAGGACCTGCTCGCCGAGGGCGTCGACCGCCCCGACATGGTCGCCACGATCGTGGCGGCGACCACCGGCTTCGAAGTCCTCGGCCGCCGCAACAAAGAATGGCTGGCCCCCGAGGCAATCACGTCATTCTGGCGCCTGATGCTCCCGTGCCTGGCCTCCGCAGAGGCCCTGCGCACCCTCGACCCGGGCCTCCCACAGCCCGGTCCCGACGGAACGGTGCCGGAACAAGAACAGCGGCCCTGACTCTCTCTCTCCCCCCCCTGCCCTCCCCTGCCCCGGAAACGGACAGAGCCGTTCGGCCGGCCCCCTCGGCGTGGTGTGTCGGGGGCCGGGCCGAACGGCGGCTCGGGAAAAGGGACTTGACGATCCCTCAGTGAACTCCGCTGCTCCGGGTACCGGCAGCCACGAGCACATCGAGCGACGACGCCTCCACAAGCCTCGGCAGCATCAGCGCCCAGAACCGCGTGAGAGTGGCGTGCGAGAGCCACCGCTCATCCTGACTCCCCAACGTCTCGAATCCGACGGTGGCAGCCACCACGGCGGTCACCACATCCTCCGCGGAGACCCCGCTCGCCAGGGCGCCTTCGCCGTCGGCGCGGGCGAGCACGTCCTCCACCCAGCTCTGCCAGGTGCGGCGCAGGTCCTCACCGGGCCGGGGCTGCTCGATGTTGTCGGACAGATCGAACCCGGCCCGCAGGACGACGTCCTGGCTCAGGCCCCGGATCAGGTCGTGCGTGGCGTCGATCAGAGCCTGCAGCGCGCCCTCGGTGTCCTGGGCCATGATCTGGCGCAGCCGCTCGGCCGCCGCCTGCGCGACCGCGTCGGCCAGGGCCGCCTTGCTGGAGAAGTGGAAGTGCAGCGCGCCGTTGCTGACCCCGGCCCGAGCGCTGATCGTGGCCAGGGACGCCACTTCGAATCCGTCCCGATCGAACAACTCGGCAGCGGATTCGATCAAGGCATTGCGCGTGCGTACCGCGCGTTCCTGTTTGGCCATCAAGGGGCGCTCCGTCTAAGCGATGGGGATACCGTCGGGCCTCGTCACGTTCAACTTGACGCTCGGAGCGGGCACGTCGGACCACGACCGAACAGTTCCCCCATCGCGCCCCCGGCCGATGGATGACCCATCCCGTGCAGTTGCCTCCGCCGACCGCGCGCCCACGCCCACGTTACGGGCGACCTCCGGCCGCTTTCTCGCTCGTCCGGAGGTCGGACACCGCTGGGTGAGCCGGGCTGCCCTCATGTCGCCGGACAGCATAACAAACCGCAGAGCTGGTTTCTATGTATGATGGACCTCGGCCGTCTCGCCCCAGCAGACGGCACGCATGACTCCGTAAGCATCACGACGCGAAAAGGACCCCGGGAATCAACCGCAACATCCGCCACCTGAGCGGGAGGACACGGCCGGACGCGGAGGACGCGACGCCCCTCCGACGACAGGGAAGAGGGCATGCGAAACGCAGCGACGGCCGCGACAGCCGGGGAAGACTCCCGGCTCGCCGACTCAGC
Source organism: Streptomyces sp. NPDC059009 (assembly GCF_042740175.1). Classification (NCBI taxonomy): domain Bacteria; kingdom Bacillati; phylum Actinomycetota; class Actinomycetes; order Kitasatosporales; family Streptomycetaceae; genus Streptomyces; species Streptomyces sp. NPDC059009. The sequence goes on along the minus strand of NZ_JBHYJB010000039.1, from coordinate 18,020 downwards.
CGCCGCCGTGTGGGCACATCGCGCCGCACCAGGTCAGCCGGCGGCTGCCAGTTCGGCTTCCTCGGACTCGCGCTCGGCCTCGGCGAAGATACGGGCTCCTCGGTCGGCGGAGGTGTCGAGGCGCGGCAGAATGGCGGGCGCCGTGATGCCCGGCAGCACGTGCTTGTAGAGCACGGAGGCGCGTTCCTCCATGTCCTCCCAGTGCGAGGCGAAGTGCGAGTACATCTGGTTCCCGTGGTACGCGCCGACACAGAACTCCGCGGTCTCCCGCGTGTTCACGTGCGGCAGCACCTCGCCACGCTCCTGGGCCTCGGTGAGCACCTCGGCGAAGAGGTCGACCCACTGGGGCCACGTGGTGCCGTAGCGCGCACGCCCTTCGGGGTCTGAGACAAGCCGAGCGCCGGCGCGCAGGATCGGGTCGTGCACGAGCTGGTAGGCCAACACCATGCCGATGTCGATCCACTCCTGCAGCTTGAGCTCCTGCGGCGGCAGATCCTTGGCGATCTGCTCGTCGAGCACTCCCTTGGCCAGGGCTTCCTTCGAATCGAAGTGAAAATAGAGGGCACCCTTGGTCACGTCGGCGAGTTTGAGGATCTGGGCAACCGTCGTGTTGGCGTACCCCGTCTCCGAGAACGCCAGGGCTGCCGCGTTCAGTACAGCCCGGCGAGTCCGGATCGCGCGCTCCTGCTGGGCCATCGGACCCTCCCTTCAGTTGGGCGAACTCTCACGCGGACAAGAAGACAAAAGAAACCGCATGGGACGTAGTTTAGCTGTATCTTCCCAACGTTTCCATGCAGCGATAACACCGACTTGACCTATCTGCCCCTTTTGTTGGCTATTGCGGTTATGGAATCCGCCAATGAAAACAGGATGGAACGGTGGATTCCAATCTCTGCATCTTCCGGACGGAAGCCTGCGCGCCCGCATCAGGCTGTGCCCTCGAGCCGGGTGGGCGAGTGAGGCGGCCGTGGCGTTCCTGGCCGCGTCCCGGACCGGGCGCAGTCGCCCAGGGCGGCCGGACTCTCTGTCCGCATCGCCGGGTGAACCCGGCGCAAAGGCGACGAGACGGTCGAGCAGTTGACCGGCGAGGCGCACCACCACGGATTGCCTCGCGGCCGCGAGGCGAACGATGAACGCGGTGCCGGGCTCGCACAGGTGGCTGCACTTCTGGATGCTGCGCACCGACACCAACGGCCCGTGCCGGTACGTGCCCTCGGAGACCGGGTGCTCGATCAGCAGCCCTGACAGCCCTCGGACCAGGCCGATGTCCGTCACGGCCACCGGACCCAGTGCAGGGAGCGCCGCGTCGGCACGAGGGGCTCGGCCGACCGAATCGAGGGTGTAGAGGCACCGCTGGTGGATCATCGGCGATCTCCCGGTGGACTAGGGGTCGCATCACCCCTGCCGACGTACGGGTCAAACGGATCCGATGCTAAACCAGCGAGTTGGTTTTTTGATGCCCCTCTTGAGCCTTGTAAATCAAACCGGTGGGTATGTATCTTATTAGCCTAGCTTCCAGCCCACCTCCTGGGGGAGAGGTCCATGACCTTGTTAGTGGTTAAGAAGGAAGAGTCCCACCGGATCGATACGCCCAAGGGGGCCCGCAGCGCTACGGCGCTCGGAGATCTCCCTCGGCTGACGACCACGGTTCCCAGGGAGTACGTGCACCGTGCGTCCCTGGCGGAGGTCTTCCTGACCAGCTGCGAGAAGATCGACGACACTCGGTTCTCACTCACTGCGCAGCTGCCCCGTGCCCATACGTTCTTCAACAGTTCCGACGGCCGCCGACATGACCCGACGCAGATAGGCGAAACGTTGCGTCAGGTCACCCTGTTCCTCGGCCACTCGGACTTCGGAGTGCCGCTGGGCTACCACTTCGTGCTGTGGGAGCTGACTTTCGCGGTGCACACGGAGCAGCTCATCATCGGATCGGCGCCCACCGACCTCACACTGGACGTGGTCTGCACAAACCTGGTGAAGCGGGGAAGCAAGGTCTCCGAGTTCACCCTTGAGGCCACGGTCTGGCGTGACGGACAGCTCGCCGCCACCGGCAGCACCCGCACCACATGTGTCTCGGATACGACGTACCGACGACTGCGCGGCTCGTCCTCCGCCGGGGCTCTCAGCACGGACCATGACCGGAACTCCGCTTATGTGGACCCCTCCGCGTTCGGCCGCGTGCTGTACCGCGACGTGGTGCTCGATCCGACGAACGCGCCCAATCAGTGGCTGCTGAACCCCGATCCCCGTCACCCCATCCTGTTCGACCACGGGGGCGACCACATCCCCGGCATGGTCCTGGTCGAGGCCGCTCGCCAGGCTGCCTACGGCCTGCTCGCACCCGGCTTCTCGCTGACCCCGACCTCGATGTCCACGGACTTCTTCCGTTACGTCGAGTTCGAAAGCCCCTGCTCCATCGAGGCGACTCCGCTGCCGGTCCAGCAATCGGGTGTCCTGAGTGTCCATGTGACGGGGCATCAGAACAACCAGCAGGTATTCGCTTCTCAGGTATCGGGCACATTGTCCGCACCCTGAGAGACCCGTAGTGCCGTGCCGCGGCAGCCGCCGCGCGACGACCCAGGACTGCCAGGATCGCGGTCCGTGCCACTTCTCCGGGCACGGGAAAGGATCCGGGCAGTCCTTCGTCATGTGCGCTGTCGGACGGCTCGGCATTCCGCACAGCGTCCCGCGAAGCCCGTACAAAGTCGGATCCCCCATCGCCGATCGCTCCCCCACGTTCCGCAACGGCGTCGGGCACAATGCGCCCCGACTCCCCAACGGCCCACGACCGTCCATCAGTTCCCACGCCCCGCTCGACTGCGGAAGACCGCGCTGGCCACCGTCCGCTCACGCTGCCGAACCAGCAAGGTGCGGCCCCCGGGAACGACCTCGACGACGGTGGGCACGTCCCGTGCGGCGAACCCCGTAAAGCTGACATCCAGCCCGCCGACATGCGCCTTCCGGTCCTCGGCGGCATGCGCGGCCTGCCGCAGCGCGTCGAGCAACAGCCGCTCGGGTATGTGATCGCGTCCGCCGACGGCCGTACGGTCACGCCCGGCGGCGTCCAGACGCAGTCGCCAGGTATTGCTCACATCACCGTGCGGGGCGGCCAGCAGCACATCCCGGGAACGCCGCCGCCCCACCTCGGCGGGCCGCAGCGGCGTCAGGGAGCACTGCGCCGCCCCCTCCCCGGCGCGGCCACCCCGGTCCCGGGCCGTGCGCTCACGCCGCCGAAGTGCCCGGTAGCGCTGGGCACTCATGGCCTCCCACCGCAGCCGCACCCGCCCCCGGCGCACCCCGCCGGCCAGCAGAACCGTACTCATGCTCAGCTGGCGCCAGGACTGAGATGCGGCGGCGGGTGCGGCAACGGAGACATCAAGCCCCACCGGCACCGGCCCTGCGACATGCGGCGGAAGCTCGGGGTGCTCGTCCTCGATCTGGATGTGCCGCAGCGCCAGCAGATGGTGCGGCGGCAGACGGTAGTGCCGCTGCGCGATGACCCGCCCCGCCCGCTGCGCCGTCTCGAGGAAGAGCAGCAGGTCGCGCGGACCATCCGGATCGGCGGAGCAGAGCTCGTCGGCCCGCGGCCACAGCCCGGACACAGTGAAGTGATGGGTCCCACGGCGCACCACCATGAGGGCTTCTGACACATCGTCCTGACCAAGCACCGCGGCCGGGACCGGCGAGTCAGCAGTGGCGCACATGACGAACCTTTCCCTCAGGAAGGTCCTCCCCGGCAAGGAGGATCCAGCCATCCCGATCGCTCAGTAATCCGGCGACCGAGGCAAAAATATACCGCACACCCGGTTCGTTTCAATGTCTTTCACATCCTCATTCAGGACTCCTGGCAGTCCCGCACGAGCGACACGGCCCGCCCTCCGGCAAAGACGCCCTCCGACGGCCCAAGGCGCATGAGATCTGCCGGTCCCCCGCGCCCAACTCGCCCGAGGCACCGCCGAGTTATCCGCTTCCCCGCTACGCAGGCTGGACAAAGCCGCGTGATTGGCTGTTCCCCGCCATCCGCACCCGACCCGCCCCTGCGCCCAGCCCTTCAGCGTCCGCCCCACCCTCGACAGGAGAAACGATGAGTGAACACCAGCCGCTCTCCGGCCGCTTCGACATGCTGCCGATGGAGAGCATGATCTACGGAGCCGGCACCGTGGACCAGGCCGGAGCCGAGTGCGAGCGACTCGGCATGACCAGGATCTTCCTGGTCCTCTCGGCGAGCCTGGGCCGCGCGAGCGACATCGAGAGCCGCCTCCGTGCCCAACTCGGCGACCGCATAGCCGTCGTCTTCACCGGCAGCGAGCCGCACGCGCCCGAGCAGGTCGTCCTCGACGCTGCTGCGCAGGCCCGCGAGGCAGGGGTGGACGGCTTCCTCGCCGTGGGCGGCGGCAGCCCCATCGACATCGCCAAGGCAGTCAACCTGTGCCTCACGGAGAAGGTGACCACCCGTGAGGCACTACTGAAGTACGCAGTGAAGTTCACCTACCCGGACCAGCTCGAGATCCCGTCGATGACCGGCGAAGGGCTGCCCCAGGTAGTGGTGAGCACGACGCTCTCGGCGGCCGAGTTCACCCACATCACCGCGGTCACCGACACAGTGGACCTGGTCAAGAACCTCTACCTGGACAATGCCCTGATGCCGGAAGTGGTCATCCACGACTCCGAGCTGCAGCAGTTCACTCCACGTCAGCTCTGGGCGGCCACGGGCATGCGGGCGGTCGACCACTGCATCGAGTCCCTGTGCTCCACGCGGGCGCAGCCGGTGACCGATGCGCTGTGCACGGACGGCCTGCGGCGCCTGGCGACGTACCTGCCGATCTCGGCATCCGACGCATCCGACACGCACGCGGCGGGCGAGTGCCAGATGGGAGCCTGGCAGTCAGCCTTCGGAATCACCCAGGTGTTCGTCGGACTGAGCCACGGCATCGGCCACCAACTGGGCGCCCGGCACGGCATCCCACATGGCGTGACGTCCTGCGTGATGCTCCCGACCGTCCTCGCCTACAACTACGAGTGCACCCAGGAGCAGCAGACTCACATCGCCCGGGTCATGGCAGACTCGATGGGAGTCCCCGTGCCCCAGGACGGCGCGTCCGGCATCGTCCGGCAGTTCATCGGGTCGCTCGGGCTCCCGACGACTCTCCGCGAAGTCGGCGTCACACCGGACGACTTCCCACTCATCGCCCGCGACGCCATGCAGGACTTCGTCGTCGCCAACAATCCCCGCCCCGTCCAGGGCACGGCAGACGTGATCGAGATTCTTGAGCAGGCGTACTGACCGGTGCGGCGAGAGCTCAGCACCCTGAACTCCCCTGTGGGACAGCAGACTTGGCTGCGATACAGGCAGTGACAGTGAACGCTTCGGAGCCGACGCCCGTTCATCACCACGTGGGCGCACCACCCCCGAAGCTCCGCCCCGGCAGGATCGCGGCTCATCAGCGGCCCGGGAACACCCTGTACCCGGACACGTCCGTTGACCGTCGTGCGGCACCTCACCGGGACGCCGCACGACGACTCACTCGGGCCGACGGCCTGCCGGTGCGCCCGGCCGTGCCTCCGTCAGCCGACCAAGTACGTGGTGGCACCGTGAACGCCCCCGGTCCGGAGCCGAGCCGCAGCCCTCCTCCGTTCAGACCCTGCTCCCCCACCGCCTCGTCTTCCGGCAGCGGCCGCGCAGCAAGCTCCCTCAGACGCCGCGACCACCCCTCACCCCTCCCGGAAACCCTCGCCCGAGGCTGCTCCCGCTCGCGGTCCGAGCCCCGCAACAACCGCAGCCACAACGCCTGCCCATCCGCATTGAGCCGCCCCAGCTCCTCCCCGTGCCGGGCCCGCGCCCCCTCCTCGCAGGGACCACAGAACCACGTACGAGCACTGACCCCCTCCCCCGTACGACAGCCGGTGCACCCACCACGCACCACCGACGCCCCGGCCCGGCACCCCGCACACCGCAGCCCGTCCCCCAACGCCTCCTCACGCCCGCACCCCGCGCACTCCCCCCGCCGAGGCGTCCCCGCACACGCCGGACACAGCTGCTTGCCCTTCCGCGACCCATGGAACGTCCGATCGCACCGAGGACAGAGCGTCACCTGCGGAAGCTGCGACATCAGCCAGGCCATGGGCCGGGCGATCACCCCTGGATCGTCCGGCCGACCCGGGTCCCAGGCCACCGACATCGGCGCGAACCGCGCCTCGAGGTGAGCACTCAACTCCCGCACCGACATGGCCCTGAGCACGGCACCGACCGCTGCCCGGACCGTGATCATCTGCTGGGGCAACAACCTACCGAGCAGCGGCGACACCACCTCGAGCACCTCGCGTACGTCCCGTCGCACCGCGACATCGTCCCGGTACCGTCTGCTGCTGCTCTCCGCGCGCAGCGCGTCTCCCCGTCCGGCCGCACCGGGCCGCAGCCGAGGCTCTTCGCGGAACTCATCCCTCGCGTACGCGCGCGCGTCCCGGCCGTGGTCCTCAGCCACCCCAACGGCTTCGCCGGAAACCAAGATCTCAGCGGGGGGTTCATCTGATGCAGAAACCACCGGGGAGTGATTGGTGTGGAGCAGCGCAGTACCGGAGAGTTCTGAAATCCCGGCCCCCCCGGCCTCCCTGCCGTCCCTGACCTGGCTGCTCTGCGCACTCTCCGGCCCCTGGTCCCCAAGGTCAGCAACAGGGTGGTCGCACACGGCAGTTGAACGCTCAGGACCCGGTGCACGACGCGGCACGGGCACGGCGGCGAGAGCGTCCGGATCCCGTCTGTGGGCCGCCGCCACCGCGGCCACCCGCACCCGGCTCGCCCCATTCAGGCCCGAAGCGACGTCCTTGCGGACGACGTCGACCACACCGAACTCCCGCAGCCGGTCCAGGACCTTGGCCCCGGCCGAGGCCGAACACCCCAGCAGCCGTGCCACGGTCGCCGCGGGCCTGCCACGCCGCTTGTCCACCGAACCGCCGCACAACCGCAGCGAGCCGTCCGCGCGAGTGCGCAGCACCATCAGCAGCAGGGCGAGCCGATCCGTCGCGGCACCCCTCCCCCGGCGCTCCGCCAACAGCCCCGGCGCCGTCGGGACACGGCCCACCGGCGCCCACCCCGGCCCGAACAGCGCCTCGCACAGGCGCAGCAGCGTCGCCAGCTCCTTGCGCGACAGCGCCAGCAGATGCCCCGCCACCGCTCCTGCCCCTGTCGCCTCTGCCCCTCCTGTCGTCGCGTCACGCCGAGCGCGCCAGAAAGGCATCACGACGCACTCCAGCCCCACGACAAAACCCGTCCGGTCTTTCACTCGTCTGGTCTGTACGCAGGTTGACGCACGCAGTGCGGGCAGCACCGCATGGTCGATCGTCGACTCGGACACCCCGATCCACCGGCCCAGCTCGGCCGCCCGGATACGCGTACGACAGTTGGCCGCCTGAGCCTTGGCGAACAGCACCACAGCGGACAGCCGCGCGGCGTCCGAGAGACCGGCCAGCGAGGGATCCCCGAGGAGCGCCTCGATCGCTGCCTGTAGTCGCTCCCGGGTCCTGCGGCCCAACTGCAGAGGGTTTCCAGGCGTGTTGGGCGTCTCTACGGCTTCCCCGGCCGGACCGGACGTCACGGGCCGCAACCGCGGCGACGGAGAGAAGCCCGAGGCGGAGGCCGCGAGGGCCTGGGCGGTACTCACCGGAGAACCACCGCGGGTGTCACCGAGCCGCCACGGGGCAAGAAGGAACAGAGCGCCCCGTGGCTGACGCGGAAGTTCCGCTTCGTGCGAGGAGCGGGCTGGAAGTGATCGCTTCCCCTCGCGGATCGTGGTGCGAAATAGACGGAATGGTGGCGTTTCTGGCTGGTTTTGTGGGCGTGAAGTGACGCGTTGATGCCGATTTGAGGCAACACGAAACCAGCCCTCATGAGGGCAGCTATGATGTGCTCCAACTATGTAGAGGGCTCCGGCTATGCGAAGGGAGCTCTATGTAGGGAAGTAGGGGCGGCACATCGAAGCGACTGATGTTCTCTGGCGAGTGAGTTGGTCGGTTCGGGCGCCGCAGCTTATGAGGAGTGTTTGGTCATCGTTGGTTGGTGCCGATCAGTCGCACCGCACCTCTGCTCGGCCTGGGGAGGCAATGAAATGAGCTCGGTGCGCTACGGACGGCCGACGATGAGCTTCCCTCCTCGCTAGCGGCACCGTTCGGTGTCGCTCGACTTGAGTGGTCCGGGGGCCCAACCCCGGACCACTTTTTCGTTGTCCGGACTCCGCGGGGGGACAAGTCAACGCACGGAGCTGGTCGTTGCGTTCAGGCGGCGGGCTTCGCGGCAGCCGTGCGCTTGGTACGCGCCCGGCTGCGATCAGGAAGCCCCGCTATGGCATCGGGCAGCTCGGAGACCCACAGCCCGACCGGGACACGGAAGGCGGCGCGGCCGTTGAGATGCTCCAGATCGAAGGCGGCGCGCTCGGCCGGGGTCGTGACCAGGTGGATCGAGTCCTCGAGCACCCACAGAGCGGTGTCGGGCGTCGTGTTGGGATCGGACGCGGCCTGGCGCGCGGCCTCCACGGCAGTGGACTGCCACAGCTCCAGGTCCTGGCGCGCGCTGCGAGCCCGCCGCTTGCCGGGCCAGGCGATCTGCGTGACGAAGGCGTACACGCGCAGCGCGACGACCGAGTCCTCGAAGTGAGGTTCGTAAAGGATGCCTTGGTCGCGCGCCTTCCACGCCCACGACTCACTCAGGCCGGCCGCGACTGCGACGGCGCTGGTGCTGAGCTGCTTGCTCACTCCAGACATCAGTTCCCTCTCCCGAGGCGCAAATGTGTTGATCGTGCTGCACACCGTAGCGCATTCGGCGCACACCCACTGCGGTGTCACTAGAAACGCGCGTGTCGCCAATCTAGTCACGGTCCCCCGCTACGCCCGTATTTGAGCACCCATCATCTTGCCAGAGGGGCGATTCATGACGAATCGTTTCCCCATTGGGTCTAGTGTCACGCAGCTAGTTCGACAGCTAGGTACATGCATAGCTAGTCAGATCGTTAGTCAGGCAGCTAGCACCAGCGCAACATTCATCACTGCACTCATCGCAACAACCCGCAGCTCAGAAGAGGGGCGTGGCCAGCGCCTGACGGCTGGTCACGCCCCTCTGCTCCCTCACGGGCCCTCTCACGAGGCGCCCGCAGTACTCCTACTCGACCGCAGAACTTCCCGTGCGACCCCGACGAACCGGTCGGAGCAATTCCCCTTCCGCGTCGAGCGCTTGGAGAAACCGCTCCAAAGCGGCCGAAACCACATACAGCCCGCGACGCCCGTAATCGGCCTCCTGAAGCCCCTGATTGAGTGTCGACACCAGCGCGTACGTTCGCTCCCCCACCCGATAGGTGGACTGCTTGCCCGGCTCGACGAAGCCCATCCGCTCGTCCAGGAACTCCTGCGCCATGGCGATCTGTTCGCTGACGTTGTGCGGCACGTGCCGCAGAGCCGCATCGAGATAGTGCCCCTGGCCCAGCATCGCGTTGCCCGACGACCGCCGGTCCGCCTTGATGCGCTCCTTGAGCAGCGCGAGCACCTCCGGCTCGATCCGGAAACCATGGCTCCGCCACCGCTCCGAATGGATCTTGGCCTCGGCGAAGCTCTGGTGCAGCGCGTCATGCGCCCACCGCCGCACAGCCTCCTCCGACTCCTCACCCGTCGAGTCGCCCTCGGAACGCACCGCTGGGACCGCTTCGGGCACGGGCTCGACGACCGGGGCGGCCGGTGAGCTCGGCGCGGCCGCCGTTTTGCGGGCGGCGCGTGATTCACGGGTTCGAGGCGTACGAGGGGCTGGCCGGGGTTTCTCGGCCAGCGCAGGCTCCGGCTCGGCAGCCGTGGCGGAAGCGGGAGCTGGAGCGGCGGGCGCCTTGGCCTCGCGGGCTTGCTGCGGCACGGCCGCCTCGCCCGACTCGGCCGACGGCACCTCTGCCGCCTTGGCCTCGAAGTCCTGAGAGGGCGCCGGGACTTCCACTTCGGGTTCCGTCGGGACCGCTCCCCCACCGAGGAACGATCGACCGGCCACCGTGTCGGCGCCTTCGATCAGCCCTTCGATCAAGGCGGCTCCCCCGGCCTTGAAGTGATTGGGGGCCTTCTTCTTGGGCTTGCCGCGCGGCGACGGCTTCGCGGAGTTACTCAACGGGCGCACCCGTCAGCTCGATGTGCTCGGGGGTGTCCCACTTCTCGATCGGTTGCTGCATCCGCTCGAGGATCTGCATCATCAACTGCCCGTACAGCTTGCCGGGAGAGTGGCTCGCGTACCGGACCGCGGCCGGAACCCCGTAGGCGAAGGAGTCCGAGATGCGGTTGTCGATGCGGATGTCGGTGCTGAAGGGGTGCAGGCCCGCCTCGAGCATGCCGTTGCGGATGTTCACCTCCTGGGACTTCCACTTCGACGGCGGGTTCGAACGATTGAGCACAGCACCCAGATACTGGGGGTCGCACTCGCCACCGGTGCGGTCCTTGACATAGCGGACCGTGCCCCGGGTCGCCGCCGCGCCCTTGAGCGCCGGGTACTCGGGAACGCACACAGTGATGACAAAGTCCGCGGCCGCCAGCGCGGTCGCCGACAGCGAAGAGACCGCCGGCGGTGTGTCGATGACGGCGAAGTCGAAGTGATCGGCAGCGTCGAGCAGCATCCGGCGGAGCACCGGCGTCGACTGGTACCCCTTCTTATGGATGAGGTCCTGAGCCGCCGTCATGGTCGACTCCTCACAGGCCAGCAGATGCAGCGACCCGGCGTCCTCCCACTCGGCCAGGAGCTCGCTGCGGTCGAACCACACCGACGGCAGATCCATCCGCATCCCCTGGATACGTGCCTGCAGCACCCACCCCAGGGAACGCGCGAGTTGGTTCTCCCCCGCCAGGTTCACACCGAGGGCCGTCCCGGCCTGGGCCTGTGGGTCGAGGTCGACGACCAGGACCCGCGCACCCGACAGCGCAAGCCCCGCACCGAGATTGACGGTGGTGCTGGTCTTGCCGACCCCTCCCTTCTGGGTTGCGACGGCAATGACCTTCATCGCTTGTTCCGCCTCTCTGCGCGCTTGGCTCGCGGCCTACGTTCACTACGTTTCGCCGCGTGACACCAGGTCGTTCGCCGGAGATTCCACGCCAACCAGCAGGAGAGGAGGCGGTTTTATCGGCCTGACCTTCCCAAATGCGATGGAGGGCACCGGCTGTGGATCTAGTGACAGGCGGATCGATCACGCATGACGATAACAGGAACGCCCGGCCCGCAGAGGGAGACTCGCCAAGACACCCCCGCCTCACGTGCACTTCCTCGCCTCGATGGTGCCTCATCGTCGGGCCGAGCTCTAGACCGACAGCTGGATGCCTCGACACCTCGGCACGTCGCTCGCTCGTCCGCACACACGTCTGTCCGTCCGTCCGTCCGGCGAGCAGCGAGCAAGACAGCTGGGCAGTCAGCGTGCAAGGCAGTACGTCAGTACGTCCGCTGGTCCGCTCGTCAGTTCGCGCGTACGTGGGGAACGCCGTACGTCAGTAACGCGGTCAGCGAGCAACATGGCTCGTAAGTAAGGGCGTTCGTTGGAGGACTCGTCAGGTGACTAGATGCATCGCTAGTTAGCAAGCTAGACAGCTAGCTAGCAACAGCACTGCAACTAACCATGCATGAAACGTTGTAACCATCAGACTATGACTAGCTACGGACGTCAAACCTTCTATCGGTTCATGTCTAGTCACTTGAGAATCAACATCACTAGCGCTACTGGAGAAGCTATATATCCATGCAGACATGACACTATGCATCGTTATATTTGCAGGTCAGAGAGCTAGTGCCCTGCTGGGCGGAGAGTCGGATCCCTAATCCTGGCCACCCCTTCAAGCGCCCCTAGGCCGACCTCCGGCCCCCTGCGGAGCGCTCGATCGAGCTCCAACGGAAGCAAGTTGAATCTAACGTGTCGAAGCACAGAGGGCAGAGATTCGTTAGTAAGGTGTCCGACGTGAGTTCTCAAGACACCGCCAACGACCGCGAGAAGATTGTCTCCAAGCTGCCGACCTGGCTCCGGCAGGACCTCAAAGTACGAGCCGCCCAGCACGGCATCGAGATCCAAACAGCCGTAGAGCAAGGCATCGACGCCTGGAACGCCCTCGCCTCCGCCCCCGGAAACATCGATACATCCGGCGCCGCGTCCTTCTCCACCTTCCTCCCCGAAGGCCAATGGGACACCTTCCGGCAGACGGCGGCGGACCGACAGACCTCTCTCATCCAAGGGCTAGCCCAGTCAGTACAGCTCTGGCTAGAGAAGAATCCCGCCCCCACCATGCAGCGGACCAAGCACCCCAGGCGTCGCATCGTCTGCAACCAGAAGGGCGGCGTCGGCAAGACCGCCGTCACCGCCGGCCTCGGCGCAGCCCTCGCCGAAGACCACGACGCCCTGCACCCCGTACGTATCTCCAAGCACCTCGCCGCGCAGCTCACCGACACACCCGGACCCGACGACAACCCCCTCGAAGTCGAAGACCTCCCCGGCCTCGGACGACGCGTCCTGCTCGTCGACTTCGACCCCCAGCGCCACCTCACCAAACAGCTCGGGCAGGACGAGATCCCCATGGACGGGGAGACCGAAAGCCTCAGCAAGCACATGACCGGCCAGGCCAAGGGCAGCCTCCGCGACCTCGTCGTCACCATCACCGACGAGCGATACGGCGACCGTCTCGACCTCCTGCCCGGCTGCCAGGACGGCTTCCTCCTGGACGTCGCTCTCTCCCAAGTCCGCTTCCGCGAAGCAGCACTCGAGCGCGCCCTCGCTCCCCTCGAGCCGTTCTACGACGAGATCATCGTGGACTGCCCGCCCAGCCTCGGCCTCAGCATGGACACTGCGATCTACTACGGCCGCCGCCGCGAGGACGAGCCTCCAGGCAACTCCGGCCCGCTCATCGTCGTCCAGGCCGAAGACAGCAGCGCCGACGCCTACGACCTCCTCGTCACCCAGATCGAAGACCTGCGCGACGACATGGGCATCGAAATCGACTACCTCGGCATCGTCGTCAACCTCTACGACCCCCGCCGAGGGTTCATCGCCACCTCGTCCCTGGAGGCATGGGTCGCCATCAAGGACCCCCGTGTCGTCGCGGTCATCGGTGACCTCACCGATCAACGCAAGGCCGTCCGCCTCAAGCAACCGCTCCTCTCCTTCGCACCACGCGGAGAACAGTCAGTGACTATGCGTGCCCTCGCAAGGGAGATCTCATGAGCGGCACCGTCGCCGACCAACTCGGCACCGGCGCCTCCTTCGGACGCACCCGCACAGGAGTCAGCGCACGACGCCAAGCCGTAGCCGCCACCGCCGGCGCCCCCACGGCCGGCGCCCCCGACGCACGCCTACGCACCCTGCCTCTCGAACATCTCGTCCCCACCCGCTTCAACCCGCGGCGCAACTTCGGCACCGAGGAAGACCTCCGCGAGTTCGGCCTCAAACTCCAGAAGAAGCAACTCCAACCGGCCGTGGCCGTCACCCGCGCCGCATACCTCGCACTCTGGGAAGACGAGGAGAACAACCTCGGCAGCGCCCAGTACGTCATCGCCAACGGCGAACGCCGCTACCGAGGCTCCCTCGCCGCAGGACTCACCACCCTCGAAGTGGTCGTCGACGACGACATCGCCAAGTCCCGCGCGGACTTCCTCGACGCGATCCTCTCCGAGAACAACGACCGCGAAGACCTCGACCCCATCGAACGAGCCCTGGGCATCGAAACGATGGTCGCCGAGCTCGGGGGAGCGGACAAAGTCGCCGAGCATTACAACAAGTCCAAGCCCTGGGTCAGCAACCAACGCAAGCTCCTCAAGCTCACGCTAGAACTCCAGCAGCTCATCAGCAGCGGAGAAATGTCCGTCCGCATCGGCCGCGACATCGCGGGCCTGCCCCACGCCGAACAAGCCACTGCCTGGCAGGCCGAACTCGCCCGTCGCGCCGAAGTGCAGGCGATGCCTCGATCTCGTAAGCCGAAGAAGGACACCGCTGCACCCCCTGACGACGCTCGATTTACCGCGGTAAACCAGCAGCAGCCCACCGACCCGCCCGCACAACAGGCAACCGAGTCGATCGCACCGCAGCCCACCGAGGCGAACCAGCAGCGGTTTACCGCGGTAAACCGCCAACGCACCCCTGAGGCCGACCTTCCGGAACAGCCGCAACCTCCCCGGCTGCCTTACGACGACGGCTCCTTCCTTGCCAGACACCTGGGGCGAAAGATGGAGGACGGCCCCTACTTCACGATGCTGCAGCTCCTCCTCGACCAAGCCCGACACAAGGATGCTCAGGCATTCCAGAACCTCCTCGACCACGCCCTGGTGCAACAAGAGAACACGGACAGCAGCACTGGCTAACCTCTGCCTGCCGGACGGCCGCATGCAACGGGAGACTCTGTGGTCAGCGCGCAGTAGCGTGGGTGTCCAGCGCCTTTGGGCGCTGGACACCCTTGTCTGCTCCGGCAGTTCTGAATCAGCTGATGCTCAGAGTGCAGACTGCATCAGCGTCTGGAATATGCGCCGACGCCAAGGTTGGCGGCGCACACGAAGTAATCTCAGACACCTCAAAAAAACAGCTGGACCGGTATACTTCCTGGTATGACTGGCTCGTCTCCGGCGGCGTGCTCTCCCCATCGCATGAGGAATCGCACGACGACCACGCGTGCCCGACGGGCATCTCACCCGCGTAGCCAAAAGGACACAGCGGAGAACGCAGTCGACAAGGCTGCCTTGTCGCGACCGGCATCCTCCAGTGGCTTCGCCGCGACCACAGTGACACCACCTAACAACCCAGCCGGTCCACTCCCCTCACAAGTGGCAAGCCCCGCCTGGCCGTGTCAGCTCATCCGGCAACCGGCAGCACTCAAGGACCCGTAGAAACCACACCGGCCGATACCCCCGTTCAACTTGACCTGTCCCCACCGCATCGCTCGGCGTACCACCTCCCAGACGGCGCACGACGGATGAAGGACTCATATGAACGCCAGCCTTGAGCTCGACACCGACACCGCGAAAAGCATCAACGGCAAGCCCTGCCGCACCCTGTTGGCAGCCGGAACACCAATGACCGGCCCACCGATGCACGCAGCACTCCACGCACACAACTCTGCCCGCCGAAAAGCCACCAGCAGGAACGTCACACCGCTGTCCTTCATACGCGAGACGGGGTGCGCCCAATGAACAGCGAAAGCCAGGTACTTGTCGTCGGTGCCGGACCGACCGGACTCGTCGCCGCAACCGCACTCGCACGCCGCGGGGTAGACGTCCGTCTGGTCGAGCGACGCACCCGGCACGATCCACACGCCAAAGCCATCACCCTGTGGCCACGCGCCGTCGACGCACTTACACGCCTCGGCGCGGGAGACCACCTACGCGAGCTCGCACTACCCCTCGTCGCGCTCACCTACCACGCAAATGGGCGCAAGATCGCGACCATCAACTTCCCCGCAGACCAAGGCCGGTTCATCGGCCCGATTTCACTGCCACAAAGCGATACGGAACACGTCCTTCGCACAGCCCTGCACGAAGCCGGGGCAGAAGTCGAGTACGACACCGAACTCACCGGCCTCACCCAGCAAAAGGACTGCATAGAAGCCGAACTGAGCACAGGACAGCACCGAGCCCAGTGGGCACTCGGCTGCGACGGATTCCGCAGCCCCGTACGCGAAGCAATCGGCACCCCCTTCGAAGGCGCTCCGTACTCCCAAGTATTCGGACTGGTCGACGGCCACTGGGACACCCCACTGACACAGAACCATGCGCACTACTTCATGTCCCCACACGGCGTGCTCGTCGTAGTAGGACTCCCCAACAGCCAGTTCCGCGCGTTCGTGACACTGCCCGCCCAGCCGAATCCAGACGAAGACATCACCAACCTGGTCGCCGAACTCGCCGCCGAACGCTGCCCCGTACCCATACGCCTCGAAAAGCCCATAGGGCAGGGCTTCTTCGGCATACAACGGCGCATCGCCCGCACATTCCGCACCGGGCGAGTACTGCTCGCCGGAGACGCAGCCCACGTGCACAGCCCTGCCGGTGGCCAAGGCATCAACACCGGCATCCTGGACGCCGACGAGGCAGCCTGGCGCCTCGCCGGCATCCTGAAGGGCACGCTGCCGCAAGACACCCTTGACCAGTGGGCACGCGAACGACGACACGTAGCCACCCAGGTCGTCTCCGACACCGACCGCCAGACCCGACTGTGGACAGCCACCGGCTGGCGACGAGCAGCCCGCGACGTGACCGCGCGGGTGGCTGAACGCTACGGCCTCCTGGACCGCCTGATGGCACCACGCATGGCTCAGCTCGACCTCGTCTACCCCACTGACCCGGCAACCCGCCACCGCTCCGGCCTGACCCTCGGCAGTTACGTACCCAACCTGCCGCGCCCCGGCGGCGGAAGCCTCCACGACCTGCTGCACCCGGACCACTCGGTAGTCCTTCCCCTGGAGCCAGCACTACGGCGGACCCTGCGAGCAGGCCGGTCACGATCCGTCCTGGTACGCCCCGATGGAGTCGTCGCCGCCCTCAACCGCCGCTCCGTCGACGCACAGACACAGCCGCTACGACACACCATCCCCCGGGACAAAGGCAGCAGCACCGCATGATCCTGCTCACCGGTGCCACAGGCACCGTCGGCCGACTGGTACTTGAGAGGCTTGCGCACCGCTTCCCCGTGCGCATCCTGGTCCGTGACCCCGCTGCCGTGGCAGCCCTCGCGGCCTCGACCGCCGTTCAACTCGCGGTGGGAAACTTCGAGGATCCGACAAGTCTGGCCACTGCCATGACAGGAGTACACGCCGCTCTCATCATCACTGCCGCCCCCACCTGCCCGGACCACGACATCCGGCTCGTGGAAGCGGCCCGCTCCGCAGGCGTACAGCACCTTGTCAAACTGTCGGCGCTCGCGGTCACCGAACCCAGAGCGAATGACCTGATCACTCGGTGGCAACGAGTCAATGAAGAGCTCATCCGCGGATCAGGCATGACCTGGACACTACTGAGGCCGCGCTCATTCATGTCCAACACCCTCGGTTGGGCACGTTCCATCCAAGAGGAAGGAGTAGTCCGAGACTTGTACGGAACCGCAGGCAACGCCACCATCGACCCACGCGACATCGCCGATGTCGCCGTGCAATCCCTGACCGATCCAAGGCACATCGGCCAGGCATACGCGCTCACCGGCCCCGAAGTGGTCAGCGCAGTCGAACAGACCCGCATCCTGAGTGAAATCCTCGACCGGCCGCTGAACTTCGAGGAACTCACCCCCGAACAGGCTCGCCACGCCCATGTTTCCCGCTATCTGCTGCCGATAGCCGAAGCTCTCATCGAGAGCGCCGACCGACGGCGACGGGGCGAAAAGGCCCACACAGACGACACCGTGGCCCGACTCCTCAATCGCCCTGCCCGCACTTACCGGGACTGGGCGCGCGATCATGTTGGCGCATTCGACGGGCGGGGGCTAGGCGGCGGTATGCCAGCTCAAACAGCAGATCGCGCTGGAGGCCGGTAGCTTCCGCAGCACCGTGATGCTTGCGATCGACGTGAGTACCTAATGCTTGGGTTGGACCACTACCTAGTGCCTGTCATACGTGGACGCTGTCGATTGGGACGTGTAGGCGTGGCTCCCTGCTTTCGGTGAGATGCGGGGCATTTCTCACTTCCTCACTCAACTGCTCGCTCAGAAAACGGAGTTGGGCAATGGTTTGGGTTTTACGGGGCGTGATGTCGGCCTGTTCGGGGCAGGGGAAGCTGCGATAGGGCCTGAGAGCCCTGGGTGATAAGGGGCGGCGTGTCCGCAGCTCTTGTCAGGATGGGTTCTTACCGATGGCTTCTTGCCACCCGATTCCCTCGCTGTAGCGATTTCGTGGGCCCCCCTGGGGGTTCCTTGCTGGTGCTTGGCCGAATCGCGGAGCGATTCGAGCCCTGCGTCACGGAGTGACGCAGCATCAATTCCGTTGCGGAGCAATGGAATTGGCCGCACGGAGTGCGGCAGGTGTTCCGCCGCGTAGCGGCGGCGCGTCGTCTTCGCGGAGCGAAG